>JAZODE010000041.1:0-11620 GCA_045596885.1 Victivallaceae bacterium
GAAGCATTTTCCTGCGGAAAATATGAAGCGCCCCGTTGGGGCATGAAGCGCTTTCTTCGCAAGCATAATAAGGCATTTTTTTGTTCTCTTTTTTCAGGTAATACAACGGCAAAACACCTGTTTGACAAGTTTTACTCACAAGAAGTTCGATGAGGGTAAATCTTCTTTTCATAATGCTTTTTTCCTTTTGCTTTTCAACTCAATGTATATCCGTCTGCAATGTGCATGATAACTTTGTTTTTTCTCAACTCCTGCTGCAGATCTTCCACAGGGATCTTTGCAGGGGAGACACCCCGCTCTGAGGCAAGGACAGCGGCGGCACCGGCAGCTTCTCCCGTCATGGCTGCGGCGGGGATCACCCGGAATATCTCCCAGGCATCCCCGGAAGAGTTGATACAGCGTCCGGCGGCAAGGGCGTTTCCCACCTGCCGGGGGATCAGGGCGCCGTAGGGAGTCTCCCATGCCGGAGCTCTCTTGCGCCAGTCAGCAGCAACGCCGATGGAATCTTCCACCCGGAGTCCTGCTGCGCCGCTCTGGATCTCTTTTAAGGCGTCGATACGGGCGATCTTGCGGGTCTGGGGCATCATGGGCAGATGAACAGGATAATTGACCTTTCGTTCCTCAGGCGTCATGCCATCGTAATAGTTACGGATCACCTGAAACTGACGGCGCAAAAACTCCTGAAGCTCCGCAGCGCTCAATACCTGAGGCATGGAGCCGTCAACTTCGGGCATGGTCATGGGTTGGATATGGAGTTTATCTGTGAAAGGGAATACATTTGCCTTTTCTTCGTTGAGCTCCATGATCCAGGGATTGTGGTAGTTGGTTTCAGGGAACACTTTATTTCCTGCCATGCGCAGCACATAAGCTCCTCCCGTGGCGTCGATAAAACAATCGGCACTGATATTTTCTTTTTCGCAGCCGCAGAAAAGTTCAACTTCTTTCAGGTTGTTTTCTCCGTCGCACCGAACGCCTGTGACAGTGGTCTCAAGCCGGAGTTCCGCTCCGGAGCTGCGGACCATTTTGTCAAGGGTCAGCATGTACCCTGCCGGGGAAAAACAGCAAAGACAGGCATCCCTTTCATTGCCTGGATAGCCCTCTTTTGTACCGCTCCATTTTTCAGAGAGGGAAAAGGGTCCGTACTCCTGACAGTTGAGCAGCAGTTCTTCTGTGATGGATGAAGCAATGATCCTGTCATGGTCATCTGAGATGGGGAGGTAAATGTAAATCAACCCTGAGGTGGCAAGTCCCCCCAGAACCGATTGTTTTTCCACCAGAAGCACCTTTTTGCCGCGCCGTGCTGCCGCAAGTGCCGCTGCAACACCTGCTATGCCGCCGCCGCAAACAACGATGTCATAATGTTTCATTTTCTTCCTTTCGTTTGGAGATATGGGGATAATATAACAGTTCATTTAAAAAACGCAAGGTCGTGTTGTATCAAATAAGAGTGTTAAAATGTATCACTGAGGTGGACTTTTTATAAAATTTTTACTTGAAAAATGGAGTTTCGGAGACTATATTTAACAAACTGTATATTTTTTTGACAACAGGAACAGCTTCAATATGTCATGGACAAGTCCATATATCGGTGATCTGGTGCGGCAGAGGAATTTCCCTTTGCGTGCGGCGCGGCTTTTTTATTGCAACGGCAGTTGTTTCCGTTCAAACGGCGTGCCCCACATCAGCCGTTTTTTTGAAGTCAGTCTGCGCCTGGGATCTGCGGCATCCTTGTGTGAGGATCAGATCAACGGTAACTCCATGAAGATACCCTTCCCCAATACAGTGTTCAAGCGTATCGGTTCCAAACTGCTCCTTGCCGGGGAAAAGCCCCGGGACACCATCTCTTTTTCCTTTGACCGGGAACAGGAGGAACTTCTTGACGCGTGGGGGATGATCCCGGAGGAACTCTACTGGCCCATACAGTTGAACGATGAATTACAGCGCCTTATCAACCGCTGGCGGCAGCTGGTGCGGTGTTATACCGTACCGGGTATGGCAGATCAGCTGGATCTTGTGTGCTTTCAGATCATACAGGAGCTTTTGCAGCAGCGGGAACCTGCCGCTGCAGATGAAGGCTCTGCAAACCGCATCCAGAAGGCGGCACTTTATCTGCTCCACCACTATGACCGGGAGATCAACTGCGACGAGGTGGCGGCGAAATTCGGTTTTTCCCATGCCGCTTTTTTCAGGGAGTGGAAACGCTTTTTTGAGGTTTCCCCGAAAAATTATGTGCTTGAGTTCCGGCTTGATGCGGCGGCAAGGCAGCTTGTGCAAAGTTCGCTGCCCATAGCCCGGATCGTTAAAGAGGTCCATTTTTCAGGTGTGACCGCTTTTCACCGCAAGTTCCGGGAGCGTTTCGGAGTGACGCCTGATACATTCCGGAACTCTCCGGAGTTGTGGATCAAAAAATTTCCCGAATTGAAAATCAATGATAATTGAAGGATGATTTTGTTATGAGTTATGAATTTATCAAGGCAACCCCTGAGTCCCAGGGAGTTTCTTCCGCAGTGATAGAAGGTGTGATCGAAGAGTTCGGCAAATTGGACTTTATGAAGGGGCTTATCATACTGCGCCATGGAAAAATGATTTGCGATTGTTTCTGGAGCCCTTTTGTAAAAGATGTTCCTCAAGCTCTCTGGTCGTTGAGCAAGAGTTTTACCTCATGCGCCGTTGGACTTGCTCAGCAGGAGGGACTTTTGACCATCGACACTCCCCTTGTTGATTTCTTCCCCGAATACCGTTCCTGTGTCGCTGATGAAAAGATGTTCAAAGTGACTTTGCGGGATCTTCTGACCATGCGCAGCGGGCACAAACAGTGCGCTTTTGCCTTTGCCCGTGCCGACAGCGCCGGTGATTGGGTCCGGGGATTTCTGAGCTCCCCCCTTGAATATGAACCGGGGACTCGTTTCGTTTACAACTCTCTTGCCACCTACATGCTCAGCGCTGTCATCCGGCGCCAGAGCGGTCTCAATGTAAGAGAGTATCTCATGCCCCGGCTCTTTGAACCCTTGTCGATCACCCCCGGACCTTGGGATTCCTGCCCCGCAGGGACCAATTACGGCGGATTCGGGCTCCACCTGACCACTATGGATATAGCCAAATTCGCCCAGCTCATACTGCAAAAGGGCAAATGGCAGGGGGGGCAGCTGCTCCCTGAGGATTACCTTGAAGAAGCTGTGAAACCCCATGCGGACAACTCCATGAATGAACACCCCGACTGGAAGTGCGGCTACGGATTCCAGTTCTGGCGCTCCCGCCACGGATTCCGGGGCGACGGCGCCTGCGGACAATATGCTTTGATGCTCCCCGAAGCGGATATGGCGATCGCTGTCAACTCCTCTATGAGCGACATGGGGCGGATCCTTGATATTCTCTGGGAAAAACTCCTGCCTGCGGTGAAAAGTGCTCCTCTTGAAGAAAACGATTCTGCCCGGGCGCGTTTGGAAAAAGTGTGCCGCAGTTTGAAAATTTCCCCTGCAGAAAATTCTCTTGAGGTCAGGAAGAATGATTGCTCCTTTGTCTTTCACCCCAATGCGGCAGGGATCGAAAAAGGTTCCCTTGTATTTGATGGCGAAATGTGTACTTTGACCTTGAAAACACCTTATGGTGACGAAAAGATCCACGCAGGCTTCGGGGATTTCAGAAAGAGCACCATCCAAATCCAGGATTTCCGTCCCCATCCGGTCGGCGCCTGTGCCCGGTGGAAAGATGAGAACACCCTTGAAATCAGCGTGATGCACCTTGACGGAACATTCCGGGATACCTGGGAGATCCTTTTCAAAGAGAATACGGCAGAGTTCCGCTGGCAGACCAAATGTTCTCTGTTCCGTCCCCTGCTGGGACCTTTGGCGCTCAAGAGCTTTTCGCAAGCATAAAATACGCCCCGGAAAGGGGCGGGAGTGAAAGAGTGTGCTTCAAATATCTTTGTTTCCGTTGTTGGGGAACCAGAAATGAGCGTTGTAAAGAAGTTCTGTTCTGTTGAGATCTTTGGTGGGGATCTGTGAAATGGGCATAGCGGTTTTATAATCAGTCAAAAAGAAATATGTGTAAAATGCCGGACTTTGCCAGGCAGTCTGAGGTGTCCCGGCAAAAAAAGAGTGCCTGCCCGGACAGTGGGCAGGCGCCTTGCCTGATAGAAAACTTTCAGCGGGTCGGGAAGCCTGCTGCTGCAAGAACTTTGGCGCTCTCGGCAAAGTTGCGCATGATGTGATCCTGATGGTGGGCATCGGCGTTGACTACCACCGGGATCTTGCGTGCAAGGGCTTCTTTGAGCAGATCACAGCAGGGATACTGCTCATTGCACTCTTTGAACCATCCGGCAGTATTGAGCTCAATGGCACCGCCGGTTTTCTGCACTTCATCAAGGACACGGATGGCGTGGGGATAGTAGAGGGCGTTGTTCACCATACCGAATTTTTTGGGCAGGTCAAGGTGTCCGATAAAGGTGTAAAGACCGGAAGAAGCGGCACCTTCCAGCTTTTTCCAGTAACCTTCACAGATTTGTGCGATTTCCTCCTGAGAAAGACCGATCCAATCCTTGATGGAGTGGTCAACAGGGAATCTGTCTGAATAGTGGACCGAACCGATGAGATAGTCAAAAGGATACTTTTCAAGATTTTTGACGACTTCAGTGCTGTTTCCGAAAAAGAAATCCACCTCAAGGCCCAGGCGCAATGTGAAAGTTTCGCAGTCAAGCTCCTTTTTCAGCGCCATAAGTTTTTCCACATATTCATCCAGCCGTCCGGGGATCATGCGCCAGGAGCTGGGATCAATGGCATCGTCATCAGGGATCACCCAGTGATCCGACATGCCGAACTCCCGCAGTCCGGCGGCTTTAGCTGTGCGGCACATGAGTTCAATGGGGGCTGCGCCGTCACTCATGTCGCTGTGATTGTGAAAAGAAACATTTAATCCCGGTCCGGGAAAGGTCAGTTTAAGCATCGTTTTTATTCCTTGACTTCAGTTGTGATTTGCTTGCATGGTGCAGAATATATATGCGTTCTGCGGAAAATTCAAGAGCTCCTCTTCTTTTTGTTCTTTGAAAAGGTTGCAAAGAGCTTTTTCATGGGATATATTAAACAAAAAGAAAAGAGGAGTCCTGTCAAAATGAAGATGTTGTTTCTCTCTGTATGTCTCTGTGCCCTTGTGATCTGGCGCATGATCCTGCCTTTGAAGGTCAAATGGTATGTCAAAGTGCTGCTGGCGCTGCCCTTGTTCGCAGGAGCCTTCAAGTTCCAGATATTCCGTGTCATCGGCGGACACTACTTTGCTCCGGCTCTGCCGGAGTGGATCATTATGACAGGCGCCCTGCTCTATGGCGGTTTTTATTTCATTCCGCCTTTGCTGGGAGCAAGTGAGGTGCTGCGCTTTTTCAAGTGGCGGAAAAATCAAGCTCTCTGGAACTTTGTCAATCTGGGGATCATCTGCGCCGCACTGCTCCTCAGCGGAACCGCTCTTGTTCTGGGGGCGGCTGCCCCTGTTGTGACCTCTTACACCGTTGAACACCCGCAACTGCCCGATGGGGCAGACGGTATGAAGATCGCCTACATCACCGACTTGCATATCGACCATACCTTTTCCCCGGAAAAGGTGAGAAATCTTACCGTTCAAGTCAATGCCCTTGATGCGGATCTTATCGCCCTCGGCGGGGATCTGATGGATGGATCTGTTGCCAAATGCGGCAAAGCGGTGGGGGCTCTTGAGGATCTGAAAGCCCCTTTGGGCGTCTGGGGCGTTCCGGGAAACCATGAGTTCTACTCAGAATGGGAGTCATGGCTGGGATTCTTCCGGAAATCAAAGATCAAACTTCTGGTAAATGAATCAGTGACTCTGCCCAACGGCGTCATCCTTGCGGGAACCGGGGACAAAGCTGCCCGGAGCTTTTTCAGAAATTCCCCGGATCTTGCCCGGAAATACGGTGACGATGTCAAAGGTACACTTGAAAAGATCCCCCGTGAAAAGTTTGTGCTTCACCTGTCGCACCGTCCGAAGACAGCAGAGGAAGCCCGGGAGTTTGGGGCGGATCTTCAGCTTTCAGGCCATACCCACGGCGGCATGATCCGGGGATTTGATCTTCTGGTGGCTGCCTTCAACGGCGGATGGGTCTCCGGGCGCTATCAGACTGGAAAGCTTACCTTGCTTGTTTCCAACGGCACCTGGCTCTGGCGCGGATTCCCCATGCGTCTGGGGCGCCCCGGGGAAATATTGCTGGTGACTCTCAGAAAAAAAAGATAAGCAAGGTTTACTTCAGAACTTTACCACCATGTGCAGAACAGCGGGGACATCCCCTGAATTGCTGATACGGTGGCTGATATCACATTGATAGTTCAAAACATCTCCTGGGTTGAGCTTGATGGCATTTCTGCCTGCCTCAAGCTCAATGGAACCTGAAATGACAGTGACCAGTTCGTGACTGCCGGGTTCGTGGGCTTCAGAAGCAAGGATCGCCCCCGGTTCAAAGGTGAGGAAATAGAGTTCAAGTTCTCCGGCAAGAGTAATGGGGGAAAGAACTTTGATCTCCACGCCGCTTGTGCCTGTGAGCCGGGGCAGATCACCTTCCCGGGTGACGGAAAAGGTGCGGAATGTTTCCCCTTCACTTTTTATCAGCATACTCAACTCAGTTTCCAGGCTTTGGGCGATTTTCCACAGTGTCGCAACTGTCGGATTTACTCTGCCGGATTCGATTTGAGAAAGAGTCGCCTTGGAAACACCGCTTGCTTCAGCCAGCTCATCAAGTGACCAGTGCCGTTCATGGCGTTTCTTGCGGACATTGCTGCCTATGACCTTCGGGGTTGCGATATCGTCTGTCTTCATGTTTGTTTTTCTGAAAATTTTGTTAAATATATTAAACTTTGCCCTTGACTTTTACCATTTCAATAATATAGTATATAGAAAGTCACTTGTCAAACGGAAAAATTTACAGAAAGGCAGAGATTCTCCATGGGAACCATGAAAGCGATCGTCAAAAGCCGTCCGGGAGTCGGATTGGAACTGGTAGAAAAACCGATCCCCGAATACGGAGTCAACGATGTCCTCATCAAGATCAGAAAAACTTCCATCTGCGGCACCGATGTCCATATCCACAACTGGGATGCCTGGTCTCAGGCGACTATCAAGCCGCCCATGACCATCGGACACGAATTTGTGGGGACCGTTGAGGCTTTCGGCAGCAATGTTCACGATGTCGCCATCGGTGAACTTGTTTCCGGTGAAGGACATATCGTCTGCGGCAGATGCCGCAACTGTCTTGCCGGACGCCGTCACCTTTGCCCAAATACTTCAGGCGTAGGCGTCAACCGTGATGGCGCCTTTGCCGAGTATCTGGTGATCCCCGTGACCAATGTATGGCACTGCAATCCTGCTCTGGGGACCGATGTGCTGAGCTGCTTTGACCCTCTGGGCAATGCCACACACACCGCGTTGAGCTTCCGTGTCCTGGGAGAGGATGTCCTTATTACGGGAGCCGGTCCCATCGGTATCATGGCTGGAGCCATCGCCAAACATGCGGGCGCCCGTTATGTGGTCATTACCGATGTCAATGAGTACCGCCTTGAACTGGCTCGGAAGATGGGCGTCGATCTGGCTGTGAATACGGCAGAAACACCCCTTGCTCAGGTGATGAAAGATCTGGGCATGAAAGAAGGCTTTGACATCGGTCTTGAAATGTCCGGCAACGCCGGTGCCCTTAACGGCATGATCGACTCCATGAGCCACGGCGGCAAGATCGCCCAGCTGGGGATCCTGCCCCCCGGAACAGCGGTGGATTGGGGGAAAATCATCTTCAACGGTCTGACCATCAAAGGTATCTACGGCAGAGAGATGTTTGAGACCTGGTACATGATGACCAGTATGCTTGAGTCAGGATTGGATATTTCACCTGTCATAACCCATAAATTCCACTATACGGAGTTTCAGAAAGGGTTTGATGTAATGAACTCCGGAAAATCCGGAAAAGTTGTTCTCAGCTGGGAGGATTGAAAAATGTACGGAAAATTTCAGAATTTTTTGCAGGAGACTCTGGGAGAGATCAGAGCCAACAACCTTTATAAAAATGAGCGGATCATCTCCTCTCCCCAGAAGCCCCGCCTGACTCTTGCCAACGGTCAGGAGCTTCTCAACATGTGCGCCAACAACTATCTTGGTTTGGCAGATCATCCTGAGATCGTCAAAGCGGCATCTGAAGCCATGGAGCGTTACGGATTCGGCTTGGGATCGGTCCGTTTCATCTGCGGCACTCAGGAGCTTCACAAGGAACTCGAAGCACAGGTTGCCGCATTCACCGGCATGGACGATGCCATTCTCTACAGCTCCTGTTTCGACGCCAACGGCGGACTCTTTGAAACGCTGCTGGGACCGGAGGATGCTGTTATCAGCGATGCCTTGAACCACGCCAGTATCATTGACGGGATCCGTCTTTGCAAAGCCCAGCGGCTCCGCTACGCCAACGGTGATATGGAAGATCTGGAAAACAAGCTTAAAGAAGCCGCCAATGCCCGGTTCCGCCTGATCGCCACCGACGGCGTCTTTTCCATGGACGGAACCATTGCGCCTTTGAAAGAGATCTGCGACCTGGCAGAGCGGTACGATGCCCTTGTCATGGTGGATGACTCACATGCCGCAGGTTTCATGGGCGAAAACGGCAGAGGTTCCCTTGAATACCGGGGCGTTCTGGGCAGAGTGGACATCGTCACCGGAACCTTCGGCAAAGCTCTGGGCGGCGCCGGAGGCGGTTATACTGCCGGACACAAGGAGATCATCGAACTTTTGCGTCAGCGTTCACGCCCCTATCTTTTCAGCAACTCCCTTTCCCCGGCTGTTGCGGGAGCCGCCCTGAAAGCTCTTGAGATCGTCAAACGCGAACCGGAACGGCGCAAACATATCGCCATGCTCGCCGCCCGGTTCCGCAAAGGACTTGAAGATGCCGGATTCACCCTGAAACCCGGTGAACACCCCATTATCCCCGTTATGATCGGCGATGCCGGAAAAGCCGCCGCCATGGCGGAAGCTCTTTTGAAATACGGTGTCTACGCCATCGGATTTTCTTTCCCCGTGGTGCCCCGGAACGAGGCAAGGATCCGTACCCAGCTTTCTGCAGCGCACACAGTGGAAGATATCGATTTCGCCATCGAAGCCTTCCGCAAAGCAGGACACGATATACTTGGTATCTGACAGTTAACGGTCACAACAGACGGCATCTTTTTTGAGGTGCCGTTTTTTTTGCTCAGAAATCGTGAAAGTTGACCGTGAGTTCGCCTGATACGGTGTCGATCAAGGTGGTGTAACTGTAATCATTGCGTCCGGAGATGCGGAATCTTGAAGGGTAAAGGGCAGTCAGGGAACCTGTGACCTCAGGAGGCTCCTGATCCCAGTGGAAGTGACCGCCGCACCAGATGACTCTGCCGGGAAAACTTTCAAGTTTTTTTCTCAAAACGTCTGATACTTTGAGAAAAACATCCTGCTTCCGTGAACAGCTGCCGGGGAAGGGCAGATGAGTGCCGATGATGACCGTTTTGCCCTGACAGCGGTCAAGGGCACTTTTGATGAACTCCTCCTGCTCTTGCGAGAATTGCCGCTCACCCTGCTGAAGCAGAGTGATGATGGCACTTCCCGGATCAAGATCAAAAAGCTGATCCGCTTCCTGTTCCATGATTTTTGAGAAAAATCCGAGCTCCCGGCTGATGGCGCACTCTGCAAAGGGGATCCCGAAACTTTTGCGCCATTGAAGATAGTATCCAAATCCCTCTTCAAGAGTTGCATATTCATCCAGCAGCAGCGGTTTGCGGGAAACGGTGTCACCCAGATTGAGGATTGCCCCGGCTCCGGTTGAGCGGATCACCTCTCCCAGTTTTTCAAGGCGTTCCGCATCGGACATGTCACTGTGGCGCCGGTCACCCAGATGAAGGTCGCTGATGATCAGAATCTTCATAGTTCAGCCATGACCTCTGCGTAAGAACGTTTATTGCTTGTGACTTTTTCAACAGGAATATGGTCAGTGTTCCATGGCTCAATAAGTTTGACTGAACCGTCATCACAGATCTCAAAGATACACACCGCGGCGTTGAAAGATATGCCGCAGTTGCCTGTATAATTGGCTTTTTCAACCAGATACCGGGTGGCGGCTCCCACGGAGGCGCCGTGTCCTGCAAGTAATATATCTTCGGCAGGGGGAGCGGCGAGAAGTTCATCAAGAAAATTCCACACGCGCTTTTCCACATCTTCTGCGGGTTCAGGTCCTTTGAGTACGATCCAGGGGTGGGCAAGGGTTGCTTCCGGGGCGATATTGGGGTAGTTGCTGCGGAGTTCTTCCATAGTCATTCCCGGGCAGACGGCATCATCGTAAAACAGTCTTTCCTGAAAACGGGGCTCCGGCGAGACTGTAACGCCGCAGATGGCACCGATGATGGAAGCGGTTTCCATGGTGCGAGCGTAGGGTGAGGAGATGATCCTGCCTTTGAAATTTTCTTTTTTCAGACGGTTGCCCAGAAATTCCGCCTGTTCCCGCCCCAGTGGGGTGAGAACGTAATCGTTGTCAGGGAGTTCATAGTTTGCCCCTTTGGGCATATCAGCGAGGGCAGGTTGTCCATGTCTTGTTATGCGGAGTATCATTTGAAGGGTCTCCAGTGGTATTCTTCTCTGAATCCCAGATCTTCCAGTTTTTTTGTCCGTTCAGCAGCGGCAGGGCAGGATCCGGGGGCGTGGGCGTCTGAGCCGACTTCAAAAAGGATCTTTTCGTCGCGGATCCTCTTCAGGAAGTCCAGATAGACAGGATCCTCAAAGTAAGGACGGTTTATTTCCAGAGCTTTGCCTGATTCTTTGGCAAAATGCAGTATATCTTCAAGAAAGTTCTGCGGAATAAGGCCCCAATGCCACAGGGGAATATCGCCGCTGCGCTCCCAGCGGTGTCCCTCGCCGAAAGGATGACCGATGAAATCAATGTTTGAGTTGTATTTCAAGGCATTGGTGATGCATCTGTGTTCGCGGGCAATGTATTCCTCTATGGTTTTTCCGGATTGGGGAGAGTCGTGAACAGAACCGATGAGATAATGGAGTCCCAGCTTTTCGCGTCCATCTTTGCCGCAGAAGTCGCTGCCGTCATCTGCAAGATCCGCCTCGACCCCGAGAAAAACATTTTCCGCAGGGAATGAAGGGGAGTAATACTCTTTCGCCAGCTCTTCAAGGCAGCAAAAGGGATGCTTGGGGGAGTCGTTGCAATGTTCAACGATCCCTGCATAGATGCTCCCTGAGTCCCGGGCGGCGGCAAGCTGCTCTGCCGCCGTGGGACCGGGGAGAGCACTTGGGGCTTTCACCCGGTAGTAAGAGGCGTGGATATGGTAATCACTTTGAATCAGCATAAAAAGTCCTCAATAGTTGCACATACCTGAACCGGTCTTTAATGTACACCGGAATCAATTTTTTTGCAATCGTTTCTAAAAAAAAGTTGGAAAAATTTCAAAAGAGTGCTATCTTATTGTCAAACACAAGAGGTAATTTCAAAAGTCATTCAAAAAATGACAAAGATGCCATTCGCAAAGAGCTGTAAAGGGTAGTTTGAGGTTGCTACCTGTAAGGTAACAGCCGAAAACGCTCCCTTTATCAGATCGAAGCGAGGGCGCTTTGACAA
>JAZODE010000042.1:0-26530 GCA_045596885.1 Victivallaceae bacterium
ATGAAGCATTTTCCTGCGGAAAATATGAAGCGCCCCGTTGGGGCATGAAGCGCTTGCTTCGCAAGCATAATAAGGTATTTTTTTGTTTTCTTTTTTCAGGTAATACGACAGAGAAACACCTGTTTGACAGGTTTTACTCACGAGCAGCTCAATAAGGGTGAAGGGAGACAGGGAAAGAGATGATCTGTTTTTCATAAATACCTCACGATTTTCACCGGAAATGGAAAAATGCTTGTACCATTATTAAGATAACTCTGATAGAGAGGTACTGCAAGATATTTTGAAAAAAATTTTTTTGATTTCTGAACTTTGTTCAAGGTGGATTGAACAAATGAGGGTCACGCCAAACGGAAGCTGTTCCGGAGTTTCAACTCTGAATTGAGTGAAACGGAAAGATGTCCGGGGGCATCGGGGTTCCCTTGAGTTTTTCTGACCAGCTCTGCAAGCTGTAAAGCCGCCTGATGGCTCGGCAGAGCCATTGCGGTCAATTTCTGATCCTGATAAAGGGGATTGTCTGCAAAGGCAATGAGTTTGTAATCTTTGCCGCAAACAAATTTTTCCCGGGCGAGAATAGCTGTTGTCCCCATGGCGAAATCACAGTTTGCACAGATGACCACAGTGTCAGGTCCGTTGCGTCGTATAAAGTTCCGGACGACTCCCACGCTCCGTGCTTCTGAAGGGAGACAAGGGATCTCCAGCGTCGGGAAAAAAAGATGCAGAGCATCCTGCACGCCGTTACAGCGGTCG
The DNA here is from genome assembly GCA_045596885.1 of Victivallaceae bacterium. GTDB lineage: Bacteria > Verrucomicrobiota > Lentisphaeria > Victivallales > Victivallaceae > UBA1784. The sequence continues at coordinate 748 of JAZODE010000042.1, forward strand.
GCGCTCCATTGCATAAAAGAGCGGGAGCCGATCATAATGATGTGCCTGCATCCGGCACGCCCCAGTATATCCCCCAGAATAAAGCCGTCCCCGTAGTGGTCGTAGACGACCTGGTGGGCGCCGGGCAGAGGGAGGGGGTGTGAAGTTCCGGCGTAATTGAGAAGAAAGTAACGGAAGGGCTTGCTCCGGAGCAGGGGCGCTTTGTCTGTCAGCTGCAGGGTATAGTTGTGCATAAGGACAACGCTGCCGAATTCTTCTTCAGGGATCTTTGAGATCACCTCCGCCAGATTGGTGTTCCTTTTCCTTTTGCCGATGCTGAAAGGGAACAGTCCAGTCTGAAAACCGTATTTTTCAAGGCGGCTTTTGAGTTCATAAACGGTCTGCAGACTCCAGTGGATGTTATCCGGCGGGTCAGCGTAGAGCAGAGCCGTTTTTTTCAGATAAAACGCCCGGAGCTGTTTCAACTTGAAAAAGGGGGGCGCATCAAGGAGAAATGTTCCTGCTCCCGGACGGGAATAAATGAGCTGTTTGCGGCGCAGCACATCCAGAGCCCGGTGGATCTTCATCCGGGAGACTTGCAGTTTTTGGGCAAGCTCCGGCTCCGTGAGAAGCCGGGTGCCGAAAGTGAGCTCACTGGAAATGAGCCCCTGTAAAAGATCTCTGCAAAGTTCTCCCTGTTCCATAAGAGTGGATCACTTGAGGGCAAGTTTGCGCCACTTGGCGATGAGCACATCAGCTGTGTCAGTGCCGTAGTTGCTGCTGCGGGGAGTTGTTTCGTAGCCGCCGCGGCCGTAGTTCCAGGAGTTGGGGATGTAGCCTGAGAAGATCTCTTTTCCGCCGTTGTAGTTGCCGTGAGAGGTGACGATGCAGAACTTGTCACGGAAGACGGAACGGCGCAAGGTGAGACCTATTTCCACAAAAGGTTCGCTGGGGAGTGACGCCAGAACGACATGGGAACCGAATTCGATCTTGGTCAGAAGGAAATTGGGGACTCTGGGGTGCTCCGCCAGATCCAGAAGCTTTTCGGCAAAGAATTTCAAGGCAAAGGGGGCTCCTTTGGCAAGGTCTTCACTGGTGATGTCGATGCCTTTGCCCACCTGAGAGGTGTCGATCTCTTTGAACTTTTGGACAACGGCTCTGGCTTCTGCCACATCAGCCGGATCAACGATCCGGGGGGAGCTCTTCACTTTGGCAGTGACCATGCGGATCTTTTTGCCGGGAGCAGGAACAAAGGAGTCCAGAGCGGCGGCGACGGTTTCGGCGTAGCCTTCGCCGATGCGCCGGGGCTCGTCAGGACAGGTCTGGTTCATGTCGGTGGAAACATCAAAGTGGTTGATGTTTCCGGAAGCGCCGATGAGGGGCAGCACCATGGCTCCGGGAGCCAGAGTGGGTTCAAGTTTGCGGCGCATGATTCCGGGCCAGTCTGCAGAAACACCGCAGCCGCCTATGGTGTCGGTGTGGTTGACGATGCTGGTGATGAGCAGAGCGATGCCTTCATCGTTCTTCACCGCCAGCATGGGGATCTGAGGATCGATTTCCCCTTCGGGGCGCAGGATATCAGGATTGAGTTTGCCGGGGTTGGTGACGACGGTTCCGTTTTTCATCCAGTAACGGCGGTTGAACTGGAACCTGTGATCCTGAGTCATGGTGTAAAAGAGTTCGCCTTTCTGCATGTTTTCCACAGCTTCTTTCAAGGCTTCAGCGGCTTTTCTTGCGATAAAGCGGCAGTACTCCATACTGTTGGGATCGCTGAAAGGATCAGGACAGGTGTGGCTGTGGGTGGCGCAGATAAGGACATTTTTGGAGGAAAATCCCTTCAGACCGATCTCTTTGATGGCGTCGAAGACGAAGTTGTAGAGAAAATAGTTGATGCTCAGCAGATCAAACTGGATGATACAGCTGTATTCACCATCTGCCTTGAAGGCGACAGCACGGGCCTCAATATCATCAAGAACATGGTCCCACATGCGTTTGTTGAAATATCCTGCCAGAGAGATGGGCAGTTCCGGATTGGTGCATCTTCTTCCGATGCCGAATTTGATTTTCATAGCTGTTTTCCTCAAGTTGGTTTGATTTGTCTTAATGTACACGGTAGAAGAGAAAATTTCAACTCTCATAGTGAAAAGTTTGTAAAATTCTTTCCTGAGTGCTATATTAAAACAAGCGTACACAGTTTTCCGGGGACGACCCCGGAAGATTTCTTTTCAATGGGGACGACCCCTTTTTTTGCGGATTTTTTATGAATTGGATCTTGCTTGTTGTTGCAGGAGTTTTTGAGGTCGCCTGGGCGGTCTGTATGAAGTACTCCTGCGGATTCACCAAACTCCTGCCCTCAATCGGCACTGTCGTTGCCATGGGGTTGAGTGTACTGCTTCTTGCGCTGGCGCTGAAATCCCTGCCTCTGGGCACAGCTTACGCCGTCTGGACCGGCATCGGGACTCTGGGCGCCGCAGTGGCAGGGATCATACTCTGGGGCGAGTCAGTTTCTTTCTGGCGTATCCTCTGTCTGGTCATGATCGTGTCAGGGATCATCGGATTGAAATTCCTGACACCAGACTCCGGGCAGTGATCGTTGGTTTTCGAGGCAATTTCAAAACTCCTCAAAATTGTCACAGCGCCCTCTTCTTCGATCTGATAAAGGGAGCGTTTTTCCGCCTTCGCATAAAGCTACGGCGGGACAAGCGCCTGTTACCTTACAGGTAGCAAGTGCAAACTACCCTTTACAGCTCTTTGCGAATGGCATCTTTGTCATTTTTTGAATGACTTTTGAAATTACCTCTTTCCTACAAAAAAATCCTCCCGTTCCTCAATGGGCGGGAGGATTTTTGGGGATTTGAGTCTCAAAGACCGATGATCTGGCAGAGTTTTTCGTGCTCTTCGCCCCAGGGCTGGGGCCAGAGAGCTGCCAGCTTTGCTTTGGCGTCGCCGCCTTCGGCAAATTCAGCTGCGGCAAGTTTGGCGCCTTTGCCGAAGTTCACGGGCTCAACTCCCTGACTCAGGATGGTGCGCATGGTGCCGATGACACGGTCGTCCCAGCTGAGCTTGCGCTCAAGGTCACGGGTGATACGGTCGATGGCATCCTTGAGGAAGGGATTGGTCATACGGACAAGAAGATCTTCAGCGTAAGCAGTGAATCCGGCTTCGGTGAAAAGTTCGTCGTTGAGGTGGGCGTACTTTTTGACCAGTGCTTTGCCGGATTCTTCAACGAACGCAGCTCGGGCAATGGCGAGCAGATCTTTCTGATCGGCAAGCTCGTCCATGGTGGTGAAACCTTTTGCCTTGCCCAGAGTTCCCAGAAGGAAGTGGGTGGCGTTGTGTCCGTAAAGTTTGGCTTCTTCAAAGGGATAAAGATCGTCCTTCACATAGAGTGAAGCGGTCTTGCGCTCTTCAATGCCGGGGCATTTGGAAATGTAGATGGTGTTGAAGGCTTCAACCAGATGTCCCACAGCAGCGGTAGGCGCCAGCATGGGGAGAGGTCCCTCTTTCAGAACGCCGCTCATCTTGCCGATGACGGTGTTGAGATAGTAGGTGTTGGGGAAAGCCACGCCCACAGCCTTTTCCAGCTCTTCGGCGGCGTGATTGTTGTTTTCGGCGGTGTAGATGAAGCGGCGGCGCTCAGGAGAGCGCTTGAAGCCTTCCAGAAGCCAGGGGGCGCAGGAGGAGAAGAATTTCACACTGGGCAGAGCCGTGGCGAACTCTTCCGCTTCGGCGGCGGCGTCGATGAGTTTGGGCAGTTCGGCGGGGTCCAGTGGATTGTAGACCTCCACGTTGCCGTAGACTTCGGTGGTGATGCTGTCGCGGTTGGCGATGTTGATGGTGACGCTTCCGGCGGCGTTGACGGCTGCCTTCAGATCAGGGTTGACCTCAGCAATGACGATGCGGTCAAAACCGCCCTTGAAGGCTCCGGCAAGAAAGATGCCGGTCTGGATGGGACCAAGCCCGATTCCGACAAAAGTACTCATAATAAATCTTCTCCTTAACAAGTAAACGCATCGGCACCCGCCGCCAGCTGGGCGTAATGTTTTGCCAATGCAGGAACAGTGAAATCATCAGCCAGCAGCTGTCCGGGGGCGTTCATCTCAGTGCCCGCAAGAACGGGGAGCTTGAACTTGGCACAGGCGGCAAGGAACTTATCCAGTGCGGCAGTGAGCTTTGCCGCCTTTTCTTCATCGGCGGCGCGCCAGTTGCGGTCGGGGATGATGGTGACGGCACCTGCGCCGTTTTTCACATGAAGCTCAAGAAGTGCTTCAGGATCAGCTTCTCCGGCAGAAAGTCCGTTGAGCCATGCCGCAGTGGGGACTGCGCCGCAGCCTTTGATAAAGGCGTTCATTTCCTGCAGCGTGGGGAAATTTTCGGGCTTGGGAGCCACATAGCCGACACCGCCCTGTTTCATGAGCTTGGAGCGGATATTGCCCTCAAGCTTCACAGGATCAGCGGCAAATCCGCCGATTTTTGCAGTCCAGAAACTTTCCAGCTCTGCGCCCTGGAATTTGGCTTCTGCAGCTTCACGGTAGGCTGAACAGATGTGACGCTCAGTCACATTCCCCGCAGGGGTGCGTTTGGCAGCTTCGGCGTCAAAGTCGATGGCGATCTCAGAGAGAACGGTGTTGACCTTTTCCACCACCTGACGGGTGCGTCCGTTGGCTTTGGCTTTGAGTCCGGCGGCAAAGGACTGCCACTGGGCGGGAACGGCGGAAGAGCGGAAATTCATGCCCAGATGGTAGGCGACGCCGGGTTCTCCGGGGGAGTTGATCTCAGCGCTTGCCAGTTCGGGGACATACACACGGGTCTCCATACCCGCAACGGCGGGAACACGCAAGGCGGCGCAGGCGGCGAGGAACTCATCCACGCCGTCAAGGACGTCAAAGTCCACCAGACCTGCAGCACGCCAGCCCAGTTTGGCTGCGAGAGCGGCGATGCGGGTGGGGGAGTAGCCGTAGCCGTTGTAAGAGAAAAATGTGTGGCAGTGCATGTTGAAAGGACGCAAGCCTGCCATGGAATTTTTCAGGATCTCCTGACGCACAGCGGCATCAAGGGAGTCGAATTCTTTGGGAAAGTTTTCCATTTTGTTTATCTCAATATTTTCTGGAGTTCCATCATGAATTCTTCCGCTTCCTGCTGGGTGGGCTGGTCGCCCTTGAGGTTGCCGAGTCCGGGTCTGCCGGTCTGGTCCACATACCAGTCGGCAGTGGAACCGCCGGAAAATGTCACGGTGCCGGAAGCAAGTATACCGGGAGGATTGACCTTGTTCAGAGTGACGACGCACTTTCCGGGGGCATCTGCTTCGGGAACTTCCCCATTTTCAGCGGCAAGGCGGGCAGCCTCTTCGGCGGCTTTGGCTTCCTCTTCTTTTTTCGCTTTTTCCTTGGCGGCTGCAATGGCTTTGGGGTCGGTGGCGTTCCAGTCGACCTGCAGTTCAGAGGCGATGATACGGATCTCCATGTAGGTCAGATGGGTCTGAAACTTCTCATTGACCATGGTCTGCAGCTCTGAAAGACCGGTGCCTTTGGCAAGTTCTTCAGTCATGAAAGCTGCGATTTGCTGTTCGAGTTCTTTATCCATAATTAACTCCAAATAAAATTATCTGCGTTTGCGTTTTTCCATGTTGCGCTTGATGCTTTCCACCTTCTTGGGGCGGGGGACCGCTTCAAGGATCAACGGGACGCCAGTCAATTCAAAGGCTCCCCGCAGCTGACGCTTGAGGAAGGTCATGTAGTTGGGGGCTGCGTTTTCTTTGGCGTTGACAAACATCTTGATCCGGGGCGGACGGCTGCCGGTCATGGTGGCGTAATAGAGCTTCAAAGGAGCTGTGCCCACCACGGGGGGCGTATGATGATCAAAGGCATCGGCAAGGACCCGGTTGAGAACGCCGGTGGGGATCTCACTGTCAAGGTTGGTCATGACCCGGGCGATGTTGCTGATGAGTTCATCGAAACGGTTCTGCTTCAAAGCAGAGACCAGCACCGCCGGGGCATAGCTCAGCCCGGGGAGTGTCCGGTCAACGGCTTTGAGGAGTTCTTCATCGCTCTCTTTGCGCAGATCCCGTTTGTTGACGGCGATGACCACTCCTTTGCCTGCGGCTTCGATCATGGAACCGATCTTGCGGTCCTGAGCGGTGGCACCGTCGGGGGAGGCTTCGATCATAAAGACCACGATATCCGCCCGGTCAATGGCGCTTTTGGCACGCATGGCGCTGAAGTATTCAACCACATTTTCCACTTTTCCGGTTTTCCGGAGACCTGCGGTATCCACCAGAATGGCGGGGTAGTTCTCATCTCCGGAGCGCAAAGTGAACTCCACATCGACGGCATCACGGGTGGTTCCTGCGATATTGGCAGTGATCATGCGCTTTTCGCCGATAAGGGCGTTGACCAGAGAGGACTTGCCCACATTGGGACGCCCCACAATGGCGATATTGAGAGGTTTGACCACAGAAGCGTCGGACTCTGCGGGACCTTCGTAAGCAGGCAGCAGAGAGAGGGCTTTGGCAAAGAGGGGCGCCAGACCGGCACGGTGCTGGCAGCAGACCGGGAAAACATCGGGGAATCCCAGAACGGAAAACTCTGCCGCATCATCCGCGATCTTGCCGTTGTCGCACTTGTTGGCGGCACAGACCACCTTTTTGCCTGTGGCACGGAGACGGGCAGCTATGTCGCTGTCAAGGGGAGTCACCCCTGCCTGAGCATCGCCCAGAAAAATCAGCACATCGGCATCGGCGACGGCGGCTTCCACCTGGTCGGCAATGGCGGCATCCCAGACTTCGCCGCCTTTTTTTTCTCCTGCCATAAGTCCCAGTCCGCCGGTGTCGATGAGACGGAATTTGCGTCCGTCACGGACCACGGTCGCCATGACCCGGTCACGGGTCACGCCGGCTTGTTCGTGGACGATGGCAAGGCGTCTGCCCACCACGGCGTTGAAAAGAGAGGATTTACCCACATTGGGGCGTCCCACGATGGCAATGGCGGGGAGGGAGGATTTTTTTTCAGTTTGAGCCATAAACGATCACTTCCGGAAAGAGTTGATAAGATCACGCAGTGCCTTGGCGGCAGCGCCGGATTTTTCGGCAAAGTCATCGCCGTTTCCGGCGTGGATGATACCCCGTGAGGAGTTCACCGCAATACCCTCTTTGGCAGCGGTGCAGCCGAAGTTGACCACCTTTTCCACATCGCCGCCCTGAGCGCCCACGCCGGGGACCAGGAAGGGCAGTTCGGGGCAGAGTTCACGGAGCATTTTCAGCTCCTCGGGGTAGGTGGCGCCCACCACGATACCGGCGTTGCCGTTGGCGTTCCAGCTGTCACGGACCAGCTCCGCAACGTGCTGGAAAAGGGGTTTGCCGTCAGCCACAAGATTCTGCAGGTCCCCGGAGTTGGGATTTGAGGTGCGGCAGAGGATGAAAACACCCTTGTCGGCACGGTCCAGGAAGGGTTTCAAAGTGTCGTAGCCCATGTAGGGGTTCACGGTGACAGCGTCCGCTTCGTAGCGCTCAAAGACCTCTTTGGCGTACATGTTGGCGGTGGAGCCGATGTCGCCCCGCTTCACATCAAGGATCACCGGAATGCCGGGAGCGTTTTCGTGGATGTAGGCGATGGTTTTTTTGAGTTCATCATCCCGGTCCTGTCCGGCATAGTATGCCGCCTGGGGCTTGTAGCAGCAGACATAATCTTTGGTGGCGTCGATAATCGCCTTGTTGAAATCAAAAAGAGGGGTTGCGCTTTTTTTGACACACTCCGGAAGTTTGGCGAGATCAGGATCAAGCCCCACGCAGACCAGTGAATCGTTACGGCGCACAGTTTCTTTCAAAGCGGCAAAAAAGTTCATTTGTCAAATCTCCAATATTTTTATGTTGCAATCGTACTTCAATATAATATACACTCACGCAGGCGACTTTTCAAAGGAATTCAACGCATAAATTCACTTCAAACGCCCTTTCAGCTCTTTGGCTTTTTTGAAAAACTCCAGGATAGGATCCTTTTGTCCCGGAGCTGCGGAAACCTGCTGCTGATATTTGATCGCTTTGGGGAGATCCCCTGCCTGATATGCCACTTGTGCACGGGCGGCGGACCAGAGGCGGCGGAGTTCTGCTTTCTGCGGGGCATTGACGCCCAGAAGAATGTTGGCGTATTCCAGAGCTGTGATATTGTATTTGAAACGCTTGAGAAGCTCCCACGCCATCATGCAGCGGGATTCGGGAGCTTTGATGTGTTTGTTGAATTGCGCAAGCAGACTGGCAAGGGAGGTTTGGAAAAAGTTGTAGCGGCTGAGAAAATCTATGGCTGTAAAATAGATCCGTGCTGTTCCGGGAACTGCTTGGAGTCTGCCGCTGAGCAGAGCCCATGCTTCAGGGATGCGGTTGGAGTTTTCGAGGGCAAAAAGGCGCATCCGCAAGGCGGCGGGATTGGCGGGATCGAGAGCAAGGATCCTGGCTGTGAGCTGCCGCATCTTGCGTTCGCTGCTTTCCCGCAACAGCGTTTGCAGTTCGTCAAGCATGGGGCAGACCTTTGCCGCTGTTTTTTTATCAAAGCGGTTTGAAAAATACTCCTGAAGCATCTCTCCCAGATCAACTGTTTCTCCGCACCAGATGATCTCCCCTTTGTGGTCGATGACAAAGGATTTGGGGAAAAGCAGTGAACCCGCCATGTACTGCATGGTTATGCGGCGGCTGGTATCAGCGGCAAATGCAATACGGCTCTGCCGGAACAAAGGCAGAAGAGCGGCAGCGTCAGATTCAGGATCAGGCGTGATGGCAGTCTGAAGGAGCTTGCCTTTGTGCATGGCATCAAGGGCCTGCAGCATGGAAACAGTTCCGCGGATCCCCTGTACCCGTGTGTGCATGAAGGTCAGGATCCTGAGGGTGCCTTCCGCAGCAGTTCCCGCCGCTTTGCGGGGGACGCCGTGGAGGTATTTCAGACGGGGCAGTTCTGCCGCTTTATCGCCGCACCGCAGTGCAGCAAGGGGGAGCGCCGCCAGAAAAAGCAAGGTCAGCAAGCAAAGTTTTTTCATCATATCCATTTCTCCTCAATATATTTGTTTGGTCTGTATCGGGTTAATATAGCACGGAATAGACCATCTGTCAAGAGAAAAAACTTTCCCTGTCTCACTTTGAAGTTTCCTGCAAGGCGTGGAAAGTTCTGAATTTCCCAGGAGGCAGACCGCTCCATTTCTTGAAGAGAGTGATAAAATACTGAACATTGGAAAACCCGCACTCTTCGGCGATGACCGAGACGCTCAAGTTCGTGGTCAAAAGCATCTCTTTGGAGCGTTCCAGCTGCAAGTTGCGCATGTAACGGTGGGGCGGGAGACCAAATTTTCTGACAAATTTTTTGTGGCTTGTGGTCATGCCTACGTTGAGAGCTGCAGCCAGTTCTTTGTTGTCAAGAGGCTGGTGGAGTATATATGTTCCAGATCCCCTTCAACGCTGCCACAGGCATCTGGCAGGTGTGTGTGACCCATGTCAACACAAAAGCAAAAAGTGCTCTGAAAATAAATGTAAGGTGAGGTGATTTCCGGAATATTTCTCTTGTATTACAGTTGACATTTGTATAAAGTTGTAGTAGATTATTAAATAAGAGCATCACCTTTTGAGCAAATGGGAATTGGAGTACAGGAAAGTGAAAAATCAGGAAAAATATCCGGCGATAGCAGAAGAACTTCTCAGCCGGATCAAAGGGCATCGTTACGGACGCAGATTGCCTCCGGTCCGGGCGCTTGCAGTTGAATTTTCTGTTTCCAGCAGAACCATGCAAAAAGCATTGACGCAGCTTATCAACAGTTCATGGATCTGTCCGGAAGGCGTAAGGGGAAACAGGATCAACTATCAGAAGGATTCACGCAAGCGCAACGGCGTTGTCTGTATATTTGTCAACTCTGCCATTGCCGCAGAAGATCCTCTGATCGTGGAACTGCTTGAACTGATTCGGAACGCAGGTTGCCAGGCGCTGCTGAAAAATGTTCCTGATTTCGACAGTATGAGCCGTTATGAAACTGTTTCAAGTATGCCTGTTGACGGTTTTATTTTTCTTTTCAGTTCCATCAGGCAGAAACTGTGTGAGGTGCTTTCTCTGGCTGATATCCCCTTTGTTTCCGCCAACCAGCTGCCGGAACATTTTTCAGGCTCCTGGTGTGACTTTGACTACCGTCAGGCATACAGAGAGATGCTCAGTCAGCTGAGTGCTGCAGGGATCCGCCGCATTGCACTTCACGATCTGCCCCGCTTCAGCGGATCACAGGAGCGGATCAAAGTCATGTGGAAGGAACTTATGGAGGAGTTCAAGATCCCACGCAGATACCGTTTCCCCGTTCTGGGACGCAGAAAGAGTGATTTGCTTGAAGAGGATTTGAATGAACATCTTGATGAATGGTTCTCCCGGCGCTGTATCCCTCAGGCGGTGATCTGCCGTTCCGGGAGAGAAGAGTTTTTTGCGGAACAGCTGCAGAAGCGTTTCAAATTGAGGGTTCCGGAAGATGTGAAGATCTTCAAAGCCGACAACCGCACTGGAGGGGGCGGGAGCCATCTGGGGCAGATTTTCTTCCATACTCCTTACAATGAGCTGGCGCATGTGACCTGGGAGCTTTTTCAGAAAAAAGCCCGGGGCGAAGACGACAGCTCCAAACTGGTGACGGCGCGCTTCGGCGGGATCAAGGGATTGTAAGATCGCAGCCCCAAAAAACAGAAATGGATATACCTGTGAACATATCAGTGGATTGGAAAATTTCAGTTGTCATACAGCGTGGAGAGGAACTCCGGACCCTTGACATTGAAGAGCTTTCTCATTACGGGATAAAATGTTCTCTTTCCCCCGGAGAAAACAGGAAAGAAGAGTACCGTTTCATGACCTTTTCTTTCGACTCCGGCAGTACAAAGTGGCATTTGCAGGAACTCAGGTGGCACTTCCAACAACTGCAGCTGCCGGGAGATGATGATGTGCTGTATCTCCCGGACAAAGGGGGGGCACGGTGGAAAGATCCTGCCCGGCTCCTTTTTGAAGAACTCAAATACTCCATCGGCAAATGGCGTGACAGACAGTTTTGCCTGAGAGAGTCAGGTCTGCTTGATCCTCAAAAACCTGATGCTCAGGAAAACTTTGTTGAAGTGCGTTGCTCCATGCCCTTTTTCAGTTACTGCTCTTCTCAAGGCTCGGTCAGTGCGTTCATATTCGACAAAGGCTTTGAAACCACCCGGCTCCGGGTGGGGGCGAAACGGGGGCAACACGGGATCGATCTGGAACTTTCCAAAGAGTTCAACCGCGATGTCACTTGCTGGAGCTGTACGCTGGTTCTGGGGGAACATTCAGGCGACTGGCATCAGGATTGCCAACTTTACAAAGAGTTTTACGACTCTCTGGGACTGGGGATCAGAGAGGCAGTGCCGCTCCTTTCAGGAGTTCACGCCCACTATGATCTGCGCTGGCAGGATGGGACGATCCACAAAAAGTATGCCGATTTGCCCCGCCTTGCTGATGAAGCAAAGGCAGACGGCTTTGATGCCCTCGTTTTCGGCGGGTGGAACGAAGGGGGATTTGACAACAACTACCCCGGATTCCGTCCGGATCCTTTGCTGGGGGGAGAAGAAGAACTCATTAAAGCCGTTGATGCCATCCATGCCAAAGGCATGAAAGTGCTTTTTTATGTCAACGGTTTCAGTTACGACCGTTCACGGCAGGAGTTTGAGAAAGAAGGTCTCCCCTGTGCCGTGCGTTTTGCCGACGGTTCCACAAGGGATGTCCGCTGGGGCAGCAAGGTGCTTACGGGCATGTGCATGGGCTCAGCCCGCTGGCGTGCCATCGTCTGTGACAATGTCCGCTATGTGTGTGAAGTATTGAAAGCCGACGGCGTTTACCTTGACCAGTTCAACGTGATCCCGCCCCGCTGTTACGGCGAAGGACACGACCACAGCCGCAGTGCCGCTGCCGGGATCTTTGAAGCGTTCCGGGAGGTCCGTACCGTTGCCGGGGAGGATAAGATCTTTATTACGGAACACCCGCTGGACTCTCTCAACGCAAGCGTTGACTATCAGGATCTGGAAACGGTCTGGAACAATCAGGCATTGACTTTCCCGGAGCTTTTCTGTTACACCTTCCCTGAAGCGGGGCGGATGGATCTGCTTATTCAGAAACCGTGGCCCTGTACCGATCCTGAGATCGAAGGGCGCCATCTGATAAAAAATTACGATCGTCTCTTTCTTACAGGGACGAAACTCTGGTGTTACGGACACGCCTCCCAGGCACCCGGATTCGGGGAACATTTCCGTCTGGGCCAGAAGCTCCGCAAAGAGCATGAAGAACTTTTCAGCAAAGGTATTTACCGGCACACGGATCATATTGCCTCTGTTCCCTCAGGAGTTGAGGCAGCGTGGTATGATCTCCCCGGCACAAAAGCTGCCATCGTCATAGCCAACACCACAGGGAAAGAGGGGACTTTGACATTGGAAGATAAAAGAAAAGTTGACTTTTGTTCTGCTGCTTTGCAAGTCATATGTCTTTGAAATAAATTATCTCCGGCTGCTGAAAAATAATGATCGGATGCACTACTTTTGGGTTGAATTTTCATCTTTTGTGTGATATATTACTTTGGAAAACTTAATCAAACAACAGGATTTGAATATTGAAAAAGGCTATCACTTTAGTTGACCGTAAAACCGGTGAACTTTTTGAAGAAACCGTTATGGGCGACGGCGCTTTGCGTTTTGCTTATGAAACTTTTCTGGGACACTGCCTCAGGGGACTCCTTTTCAACAGCTCCGGACTTTCCCGTCTCATGGGGTGGTATTATGACAGTGCTCTTTCAAAGAAAAGCATCTCTTCCCTTGCGTCGATCCCCGGATGTGATCCCCGGGAGGCAGAACTGCCCCTTGATAAATACTCCAGTTTCAACGATTTTTTCACCCGCCGCCTGAAAAAAGGGACGCGTCCATTTGATGAAAGTGCTGAACTCCTTGCCTCTCCCGCCGACGGCAGGATCGCCGTATTTGAAAATCTGACTCCAGAGGGCGCCATCCCCGTCAAGGGGGCGGAACGGAGCTTGAACGACCTGTGCTGCGAAAATCTGAAAGCGCCCTCTCTGGCGGCGGCGGTGATCCGCCTTGCCCCTGTGGATTATCACCGTTACCATTTTCCCTGCAGCTGTCTGCAGAAAGAGCCTTCCCGGAAGGTCAGAGGAAAATATCACTCCGTCAACCCGGTGGCTCTTGCAAAGTACCCTGATTTGTACTGCGAAAACACCCGGCAGATCACCACTTTGGAGTCTGATGTTTTCGGAACCTTCCATTACATTGAAGTGGGCGCATTCGGCGTTGGCTCCATCATCCAGCACAGCGCCCCCGGTGAACACGCCAAACAGGATGAAAAGGGATGTTTCAAATTCGGCGGTTCCACCGTCATACTGGTCTTTGACAACGCCCGCATAAAGTGGTCAGCGGATCTTCTGGAAAACAGTTCCAAAGGATATGAGACCATTGTCCGTTGCGGGGAGACCATCGGAAGTGCCTTAAAGTAACTTTTCCCCCTGCATAAAAAAGCAGTGCCTCTTTTTTTGAGACACTGCTTTTTTGAGTTCAGGAAAAGAGCAGTTTATTCTATTTCCTCAATGCTGATATCATCCACCCAGGCGGTGCCTGTGCAGTTCATCAGTCTGGCGTGGATGTAGGAAACTTTGGCATTCCCTGCTTTGGCTGATGTTTGGTGGATGAAGCTCAAATAGGTCCAATCCATAGTTCCGGCAAGCCATCTGCCTTTGGGGAACCAGCGGTTGGCATCGTCCCAGATGTTGACGCAGAAGCCGGAGGCGCTTTTGCTCATCTGGACCACATTTTCAAGTTTGACCTTGAAGCTGATCCGGTATTTGGTGTTGGACTTCAGTTTTCCGGTGATATACTGCCCGATGGATCTGCCTTTTTTGTGGTCGGTACAGACCAGTTTCATGGAGTAGGGGGCACTGAAGAAAACTTTGCTGTCAAGGGTTGCAAAATCTTTGGGCTTCTGGTTGTTGGTGTACCATCCGTAGAACTTCTTATTTTTGGTGACTCCCCAGAAGCGGTCGGCAGGTTTCCGGGGCTTGAGGGTGTCGAATCCGGGATCGTAGATGACCTCGTTTTTACAGGGACCGACTGTTCCGTAGTTTTCAAGATCGTGGAATCCTTTGGCATAACGGGACCACTTGTAGTGGATCTGGCAGTTGCCTTGTGAATTCAAGACCCGGCTGCGTCCGAAGTTGACCGGGAATCCGCTCTTTTTCAGATCGGGAAATCTGGCAAGAGGAATGGAAACAGTCACTTTGAATCCCCCTTTCACCGGCGTGACGGCAACTGCCGCATCAGAACGCCATGAAGCGTCAAGAGTGGAAGATGCTCCGGCACGGAACCATTTGAAATCGGTGAGAGAACCCTTGCTGTTGACGATGATCTGATAGTAGTTCTTCTTGTCGCCTGAGGGATTCAGGAAAACTTCAACAGAGTTGTCGCGCCAGGTCTCTTTATCATCGTAGGCACGCTTTGCAGCCACAGTGTCAGCAAAATAGGGCTCTTCACACTCAAAGGTAAAGTCGATGGTTTTGGCGTTCAAAGCCGCAGAAACTCTGGTTGTGACCAGCTCAGGCTTGGCGCCTTTTTTCACATCGTGGGGAATAAGCTGTACAGGGGCTCCGCCGAAGCGCATGGTGACGCCTTTGGCAGCGCTGGTGCGGTTCAGATAACTCTGAGCGGCTTTTTCCAGATTGTTGAGATACTCTCTGCGGAAGAGGGCGATCCTCTTGGCTTCAAGGGAATTTTTGGGGACCATAGAAGCGGCTTTGTCAAAGGATCTTCTCAAATCGGCAAGGACAGTTGGGGAGTAGATCTTGTGCCACAGATCGTAGTCAGAAGGCACTGAGACCACAGGACCGATGGGGGTATCGACGGTGCGTCCGTAAATCTTTTTGAGCCAGGTGTCTTCAAAGAATTCAAAGAGCTGCTTCATGACGGGAGCGGCTTTTCCGAACATGAGTTCGTGGTGCTCGTTGATGATTTGCTGCCAGTTGCATTTGTTGTCCCATGCCACTTTGGAAAAGACATGGAAATTCAGATAGAAATAGAGATAGCGGTCACATTCAGACTCCATAAAGGCGCCGAAGATGTAGGGAGACATGCGGGAGTAGTAGGCGCCCACGGCACGGGGGGTGGGGGCGGGAACGCCCTTGATGGCAAGGCGTCCGAATTTATTGGCGTAGTTCCAGATCCACACTTTGCGGCCCAGTTTTTTGACCCAGGCTTTGATTTCACCATCCTGAACGGCGGCAGTTTTGGGATCAAGGATCCAGGGTCCGGTTTCAGCGACCATGACATTCACATTGTCGGGGATCGCCCGTTTGGGGATGCCCCGGTAAGGCGGATAAGCCATCATGTTGAGCTGCCCCTTGATACCGGCTTTTTTAAGGCGGTTCGCCCAGTCGATCACATTGCCCCAGACAAGCTCTGTGGCGTAATATTTGCCGGGATTGTAGGCAGCTTCGCAGTTTTTGCAGTAGCAGCGGTGGAAACTGTCCTGAGGCATCACATCCACATAGGGGTTGCGGAACACCGGGAATGCCCAGGTGTGGCGCTTGTTCCACCAGACGCCCCGCTCCTGAGGCGGACGGCCGGTGAAGTAGGAAACAAGATCCTTGTAGATCTCTTCTTTGACAGGGCTTGTCCAGCAGAGCTGTCCCGCAAAGCGCACATTGGGATCGTTGAGACGGGTGCCGTTGGACATCTTGACAAAGTATTCAGGATTGCTCTTGCCGAAACGGTGGACCAGTCCGAAGCCGTTGATACCGTGGCAGCAGGGCATGTACTCTGTGGGATAACGGTTGCGGTAAAGGTTGAGGTTTTTGTTGGGATTGATGACCGCATCCGCCTTGGGACCTTCAAAGTAAACACCGTCATAAAAAGCGGAATAGGTGCGGACCTTGAAATCAGGCCGTTCCACGATATTGATCTGAGGAATGGAAAGAACCTTTCTTTTGGGGACGATGGTACCCAGTTCGCCGGGGAAATAGAAGCGGACTCCGGCGAAACGCTCCAGAAAATCGTAAACACCGAAGATGGTGGCGTGCTCATAGTGCATGGACCAGCCGCCGCCCCGCTGGATCTCGCGGACAGGATCTTTGGTTGTATCATCTCTTCCGGCGATGAAAATATCCTTGCCCACGGTGCGGATGTAGAATCCGTCACGGATCAGTTTTTCAGGATCAAGCCCTGCTTTCACCGCCTCAGGGGTGATCCCCAGACGGATGTGGTGCTTCCCCGGCTGGGGAGCTGTCGTCACAGGGATCTTGGCGCCCATCGCCTGAGAGAGAATGGTCTGCAGTTCACTTGCGGCAAATTTCAGTACCTTTGAAGGCTTGGCAGGGAGCAGGATCACAAAGTTCCCCGGCTTCAGCTCCATGATACTTTTTTTGCCGATAACGATACTTTTGGGGGCAGGAGAAGCACCGGAAAGCACAACTCCCGCCAGCATACATAATGCCAGTAACAGTTTTTTCATAAGAACGATCCTTGTATTATTGGGATATGGTGAATTTTACTGCTTTGAGAGAAAGGGGCTCCAGCGTTTCTTCTCCGGAACTTGAACCGCAGGGCAGGTCGATCTGCCATGAGGTCGTTTCACTTTCTTCTGACAAATTGACCAGAAAGAGCATCACTTCACCGGAGTTGTTCCAGTAAGCGGCGATCCCGCACCGGGGATGACCGACCTGTGCCATGCCTTCGCCGGGGGCGGTGTGGTGGTCATAAGTGACGGTCATTTCCATCTCTTTCAGATACTGGGCGTAAAAGTCAGTGTAGACTTTGGTCGCCATGGAAACTGTGGCGTGATGGAGCAGCGCACAAAGAGCGTAGCGGCGGTGATCCGCTTCAGGAGCACTGCCCGAAAGCATACAGCAGACCTGCCGTGAGGTCACATTCATGAAATGTGCATGGGGAGAGAACATCTCAGGGGAAACGATGGAGCCGCCTGATTCCTCAGTCAGAACCAGTGTGGCGATATTTCCGGCAGTGATATTGGGTTCGTGGGTCAAATGAAGATAGACGGGACCCTCTTTACCTACCCGGTCACGGCTCCAGATAAGGAGTTCAACCAGCTCTCTGGTATCCCAGTGACGCTTGCCGTGTTTGGGCGAAAGACACTCTTTGGCGCTGCACCAGTCGTAGTAGACACCCTTGAAAGCGTGTTTTTTAAGCACTTCGTCAATGGTGTCGATACGCTTTTTGAACCATCCGGATCTCAGACACATCTGATAGCCGTAAAGACCGTGTCCGCTGTAGCTGGGGATGATCTTGTCGCCTTCAATGGCGATCCTGCCCCAGTTTTCAGCGTTTTCTTTGAAGTCGGCTGCTTCGGGGTGGTATTCGTGGAGCGAAAAGTATGGGCACACATCAATGCCCGCGGCGTTGGCTTGAGCCAGCATCTGATCCATTTTTTCCATTTCATCATCAGGGTAGGGGGGATACGCCGCATCCCGCCAGAAGATCCCGTTGTCAAAGCCGTCGCCATCATTGTGCAGACGCATGAGAGTCGTACCGCTTTTTTGCCATGCTTCGATATCAGAGGCAAGGGGCCAACGGTTTTCAAATCCCCTTGAAGGGTAGAAGGTATTGGCGGAACAGGGGGAAAGAGGAGCCATTTTCTCTTTGACAAAAGGAAATGAAATGGCAAATTCAAACACCGTTTTGCCTTCCAGATACTGACCGTCCCGGCGGCAGTCGAGGGCGGAAAAGCGGATCTCATAGTACTGGAAAGCATTTTTCCACGCCATGTAGCCCATCTGTAATCCGGGCAATGTGCCGCCGATGGAGTTCCATTGGGAAAGATCATCACCTAAAGTTACCTGAAAACCTTCAAGTCCTTTGCGGAACAAAAGCAGTGAGAGGGGCAAATGGCAGGATTGGAAAGTGGGATGGGGAGAGGGCTTCACATCGATCCAGCGTTTGACGGCATTTCCCATGTAAGGGCTGACAGATTCT
The DNA here is from genome assembly GCA_045596885.1 of Victivallaceae bacterium. Lineage (GTDB taxonomy): Bacteria > Verrucomicrobiota > Lentisphaeria > Victivallales > Victivallaceae > UBA1784. The sequence goes on from JAZODE010000042.1 coordinate 18,719, forward strand.
TCAAGGCACTCCTGCAAGGCGAGACAGTTCATCTCTTTTGAAGCGTAAAGGGAGCCCACCTGGACCATGCCCAGATCGGTGATCTTGCGCTGTGCATCAAATTCAACACGGAACAACGCTTCTCCCCAGGGGGTGTATTCCACTTTCAGATCAAGAGCGATACCTTCAAGTATCGTGCCATTGGCATCTTTGAAAATACTTCTTGACTCAAAGACCGGATTGCCTTCATGTTCTGAAATGCGGCAATCTCCTTCAGTGGCTGTGTAAAGGTGGTAGAGTCCGTTTTCAGTGATCCCGATAATGAATTTCTGGGGGGCAGCGAACATATTTTTACCGCTGCCGTTTTTGATGACTGCTTCACAAAGTCCCCCCCCAGCGGCGGGGGAGTGGGAACATCTGACATATTGGTTTTCAAATACAACAAGCTCCTTTTCGCAAACAAGCTTAAAAGGAGCACCTTCGGGTTGTAGAAGTTTCATAAATGCTCTTTCCTTAGATTTGCAATAAAATACAGCGTCATGTTTCGGCACACATCATACAGCGCATAAAAAGTGCATCCGGGAGTGTGCTTTGCTTTACTATACTTGCAAGTGTTGCATTTGTAAATACCAAATTCAGTTAAAATTTATCAAAAACATAGAAATTTTCAGAAATATCCCGTAATTTTTCACAGATATCCAAGGTGATTCCGAAAGTTTTTAATTAAAATTTAGTGTTGTGAAAATCCCTGATACACAATGGCATTACAAATTCTCCTTGCTTCAATGGACTTACGGCAGTTTTTGCGGAAGATTTTTAAAATCACCTCAATTTATCCTTGAAGGGAATGGTGAAGTTCTGGAGCGGTTCTCCGCTGTTGCGGATAGATTTTGCGGAACATCCTGCTTCCGTCTGCAAGGCACGGCGCATTCCTTCAGGGGTGGCAAAGCCGACTCTGGCGGCGATCTCAGCGATGCTCAAATTGGAGTCCCGCAGCATATCGCAGGCGAGGACAAGCCGACGGCGGCGCTGGTAATTGCCGATGGAGCAATCCATATATTTCCGGAACTTTTGCCGGATGGTGCTTCCTGAAACATGGAGCGCCTGTTCCAGTTCTCTCAGAGTGACCCGGTGATCCAGATGGAGCAGGATATACTCCATGGTCCGGCTCAGCAGTGAATAAGTTCCGTCATTGACAGCGGGCATCCTTTTGGTTTCACCGTTTTTCTTGAGCAGACGGTGCAGAAAAAAGGCAAAAAGACAGGCGCTTTCTTCGCCGGCGGCAACATCGCCGGTACTCCGTTCCAGAAATGCTGCTGCCGCTTTGGAAAAATCCGCTTCAAGGGTTTTGGTGATCTTGAGCGGCATTGAAGAAATGGCAAGCACTCTTTTATCCTCCGGCGGAAGAGAAAAAGAGACCTGTATGGCACGGAAATCTCTTTTGGGACCGCAAAATTCGTGCCGGAGGAAGGGAGGGAGAATGATGGCTTCCCCCTTTTGCAAATGCAAGAGAGAGTCATCTATCCTGACAGTGCGCTCCCCGGAAAAAACATAGCACATAACGTATTTGTTGTGGCAGAATCCCTGGTTCCAGTAGTGATAATCATCGCTGGAACGATGGTAAAAAGTGAGACTGTGGGGCGCAAGGAGCGGTTCAGTCGGGATCGTTACAGAAAAAGGGACATTTGCAAGTTCTGCAAAAATTTTCTCCATTGTCGGCATAGCATACTCCTTTAAGTGTTTTTTATAGTATAGCACAGGAGTCTTCAAATTCAACCCTTGAAAGAATAAATTTTGTCAATATGGTTGTTTTTTTAGTCAAAATGGCAGTTGTGAAAAGAAATTTTGCAAGATATATTAAAACCGTATGGCAGACCAGTTTGAATAAAGGAGAGCAACCATGTATAAAACCCATTCCAATTCCCCCTGCTTCCGTGAGAAGATCGAAACAGAACTTCTTGTTGTTGGCGGCGGTGTCTCGGGTGTGGCAGCAGCACTGGCTGCCGCCAGAGAGGGAGTCAAAACCGTACTTGTACAGAATCGTCCGGTTTTGGGGGGTGTTTCCAGCGTTGAGTACAGCGAAGGCAACGCCCGCTGTGTCAACGGCGCTTATAACTACACCCACCGCAATGCCCGGGAATGCGGCATCATCGAGGAATTGAAAAACGCCAATGCATGGCATTATGAAAACGGTTATTCCTCATGCTGGAGTCAGGTGCTGCGTGAAGCGATCGAAAATGAAAAAAATATCCGCCTTCTGATGAATACTGAAGCCCTTGCGGTCACTTGCGAAAAAAAACGCATCCGTTCTGTCAGTGCCCGGGGGATCAACAGCGAGATGGATTATACCATCTGCGCCGATTTTTTCATTGATGCCACCGGAGACGGTTTCTTTGCCGCCGCCGGTGCGGAGTTCCGGATGGGCAGAGAGGGAAAAGATGAATTCAATGAGAGCCTTGCGCCCGATGAACCGGATGCAAAAACCATGGGCAGTTCCATCTCGTTCCGTGCCATTGATGCCGGACATCCCGTTCCTTTCAAAGCCCCCAGAGGAGCATACCGTTTTGAAACCGATGCCGATCTGCCTTTCAGAACTCACAGCAATCCCCGGAAAGGCTACTGGTGGCTGGAATGGGGCGGCGAAGTTGACACCATCAAAGATAACGAACTGATCTATCAGAAGCTGAGAAACATCCTCTTCGGCTTGTGGGATCACGTCAAAAACCGGGGCGACCACGGCGCAGATAATTACGTCATCGACTGGATCGCCCCCATTACCGGCAAACGCGAGTCCCGCCGTCTGACCGGTGATTTCATGCTTTCGCAAAACGATATCATGGAAAACCGGGATTTCCCCGATGCCGCTGCCTACGGCGGCTGGCCCATCGACATCCACCCGCCGGAGGGGATCTTTTCTGCCGGACATCCGGGGAGTACACCGCCCTTTTCCTTTCCGCCGCTTTATGCGGTTCCTTTGCGTTCTCTCTACTCACGCAATATTGCCAATCTGCTCATGGCGGGGCGCAATATCAGCGTGACCCATGTCGCTCTGGGAACCACACGGGTCATGGCGACCTGCGCCTTGTGCGGACAGGCAGTGGGCAGTGCCGTTTCTCTGATGAAAAAATACCATTGTGATCCCAGAGATATTTTCAACGCTCACCTGACCGAATTCCGGAAACTGCTTCAGAAAAACGATCATGTCATGCCCGGTCGTCCGGTACCTGTCCCTGAAGATCTGGTCCGGGAGGCTCAGATTTCCGCCACTTCAGAGTTGACCTTCGGCATGGTGGAACCCATGGGCGAGGAAACGCTCTTCCGGGAGCCGAAAAGCGGCCTTGATCCCAGTGATGTTCCCCCGGAAGACCGGCGGCAGGGACAGCATATCCTCATCACCAGCAGCCGGCTTGATGCCATTGAACTGCTGATGAACAACCGCAGCTCAGCGCCAGTTGAAGTGACCATGCGTCTACGGCGTGATCCTTTCGGTGAGGATCTGGCGGTTGCCGCTGCACGGGTCACTCCCGGAGAAAGGCAGAAGGTGCGTTTCGATTTCTCTCTGGAGCTGGAATCGGGGAATTATGTTTTCATCCTTGACGGGAAAGAAGATGTGACATTCTGCACTTCCACGGCGCACCTGCCGGGATTTTTCCGGAAAGCTGACGGGGGGTATCCTGATTTCAACAATATGGTCTTTGATATCCTTCCTCCCCAACGGCCCTACGGTGTAAAAAATCTGCAGAATGATTGCGGGCGTCCCGGGAAAGACTCCCCCAATATGTGGATCTCTGCACCCGGATTTCCCCAGAGCCTCTTTCTGGAATGGGAAAAGGAACAGGAGTTTGACCGCCTCGATCTGGTGTTTGATACCAATCTGGATGAGTACCGCTACAATGTTGTTGCTCCCGAATGTATCAAAGAGTTCAGTGTGGCGTATGAACACGCAGGTCAATGGCATACACTGTTGACGGAAAAGGATAACTTTTACCGTTTCCGACGGTTCGATCTGCCGGAAAAGGTCAAAGCCCGCCGGATCCGGGTGGATCTGCTGGCTTCTCACGGCGATAAATCTGCCAGAATGTACGGCATTCACGCTTATTTGAAGGAGATGGAACCATGAAACATTTTATCTCAAAAACAAACGATTTGTCATCATCGTGCTTCACCCGATCACCCTTCACGCTGATCGAACTGCTGGTCGTTATTGCCATCATCGCCATTCTTGCCTCTATGCTTCTTCCTGCTTTGTCCCAGGCGCGGGAACGGGCAAGACAGACCGGATGTCTCAGCAACATCAGGGAATGCGGCAGCGCAATCAACTTTTACCGGGGGGATCATTCTGATATCATTCCTTCCGCTATGCCCGGGGCGGGAAGCTGGGGAGATCTGATGATGCGTATGAAATATCTTCCTTCTGCCACAGAGGGAAAAGCTCATGTGCTGGTCTGTCCGACTCAGACTATCGGTTACAAACAGTACCGCACTTACGCCCTCCTGCAGGGAAAATGGTCGACACGGGAAGAGCGCAAGTGGAGCCCTCTGGCAGTATGGGCCCCCAACGGAACAACTGTCTACGGTTTGGATATCCGCCGTTTTGAACAGTTGCGTCAGTCCGCCCGGGTCACGCCAAGTACCTTTGTGATCATGGCTGACAGCCGGACAAATTTCGGCAGACCGCTTCACCCTCATATGTACTGTGCCATGGAACCCCACCGGGTGACGGAAAAGACAGGCGGTCTGGCGTTCCGGCACTTCAACGATAAAACGGCAGGCGCCCTTTTTCTTGACGGACACGCCGCACAGATCAAACGGGGCGGCGGCAAATACAGAAACAAATATGATAATAGTTTCAGCGTGGGTTCTCTGAACCATTATGTTCCTCTTTTCGGGGCGGCGCGGTCAAACACACTCTGATAGTGATTTTTTCAAAACTCTTTCAAATTAAAATAAAAAAGGTGAAAAAAAGTGAAAAAACTTGCGTTTATTTTTGTTCTTTTATTGCTGGTCCTGCCGGGATACGGCAAGGATGTGATATTGCCCAACTCAGGGCAATTAGGGAAGGGAGTCGCTCTGGGCAAACATAAAAATATCGCCATAACGCTCCGGACGACTGACGGTAAGCCCCGGATGGTCTATTTGTATCTCCACCGATCTCTCCCTGACGGCAGCTGGGCAAAGTATTACCGTATCATAACCGCCCAGCCGGAATCAAAGGAGTTTATCCTGCCTCTGAAGCGCGGCAGTGAAAAGACCAGAAGTTTCCGTTTTGCCAAAGGCAGCAAAAACGGTGCCATCGATCCTCTCAACGGCGGTACTTTGCTCCAAGTCACCCCGTACCCTGCCGGTGGTGATTTTTCCAAAATCGAGGTAACTTCTCTCAAACTTACCAATAAGACACTTCCCTTTTCCGCTGTCCATCAGGCGCTGATCAAAAAAATCGAAGCTCTGCCCACGGAACAGCCCTATGTTTTCAAACAGCTCCTGCCGGGCAAAAGCGTTCCTGCTGCTGGCTTTGCCATCGTCTGCGGGAAAAGCAAGACCGAACTCTTTGCCGCTGCGGAACTTGCCCGATATCTGAAGAAGATCACCGGCAAAGATTTTCCCATCAATAAAAAATCCGGTAAAAGAATCGTTCTTAAAGTCGTTCCTGTCAAAAAGAGCGAAAACCACCGGGCGGAGTTTTCGGACGGGAAAAACCTCATCATCACCGGTGAATCCGAAAGAGGTCTCCTTTACGGTGTCTATGACTTTCTGGAAAAAATGTGCGGTGTCCGCTTCTTTGCGCCTTTTGATTACGGGGAGATCGTCCCCTCAAACCCCGGTTTGGCTTTCAAGCCTTTCAAGGATGAAGTCAAATACTGCATGGAGTACCGGAACTCCCATTACTGCAGCAACGGCCGCAGCAGAAATATCAATGCACACCGCTGGCAAATGGCGGACTGGGCAGTGAAAAACCGTTTCAATGTGGAACTTGAACGGATCAAAGACCGTAAGAAACTTGTTGAATTTTATGCCCGCCGCGGGGGATGTATCTGGCTGCCTGTCCACGGCGGACACAGTTATCACCGGCATATCCCCCCTGCCAAATACTTCAAGACCGATCCGGAGTTTTACTGCTTTGAACCTGCCACCGGTAAATACCGTGCCCACCGGGCGCAGCTCTGCGGGACGAATGAAAAACTTTTCAAAGAGTTCGGCAAAGTCGGCGATGCCTACTTCAAAAAATATCCCTACCTCAACACCATCTTTATCGGTCAGGAAGACGGCAGCCGTCTGTGGTGTCAGTGCCAAAGGTGCCTTGCCATTACCCCCAAAGGTGAGCAGTTCAGCACAGTCTCTGACCGGGTCATCAATCTTGCCAATAAAGCCGGAGCCGAGATCCGTAAAAACAATCCCGATGTCATCATCGGCACCTACGCCTACGAGTTGGGGGTGCGTCCTCCCCGGATCATCAAACCTGCGCCTTATGTCCGTGTCACTTTGTGTACCTTTGGTCAGCAGGACAAGAAGGGGGATCCCTGGAAAGAAGCCATTGCGCCGACCATGATCGAATGGGCTCGTCTGACCCGGGGCAATATGATGATTTACAGCTATCAGTATTTCAACCACCGCTACCTCACTGCGACGCCTGAAGCCCAGGCAAAACAGTTCCGGATGCTTTATGCGCTCAAGATACGCGCCTCCCATCAGGAAACCGGTGAAAACTGGGCGGCGCTGGATGCGTGGATCATGTATTCCTCAGCCCGTTTTGCAGCCCAGCCCCTGCTGGATTACAAGGCGCTGAGAAAGGATTACTATGAAAAACTTTACGGCACTGCCGCTCCGGAGATCATGGAAGTTTTGGATATCTATCAGAATATGCTGATGAACCCCGCCAATTTGAAACGGGATGGTTTCAGCAGATATCCGGTCTTTACAGCTGACGAGACCCGACGGGTCGCTGCACTGCTGAAGAGAGCCGAAAGCAAATCCTCAGGTCTCAGCCGCCAGGCAAAAGCGGTCAATGCCCAGAGAGAATATTTCGACTGGTTTGCTCTTCACACCGAATTCCGCAACGCCGTGGATCTTTATTACCAAGCTCCCTCTCAGGAAAGATTCGAGCAGGCGCTGCGCAAATCCGCCGCCATGGTCGCAGGTGCAAGAAAAATCGAACAGAAACGGGTCCTCAGCAGTTATACCATCACCAGACATCCCCGCTGGGTCGCCGCCTTCAAGACCATCTGGGAAAATCAGAAAAAAGATCAGGCTTTCAAAAAGAAATATTCTGTGGTCAGGATCCTTGAAAACTGGTCCTTTTCCACCGATCCTCATGGAAAGGGGGAAAAACTCAACTGGCACAAGGCAGAATTCGATGGTCGCAAGTGGAAAAACATCAAAGCCGGAGAATTCTGGGAAAAACAGGGGTTCGACAAATATGACGGTGCCGCCTGGTACCGGACAAAAGTCACTTTGCCTTACGATAACTGCGAACTCTATTTCGCCGGAGTCGATGAAAAAGCGTGGGTTTATGTCAACGGCAAGTATGTGGGCGGTCAGAACGTCGGGGAACCGGGGGTTTTATGGCAGAGGCCCTTTGCCGTCAAACTGAATCTTCCCCGTGGAGAATACACCATTACCGTCCGGGTTACAGATACGGCGGGGGGCGGCGGGATCTACAAGCCTGTCTACGTCGTTCGTCCCAAAAAGTAAGCTGCCTTGAAAGGCTCCTTCTGAAGCGGTCATATTTTTCAGAAGGAGCCGCGGAAAATAAGCAGAAAAAAAGTTTTTTATCGCACTCTTCCTCGATCCTGAAAGATTTTCTGCTTCTGCAAAGCGTGATCATTTTGATTTTTT
>JAZODE010000043.1:0-51921 GCA_045596885.1 Victivallaceae bacterium
AAAAAAGGTATCGAGAAGAAATTCGCCAAGAAGGGACAGGAAGTCGTCGATCAGAACAAGCTCTGCGTTGACAAGGCTCTGGACGGTCTGACCCAGGTCGCTGTTCCCGCTGCTGCCGGTGAGTGCTACACTCCCGCTCCCAAGTTCACCGCTGAAATGGGTGAATTTGCTGTCAAACTGATGAAGCCCGTTCTGGAACAGAAGGGTGACGAAGTTCCTGTTTCCGCCATGAGCTATGACGGCTCCATGCCCATCGGAACTGCCCGCTTCGAAAAGCGCGGTGTCGCTCCCAAAGTCCCCACCTGGGATTCCTCCAAATGTCTGCAGTGCAACCAGTGCGTCATGGCTTGCCCCCACGCTGCCATCCGCGCCAAACTGATCGCTCCTGCCGCTCTTGAGAACGCTCCTGCTTCCTTCGCCGCTGTGGACGCCAAGCCCCCCGTCAAGAAGGAACTGGGTCTCAAGTACCGTCTGCAGGTCTTCGTTGATGACTGTCTCGGCTGCGGCGTCTGCGTCGAAAGCTGTATCGCCAAAGAAAAAGCTCTCTCCATGGTTTCCGCCGCTGGTGAGCGCAAAGCCGGTCAGCAGGCCAATGTTGACTTCTTCATGGATCTTCCCGACAACGAAATGGGCGGCACCAACGACTCCACCGTCAAGGGTGTGGGCTTCAAGCAGCCTTACTTTGAGTTCAGCGGCGCTTGCGCCGGTTGCGGTGAGGCTCCCTATGTCCGTCTGATCAGCCAGCTCTTCGGTAACCGCATGATCGTTGCCAACGCCACCGGCTGCTCCTCCATCTACTCCGGTTCCTTCCCCAGTTTGCCCTACTGCAAGGACAAAGAAGGCCGCGGTCCCGCATGGGCCAACTCCCTCTTTGAGGATAACGCTGAGTACGGTTTCGGTATGCGCGTCGCTGTTGACACCAACCGCGAACAGCTGAAGAATCTGGTCAACCGCGCTCTGGAACTGGGCGTCGCCTGCCCCGATATGAAGGCTGGCTTTGAGTACGCTCTTGCCAACTGGGATGCCAAAGATGATGCCGCTATCGCCAACCAGAAGAAACTGGGTGAAATGCTCGCCAAAGCCGGTGAATGCAAATGCGAAGGCGAAATCAAACAGGTCATCACCAAGATCGCTGAGCTCAAAGATTACTTCGTCGATAAATCCGTCTGGATCATCGGCGGTGACGGATGGGCTTATGACATCGGTTACGGCGGTCTGGACCATGTTGTTGCTCAGGATCGCAACGTCAACATCCTGGTCCTCGACACTGAGATCTACTCCAACACCGGCGGACAGGCTTCCAAGTCCACTCCTATCGGTGCAGTGGCTCTCTTCGCAGCCTCCGGTATGCGCATGACCAAGAAGAACCTCGGTTTCATGTGCATGAGCTACGGCAACGTTTACGTCGCCTCCATCTCCATGGGTGCCAACCGTCAGCAGACTCTGAACGCCATCCGTGAAGCTGAAGCCCACAACGGTCCCTCCATCATCCTCGCTTACGCTCCCTGTATGCTCCATGGTATCAACATGACCAAGAGCCAGGAAGAAGGCAAGCGCGCTGTGGAAGCCGGTTACTGGCCGCTCTACCGCTACAATCCTGCGAACGCTGAAAAGCCCTTCATCTGGGAATCCAAAGAACCCACCATCGGTTATCAGGAGTTCATCCGCAGTGAGAACCGCTACAAACAGCTTCTCAAGGCCGATCCTGCCAACGCCGATGCTCTGCTCGCCAAGGCTGAAGAAGATGCAAAACGCCGTATGGAGTTCTACAAAACTCTCGGCGATGTGATGCAGTGATCTTCAACTGACACACAAGCAGTTAAAACGCTCCGGAAATTTCCGGGGCGTTTTTTTTCGTTTAAGAGGTAATTTCAAAAGTCATTCAAAAAATGGCAAAGATGTCATTCGCAAAGAGCTGTAAAGGGTAGTTTGAGACTGCTACCTGCAAGGTAACAGCCGAAAACGCTCCCTTTATCAGATCGAAGCGAGGGCGCTTTGACAATTTTGAGGAGTTTTGAAATTGCCTCTGAAGAAAGGTAATTTCAAAGCAAAAAATCGGAGATTCCTTTTTAACAGAGACTTGATTTTTCCGGATTTTATGGTATAGTATACCATACCATAAAAAGGAAAAGAAAAAAATGAAAAAATCTCTGTTCGCTGTATTGACAGTGTTGTTCGCACTGCCGCAATTCGTCACAGGCGCCCCCTCTGCGGAGATCCCCTGCTTTATCAACCCCCTTTCCATCAAACTGGACGGTATCCTCAACGAACCTTTCTGGCAGAAAGCCGGAAAAATCGATTCTTTCCACCGGTTCCGCCATCCGGGAACTCCTGCAAAGTCTCCCTCTCAGGTGTTGATGTGTCTTGACAGTGAGAATCTTTATGTGGCTTTGAACTTTAAGGAAACGGTCAAGATCACTCCGGGGAAAGCCACTGACTCCCTTTGGAAAAATGACAATGCCGATATGATTTTCAGCTCTATCGCTCATAAGGATTGGTACCGCCAGATCGCCTTTTCACTCAATGGCAAAAGCTATGAGGAGTTTATCGGCAAAGATGATTACCGCAAAGCACTCCATATTGAAAAGAACGGCTGGAGTGCCGAACTGGTCATTCCCCGCCGCTGTCTGGGGAAATTTTCCGACCATGACTTGCGATTCAATATCTTGCGTAAACGCGCCAGTGCCCGGGAGACCCAGAGCTGGTGCAATGTCACCTGGGCGCTTGAGCCCGCCAATTTCGGAACACTCCATATCACCATGGTTCCGGATGAGGTCGTTCACGGTCCCTGGAACTCCTCTGTCACCAGTACTTCCGCCGTTATCAGTTGGGAAACCGCAGGTGCCTGCCCCGGAAAACTTTTCATCCGCAAAAAGGGGGAAAAAGAGTTTCGCGCTGTTGCTGTTGAAACCCGGAGCGGCGTTGCTGACGGAGAAGCAAAACTCCACCACCTTTCATTGCAAAATCTGACTCCCGGGACCATTTACGAATACCATACCGGACTGGGTCCCATCAGGACTTTCCGCACTCTTGAAACGACGCCCGGAGAGTTCTCCTTTGCCTTTACATCAGACATCCACTGCAACAGTGCAAAACTCAAAGAGATCCTGCGCTCTTCTGCCCTGAGCAACGTTGATTTTCTCTTTCTCGGCGGCGACCTGATCACCGGCATTTCAGGCAGATACAGCTGCTATGCCGCTTTCCTCGACACACTTGGTGCCAACTGGTCCAAAGCAGCTTACTGCTTCAGAGGCAACCACGAATACAGAGGTTTTCCTGAACCCTTCATGGAGCTGACCGCTCCTCTGACGGGCAGATCCTACGGTATATTCTCGCATAAGGGGGTCTGTTTTCTTTACCTTGACTCCGGAGACGGCAAGATGCTCAACACCCGTTACATGCAGAAGCAGTTCAAATTTCTGGAGTCTGCCCTCAAATCTCAAGAGTTCAAGAATGCCCGATTCAGAGTTCTTCTGATCCATCACCCCATGTTTGAAGAAAAAAAATGGGGATCCCCTGAACAGGCACAGATCTATGCGCTGCTGAAAAAGCATAAAGCTGCTGAAAAGATCGATCTTATGCTGGCAGGACATCTTCACTCCTACAACCGTCTTCTTGCCGGGGAAACCAAGCTGCACTCAACCAACCCCAACATCAATGGCAGAGTATTCAAAAGCCCCCTCCCCTTCCCTGTACTGGTAAATGACGTAAGCGGAACCATCGTCGTCAAAGCGGGCACAAAGTCTCTCGAAGTGACCGTGCGGAACCGCGATGCAAAGGTCATCGACAAACTGAGTTTCAAAAGCAGAAAGTAAAATTGATGCCATTGCGTGTACATACGCAATGGCGCCAATCATTCTCGTACGCTTTTAAATTTTCTTCATTCCGGTACAGTGGATAAAGACTCCGGCTGTATCAGCTTCTTTTGCTGCACTCTGCAAATGGAGGTAACTCAAACAGATCTCCTCGCCAAATGGAGAAGGCAGAGTACGCGAATAGGGAATGATGCCGGTATTGCCATTGGCTGAAAACTTGAGAAGTCTGCTGTCAAGATCAAACTCCAGATGAAGCGTAAAACGCTGCCCGGGAACTGCTGTCTGCACGCCGTTGATCCTGCCGTCACTGTCGAGGATCAACGTGAAAGGAGCATATTCCCCGACATGCTCATCGCAGGGGTTGATCCAGCGGTCAACAAGAGAAATTCGTATTCCGGCGCTCCCCGGCATCAGAGTCATATCAGCATCAATGATCCCCTGCCGGGCTCCGGGGAAGTTCCAGACCGCCCCTTCGAGGTCGGAAAAAAGCCGTTCATCCGGATGGCGTCCGATGAGCAGAGCTTCGCGCCAGCTTCCGTCCGGGGAAGGCATCAACTGGGCACCGGTACGACGGTTCCATGAACAGTGTCCGGCACCTCTGAAGTTGCCCGAATGGCTCTTATAGTAAAGATGGGTACTCCAGTTTTCCATTCCCCGGGAAAACTCTTCTCTGCGTTCAGTTCCGTAAAGAAAATCCAAATCAAAGAGGAGCAGTCTGGAGCATTTGAGATGCTGTCCACAATGCAAAAGGATCTTGTTGTCAGGCAATTCAATGATCTGATTCTGGTGAACACTTTTATCGTTGAGAAACCAGGATCCGTCATTGGTTCGGAAATCGCTGTTGTTGCGCACCGGGTTCAAAGTCAGTTCACGGAATCCGATCCATGTTTTGCCTTCATCTTCTGAAACAGCGGCATGGATCGCATCACGGTTGGTAAAAACATCTTCCCCGCTGCCCGCTTTTTCTCCATCGGAAAGAAGCCCCTGGGTTTCATGATCCAGTTCCGGCATGGGACAGGTGTTGTTCCAGACCGCCAGCAGGCGTCCGTCCGAAAGAGTGTAGAGTCCCGGCATAGTCGCTACTGCGTAAAAACAGGAGGGAACCATTTCGGACCAGGTCTCACCGCCGTCATCGGAAAAACATTGATAATGCACATCCAGAGAGGTCCGCAGCAGCATGATGATCCTGCCGGAGGAAGTCTCTGTAAAGGCTGGCTCCACACCGGGATCACGCCAGCGCATTCCTTTGTGGGGATAGGTCACTTCAAATACCGGCGGAGCAGGAAGTATCTTTTCCGTCCAGCTCTCTCCTTCCGCATCCCCGAGAAGCACTACCGGATGTATCCGTTGATCGTCAGCAAGCCGCATCTGTCCTATATTTATCCATTTTTTCCACCTTTTGAGAGGCAGGGGCAGCCGCTGGATCTGGATGATCTTTTCACTGATCTGTGTTACCTCAAATGGACCGTCAGGACCGCCTTTGGAACGGTAAAGCCAGGTTCCAGGCATCCTTTTTTGCAACTGGACAGGGCCTGCAACATGACTTTCCCGGCAATGACCGGGGATGCCTGCTGTGCTCTGATGAGAAAGAATCGTAAAATAGTCATCGCTCCATGGGGAAGCCATGCGGGCACCGGGGTCATCCGGGGAGATCTCTTCCACAGTAAAACTCAACCCATTGTCTGTTGAACGCATCACTATGGGAACAGCATTTTTGCTGCCGTCTTCATGCTCATGGGGGCGGCAGCCGTAGACACGGATCTCCCCTTCACGGGTGATCATCATGGCACGATCAGCAAAACGGGGGGCAAAGGCGGAAAACTCCGGTTCAAAAATCTCATGGTAAAGCGTTGGATTTTTCATTGTTTCATTACCTTATCCTGTGATAACACGCATTGGATCAAATCAAACATAATACCTATTCAGTACCTTTTCAAGAGCGTTTCCTGAAAAAAATTGAATTAAATCAGAAATGCTTTGAATATTCAAGTTTACCTGCTGAAGAGTTGAAATGGAGCAGCTCCAATTTGCCCTTGTCTGAGAAAAAATCCGTTCGTCTTGCGCCATCAATCTTGAAATCTGCTGTTTCTGTGGTATATTATCCTTGCAAAAGATCAACTGTGTAAATTAAAAGAGTCTGCTGAATATGAAATTGGATTTCCGCATCGAATGGGGCTATCACATCCTCTATTCCCGCCGCCATTACCATCCGGTCTACTGCTGGGACGGTTCCCTTGATTGTGAAAAAGGAACTTTGGAAAAACTGGCACTTTACCACTATCCGCGATCGATTTCAGGCCCCGTCAACTCTCCGGTGGAAACGCCGCTTGAGGGCAACTGCTGGCAGGAATCCACCCGCAGGGGGCTTTCGGGACTCCATGTTACCGCCACAGGCTCCCGGGAAACACGCTTCACGCTGCACACCGTTTCAGGTGATATCGGATTCACCGGAGCGGAACTGCTGGATCAGGGGCGTCTCGTCTTTGATATCGGTCCCAAATACGGCAACTGCCATATATCGGTCATCATGACGGGATTCATCTGGTTCAGACCTCCCGCCAAGCCTCTGGAAGAGGTGGTTTCACCTGATGATCTTCCCCTTGATATCCACCATTGGGCAAGGATGCGTTCCGCATGGCTGGGTCCCGGGGAAAGCGTAAAATTCAAGATGAAAGTCCACCGCAGCGGTGAACAGATATTCCACCTTATCGCCATGGCAGCGGCTTTTTACGACGAGAAAAAGGAAAATCTCATCAGCGACTTCTTCCCCATGACTTTGAAGTGCGGCGGCAAAACCCTTTCGGAGTTCAAACACTATTTCAGAAGACACGTCGCCGCCCAGCTCCTTGAAGATGTGTGGACACGCTTTGAACTTGATGCAGGCGTGTATGAGTTTGAACTGGTCAACGGCAACAGAGAATTCTTTCTGCTCATCAACCAAATAAGTCTCATGCCGACTGCCCGCCCTGCGGAAGAACTGGTTCTGCCGCCGTGGGCAGTGACCGGGGAAAAACTTTTCGGGCGGATCTACTCATCGAAAAAACAGACCTGTCATGTGGATTATGAAGAAAAATCCCTTGAATTGGAACTTGACAAGGGGTGGAACGAATTTCCCTTTACCCTTGAAAATCCCGGGTTCAATGTCAAATTCAACACCTCCATCGGACTTTCAGGCACTATTGGGCATGTCTGGCAGCTCCCTGCAGAAAAGTTCCCCCTGACGGTGGGGGCGGATCTCACCAGTGTCCCCCACGACGACAGCGGCGAAATGGAGTGGCTGCTGGATTATATGAATCGCACCCGTCTGGGAAATCTTATCGTTATCCGCAACTTTATTTTCAAAGATCCCCGCAGCCACGAGAGGCGGTCTGTGCCTGAGGAGCTTCTGAGAAAATGGGGTTCCTACTGCAAAGAACACCATATCCACGTTGAGGCAGCTACTGATTTTCTTTCAGGGGTGCTTCAGGAGAGTGCAGGTCCCATGATGCACTCAGGAGGAACCCACGAACTTACAGGGAAAGTCTACGCCTTTGACCCTGACCACGAGATCCGTCCCGACTCCATGAAAGAAGCTTGCGAAAATTATCTTGCCTTCCTCAAAGAAAAGGTCCTTGAGATCCGCACCGGAGTCAAACGGGTGGCGCTGGGAGATGCCTCAGGAGGGCAGCGCTACTGCCATCTGGCAGGGGTGGATTTCATCCGTGCCGAAACCATGGTCCCCAACACGCTCCCCCTCTGTTCCCTTGCCCGGACTGCAAGCGAAGCGCTTTCAGAGGGCGAATGGGGGGTGCATATCGCCACCCAGCACGCTATGCAGCCCTTCTTCATGAATCAGCTGGGGCAGTTTTTCCTTTCCCTCTATCAGAGCTGGATGATGGGGGCAAACATGTTTTACGAGGAAGACAGTCTCTTTCTCATGTGGAAAGAGGAACGGCAATGCTGGGATGATGCTTTGACCAAAGGCAAACGGGAAATGCTCAGAAACTTTTATAAATTTGCCGCCACCCATCCCCGCCAGGGGAAACTGTGCCGTTCCATCGCCAGCCTTGAGGGGCGCTATGCGGCGCCTTTCAACGGCTTTGTCTGCGGCGGCGAACAGACACCGGCTTACTCCGTCTGGGGAAAATTCGGCAGAGATCTGCCCGAATGGGGACACTGTCAGCCCGAAAAACACAGGCAGCTTCTGGATGTCCTCATGCCCGGAGCCCTGACTCATCCATTGCGCCAGCGCCACGACCGCCAGCGCCATTTTTTCTGCGGAACGCCTTACGGTGACTTCGACTTCCTGCCGGTGGAAAGTCCGGAAGGATTTTTCAGCAATTACACGCTCCTTCTCAATCTGGGGTGGAACACCCTGATTGAAGAGGACTATGAAAAACTGCGCTCCTTTGTCCGCAACGGCGGCGTCCTTTTTACAGGACTGCCCCAGTTCGGCAGACAGGAAAAACGGGACTTTACCGATTTCAGACTCTGGAACAACGGCGACCTTTCGGAGTTTGCCGGGATCAAAGTTCACGGACCTTCAGGCACAGAGTATTCCGGTCAGTGGAACGGAAAACGCAAGCAGCAGCTCAAAGATGTTGTCCTCAGTGCGCTCCCCAGCGTTTCCTGTGGGGAGGATGGTCCCTGCAAACTTGCGGCAATAGAAACGGCAGGGGCAGAAATCGAAGCCTTTGATGCCGCCTCAGGGCATCCTTTGCTGACCTCGTTTACTTACGGGAAAGGCAAAGTCTATGTCATCACCGCCTGGGCATATCCGGGTCATGAGGCGCTGCAATCCTTTGCAGCGGCGTGGATCGCCCACCTGGCAGAAGCCCACAGAGGCAAGTGGTTCGTTGAGGATGAGTCAAAAGAACTCTACTGGAGCTGCCGGCAATTTGAGGATCCCCGCTGCGGACAGATCTCCATGCTGAACACCGACTGGAGTACTCCCGGTAACAAAAAAGAGGTGCGGATCCATACAGATCACCTTTCATTCCCATACAGCGTGGAAGAAAGAAAGGCAGTGATCTTCACTGTTGCGGGTCCCACGGTGCTGGAAACGGCATCTGAAAACTATCTTGAATACACAGGCGTCAAAGATAACGCCGCCTGTTTCAAGCTCCACAGCGAAAAACCATCAACGGTGATCTTCCGCACTGCGGAAGGCGCAGAGACAAAAGAGTTTGAAGCGCTGCCCGGGGGCACTGCCTTTACGGTTCCCCTGTAACATCACATAAATGAGGCAATTTCAAAAGTGACATCTTGAAAAAATTTCCGGAAAAAAGCTTTTCTGCACTTGATAATCCTGAAAAGAGCTTTATATTATATCAAGGACCGGTGTGGATCACCGATCGTCATATCGGTTCTGTTTTCAAAAAAACAACGCGTATCGACGCATTTTGAAAGTGGGACGGCAACAACCCGCTTTTTTATTTGCAAACGCGATCTGGAGGATGCCGCAAGGTGCCGCCATAACTGGGGAGCTTGAACAAAAGCTCCGTGCCGGAAACGAAGGAAAGAGAAAACAAGGGAACAACAGAGGAAAAAGTATTATGAGCAATGAATTATTGACTCTGCTCGAATATGTAGAGCAGCAAAGAGGTATAACCCGGGAAAGTTTGATTCGCGCCCTTGAAACTGCCATATTGACCGCTTCACGCAAAAGTATCCACCCTGCGGCCAATCTCAGTGTCAAGATCGATCCGGCTTCCGGCAAAATCAGAGCCTGGGCTCAGCTCGAAGTGGTGGATACGATCCCCACCCCCGATCAGATCGTCATTGACCAGGCAAGAGAACAGTATCCTGATGTCAAGGTGGGTGATATGATCCAGTGGGAGATCCCCCCGCGCAACTTTGGACGCATTGCCGCCCAAACCGCCCGCAATGCCATTGAACAGCAGCTGAGAAAAGCTGAAAAAGAAAATGTCCTTGAGGATTTCAAAGATCGGGTCGGTCAGATCATCAATGGCGTTGTCCGTAAATTTGAAAACGGCAATGTGATCATTGATTTCCAGAAAGCCGAAGGTATCCTCTACTCCAAAGACCGGATCTTTGAAGATCAGTACTCCACAGGGGAGCACATCAATGCACTGCTGGTGCAGGTGGATGTCAATGCTCCCGGTCCCAGTTTGATCGTTACCCGCAGTACCCCGGCTTTCGTTGTCAAACTTTTTGAACGCGAAGTCAGCGAAATACATGACGGAACTGTGAAAATCATGGGCATCGCCCGTGAGCCCGGCAAAAGAACCAAGATCGCCGTGGGCAGCGATGACCGCCGGATCGACCCTGTGGGCTCCTGCATCGGCATGAGAGGGATCCGGGTCAAACGCATCACTGAGGAGTTGGGCGCAGAACGCATCGATATCATCCCCTACGATGAGGATATCCGCAAGTATGCTGCCAATGCCCTGCTCCCTGCCAAGGTCAAAAGCGTCTCTGTGGATGAAGAAAAACATGCCCTGCTGGTGACTGTCAGCAGTGACCAATCCCGGGTCGCTCTGGGCCGCAAAGCCCAGAATGTCCGCCTTGCCGGAAAACTTCTGGGATGGACTATTACTCTCTGTCAGGAAGAGAACAAGCCCAGTGCCAAATCAGATATGGAAACAAAACTCCAGCAGGCCGCAGAACTTTTGGCGGAACAGCTGCAGATCTCCACAGGCACTGCCAGAAAATTCGTGGATAACGGTTTTATAACCATCGATGGTGTCCGCGCCGCTGATCCTGAAACTCTGCTCGCTATTGAAGGTATTGATCAGGCAGAGGTCAATCAGGCTGTTGCCAACGCCGGAGACAACGCATAAGGAGTTACACAAATGAGTAAGTCATTGACTGTAAAAGACCTCGCCGCCAAGTACGGCGTCTCCGCCAATTTGATTGCCGCCGAACTGGTCCGCCAGGGTGTCAAGGTTGACAAGGCAGAAAAGACCAGGATCCCGGAAGACATGACCGATCTGATCGAATCATTCTTTGACGATCTCTACGGTCAGCAGGATGAAGAGGCTTTGATCCCCAAAGGAGGCAAACGCGCCGGGTCCTCCAAAAAAGGCGGCTCCCGCCGTGAGGAAACTGTGCCCAAAGATAATCACCGCAAAAACGCCGACAGCAGTTCCGCTCAGGAAAAAGCTGCAGGAAGTGAAGGCAATACCATCACTCTGAGCTCTCCCATCGTGGTGAAAACTCTTGCGGATGCCATTGGACGCAAACCCAATGAAGTGCTGACTGATTTGATCAAACTCGGTGAGCTTTCAGGTATCAACAAGACTGTTTCCGATGCCAACGCCAAAAAGATCTGCGCCGCTGCCGGTTTTGAACTGGTTATCGGCACGCCTCCCAAAGCGGCAGCCGAACCTGCCCCTGTAAAGGTCCGTGAAGTGGATGAATCCAAGCTGATGCCCCGTCCTCCTGTCGTCACCTTTATGGGACATGTTGACCACGGCAAAACCTCTCTGCAGGATGCGATCCGCCATACCAATGTCACAGCTGGCGAGGCGGGTGCCATCACCCAGCACATCGGTGCCTCCACCGTTGAGTTTGAAGGAAAACATATCACCTTTATCGACACCCCCGGACACGCCGCCTTCACCAGTATGCGCGCCCGCGGTGCCAACATCACGGACATCGTGGTCCTTGCCGTTTCGGCTGTGGAAGGTTTCAAACCTCAGACCGTTGAAGCCATGAACCACGCCCTTGCCGCTGATGTGCCCATCATCGTCGCCGCCAACAAGATGGATCTTCCCGGCGCCGACTACGATCAGATATTGCTCCACATGCAGCAGAACAACCTTACCAGTGAAGACTGGGGCGGTAAAGTGGGTGTGGTGAAAGTTTCTGCTAAAACCAAAGAGGGATTGCCCGATCTGCTTGAGCGTATTCTCGTTGAAGCCGATATGCTTGAACTCAAAGCCGCCCCCACCGGTCCGGCTGAAGGTGTGGTCCTTGAGGCACAGCTGGAACAGGGACTCGGTCCGACCTCCCATGTTCTTATCCAGAGTGGAACCTTGAAAGTGGGCGCCCCCATTCTCTGCGGCTCCTGCTGGGGAAAAGCGCGTATGCTTATTGACGACAAGGGCAAACGGGTCAAAGAGGTGAAACCCGGATTCCCTGTCAAGGTGGTGGGACTTTCCGGAGTTCCTGAAGCCGGTGATCAGCTGATGGTCATGAGCTCCGAAAAAGAGGCGCGCCAGGAAGCTGAGCGCATCAGCGAAGAAAAACGCGCTGAACAGCTGGCGACCTCCAACATCTCCACTGCCGACGATCTTTTCAACAAGCTCAATAACGAAGGACGCCGTACTTTGAATGTCATCATCAAGTCCGACGTGAAAGGCTCCGGCGAAGCCATCGCCCAGTCCCTTCAGGAGCTGCCCTCTGAAAAGATCAAAGTGGAGGTCATCGCCAACAGTGTGGGTTCCATCTGCGACAACGATATCGAACTTGCCGCTGCGACCAATGCCCTTGTGGTGGGATTCCACGTTCAGGTCTCCCCCGGGGTCAACGACCTTGCCGCCAAGCGCCATGTTGAGATCCGTCTTTACACCATCATCTATGAGCTGCTGGAAGATATCACCGACGCTCTGGCTGGTAAACTGGAACCCGAAAAACGGGAAACTGTCACCGGAAAGGCGCGTATTCTGCAGATCTTTGAACTTTCCAAAGGTCCCAAGATCTGCGGCTGCAAGGTGGAGTCCGGGATCGTCAAGGTGGGTGCCAAGGCAAGAGTCCGCCGCAGCAAGGAACTGATCTATAACGGTGAAGTCACCAGCTTGCGCCACTTTAAAGAAGATGTCAAAGAGGTAAAGGCAGGACTTGAATGCGGTATCCGTCTCGATAACTTTGCCGACTTTGTTGAAGGCGACGAAATCGAATTCTACAACATTGAACTCAAAAAGGCGTCACTCTGATGAGTCCGAGAAACGTAGACCGTATGACCCGGGTCAACGAACTGATAAAAAGGGAGTTGGCAGGGCTTATTGAATCCGACCGGGTGTGGGCAAACAACATCCTCGTCTCTGTTACCTCCGTCAATACCGGTACTGACTTGCGAAACGCTACCGTTGGTATCAGTATTTTCGGCGGCACCAATGCCGATAAACAGAAGATCATGGCAGAGCTGGATCAGCGGAAAGTCAAGTGGCAGGACGATCTGGCGTGTGAACTGGGGTTCAAACGCACTCCTGTACTGACCTTTAAGGCTGACAACTCCATCGAACGGGGCGACCGTGTCTTTGCCCTCCTCAACCGGGCGGAAAACGATGCCGCAGAAAAGAGCGAAGAATGAGTCCGGAAAACCTGCTGATCCAGGCGGCAAAATTGCTGCAGGAGTCTGAAAAGGTACTGATCTTCACCCATCAGCGTCCCGATGGCGATGCTCTGGGCTCATCTTTCGGCTTGAAGTATTTTCTGGAAAGCACAGGCAAAAAGGCGGTGGTCTTTATTCCGGGAGCGATCCCCCACCGCCACACCAAACTTTTTTCGGGATTCATTTCAGAGCTCGCACCGGAGGAATCCAACACCTTTGACACTTTCGTTTCTGTGGATTGTGCCAATCCTGCCCGTCTGGGGGCGCCGGAGTATCTCACCATTGAAGAGCTCCGGCAGAAGCGTTATATCAATATCGACCACCACAAAGGCAACTCCATGGAATCAGGGTTCTTCAACCTCGTTTCAGGAGAGACTGCCAGCTGCAGTGAACTGCTGGTCAAGATCCTTTGTGCGGCAAATATTGAGGTCCCTGAAATATGTGCAACACCTCTCCTTACGGGCATGATGACCGATACAGGGTGTTTCCGTTTTTCCAATACATCAGCTGAAACCATGCGCAACGCCGCCATACTGCTGGAACGGGGCGCAGAGTTGGAAAAAATCGTCAATGCAGTCTTTTTCAGCAAACCTTTGAATCAGGTCCGTTTTGAAAACGAACTCATGAGGGAACATCTGAAATTTGCTGCCGACGGGAAGATCGCATACACTTTCATTCCGACGGAACTGGCAAAAAAGTATGATTTCAACATCAAGGAGGATGAAGGACTCATTGATCTTTTGCGTGAAATCGACGGCGTGACCATTGCCATGCTTCTTTACGCCGGTCCCGGAGGTATCAAGATTTCCATGCGGAGCAAGGACAGTGCTTACCCCGTGGGACCTGTTGCAAGATTTTTCAACGGCGGCGGTCACGAACTGGCTGCAGGCGCAACCTTTGAAGGCAGCGCTGAAGAAGCAGAAATTGCCGTTGTGGAAAAACTTGCACAGCTCTTTGAATAAACTTTATACACTATAAAGAGGCTCTGAAGAAGGTCCTCTTTTTTTATGCAGAAGAAAACCGGAAGAACCAACGGATCTTCCGGCTTTTTATCATCGCAGCAGAGGTTATCACACATTGGTGTGGGGGTGGTGCCCCGGATCGACCTGATACTGGTTCCAGCCGGTTTTGATATATTCATCCACTCCTGTATCCCATCCCAGCTGGCGGAGATGATGTGCCAGAGCGAGACGGGTCGCCAGAGTCACGCCCGGATTGACAGCGGGATTCCAGGCGGCATAGGCGGCGGTACAATAGATGTGGGAAAAGTTCCTGTCATGTGAAATATGCCAGGTGGTTTCCAGCATCCCGAAAAGTTTTTCTTCTGCGGCAAGATTTCCCAAACTTTTCATACCATCCTGATTGAGCCAGGGACAGACCAGCACCGGAAAACCTTCGCCTTTGAAAAATTTCGTCGTGGGCCAGTGGGGTTCCGGAGCGTTTTCATCGGCTTTGGGGTATCCGTACTGCCAGTCGGCGATGATGATGTCACGGGGAAGATCCTTGTAGAGTTCCCCCAATCTGTGTTCCGGCAGACCGCAGACGATATAACCGTTCCATCTTTCGTCCCCCTTGGTCAGCAGCATATCGTGCCACATAATGATCCGGGTGCCTTTCTGAGCAAAAAGATCATGGAAATAGCAGATATGATCTTTGACCAATTCTTTGAGCTCGCGGCGGCGGCAATCCCGGCAGGTGCCGATGTTGTCCGCCTCATCGCAGCCGATGTGGAAGAACGGGGGGCAATCGTAAAATTCGTAAAGTTCCATCACAAGATCCGTGAGGATCTTTCTTGTTTCCGGATTGGTCAGGCACCAGGTCCAACCCTCAGGTTCAAAGAGGGGTTGCAGTGAAGGATCGTAACTCAGCACGGCGTGCTTGCCGGTAATTGAACGGCTGGCAGTGGCGTGCCCCAACAGATTGAACTGCGGGATCAGGGTGATACCCAGCTCTTTCCCCAATTTGACAAGCTGCTTCAGCTCCTTTTTGTCAAGTTTCATATCCGCCCAGCAAAATTCCGGATGGGATTCAAAGGGGAAGATGCCCCAGGTCTCAATGACGGCGTAATTGAACTTGTGGTAAGCCGCTATGCGGATCTGCCGTTCAATATCCCACAATGGCGTTTCAGGGAAGACGCAAATGTGGACGCCCCGAAACGCCATGGCGGGAAAATCTTTGATGACACAAGGCACCAGAAAATACCCTTGTGTCCTCTCAGTTCCCCGTTGGACTTCCGCCAGCTGGCGCAAAGTTTTAAGAGCGTGCCTCACTCCGGTCATCCCTGCGGCTTTGAGAGAGATCTCTTTTTCGCAGATCTCAATACCATATCCTTCGGCGCCGTGTTCGCCAGCACCGGCATCTGCAGCGACGGCAAGAGCGGGCGTGATCCCCCAAAAAAGGCGGAAGGAGTCAAGAGTCATCGTTTCAACTCCCTGAAGATCTTCAACGAAGATCTTTACCGTACATCCATCGCAAAGAAGAAATTCATTTCCGTCATTGAATTTCACTTCCCGGGGAACGGGGATCAAACGGTCGGTCAGGATCTTCACTTCATGTTCATCCATAAAATAACCTCATTACTTTACAAATCTGAGCATTTCTTTTCATATCAGAAACTACTATAATATAACTTTTGAAGATCTGTTTTACAATGCCGGAAAGAAGCAATTTTTTGATTATAACGCACAAAGGGCGCAATCAGGGAGAAATGAGATCTTCGCCATTTGTCAAATGACTTTTGAAAATCCCCGCCCCTTTTTGCCTTCTTGCATAAAAGAAAAGGATTTTCCTTGATTTTTAGTGCTCCAAACTTGAAATTTGGGTCGTGTGGAGTTATCTTTATAGCGTGACAAAGCATAAGACCATTTTTTTATTTATGTATACGGAGCTTATAACTGATGAAGGCAAGAATAAAATTTTCTGAAGTCGGCAGAAGAGTGCTCAAGTGGATCCCCAATTCCCTGACATTGTGCAACAGTTTGTGCGGGTTTGTTGCTATTCTCTACACACTCCATGCCCATGAATACCGTTTGGATTCCATCGTCAACAGCGGTTCCGCCATGGGCGTTTTCAACACCGTTGCCATTTTGATCTTTTCAGCCATGGTCTTTGACGCCGCCGACGGCTTGGCGGCACGGCTGCTCAATGCCGCCAGTATGCATGGGATCCAGATGGATTCCCTTTCGGATATGGTCACTTTCGGGGTGGCTCCTGCTGTAATGGTGGTGGTGCTGACCGATTTCCTCTGCAACTGGAATATTTCCAATTCCATGACTGCTCTGCTCTACATCTGCGGAGCCATTTATCTGGGGGGAGCCGCCCTCAGACTTGCGACCTACAACGTGGCTGCCATGGACGGCAGCGGAAAAAAGAATCCCAACTGGTTTTCCGGAATGCCTTCCCCGGGAGCAGCTGCGGCTCTCTGCGTCGTTGTCTTTCTCATGCCCCACTGGGGGGGATTTTTCAAAGAGTATCCCCTGCTATTGCCATTTTATGCCGCATTGCTGGGAGTTTTGATGGTTTCAAAAGTCCCTTATCTCCACGCCGGAAGATTCTTTATGTCGATCCGGCATAACCGGAAGAGACTTATTGCCACTTTGCTGCTGCTGGCGGCAGTGATCATCTTCAGACTCCCCGGATTGGCAGTGATCGTGACGCTTTATGTTCTTTCCGGGCCGGTGATCGGTATATACAATCTTGTCAACAAAAAGGAATCTCAGATCCAATGAAGATACTTGTTACCGGCGGAGCCGGATTTATCGGCAGTCATCTGACTGAAACTTTGCTTAAAAGAGGTGATACGGTCACAGTCGTTGACAACTTTTCCACCGGAACTGTTGAAAATCTTTCCGCAGTCAAAAACCATGCTGCGCTGAAGGTCCATGAACTTGATGTGGCTGAAAATCAGAAAGAGATCGCTCAGCTGGTCAAAGAAAATGATTGTGTGATCCATCTGGCTGCCGCCGTGGGGGTGGAACTGGTGGTGAATGAACCGGCAAGGACCATTTCCACCAATGTCCGGGGGACCGAAAATGTTCTGCTTCCTGCAACGGAGTTCGATAAGAGGATCATTGCCGCATCCACCAGTGAAGTGTACGGTAAATCCTCCAAGGAAAAGTTTTCAGAAAGCGATGATCTGCTCATAGGTTCTCCGGAGCACTCCCGCTGGAGTTACGCCTGCAGCAAGCTGCTGGATGAGTTTTATCTGACAGCCCTGGTCCAGACTGCCAATTTGCGGGGAACTGTTACCCGTTTTTTCAATACAGTAGGTCCCCGGCAGACCGGGCGCTACGGTATGGTACTGCCCCGCTTTGTCAGGGCGGCGCTGAATAATGAGGATATCCCTGTCTACGGTGACGGCGGTCAATCCCGCTGTTTCTGCCATGTCTACGATGTGATCCGGGCACTGGTTGCCCTTATTGATGATGAACGCACATACGGCGAAGTCTACAACATCGGTTCCCAGCGTCTTGTTACGATCCGGGAGCTGGCGGAACTGGTCATAGAGCGGACACACAGTGCTTCAAAAATCTCTGTGATACCCTACGAAAAGGCATACGCCAAAGGTTTTGAGGATATGCGCCGCAGAATGCCTGACACGGCAAAGATCCACGCCCTCAACAACTGGCAGGTGGAAAAGACTCTGGAAGAAATCATTGATGATGTGGCGGAGTCTTTGAAAAAATGAGCAGGATGCAGTGGAAAAATCTTCTTTGCGCCAAACGGCTGGGGAGCGATTCCCCGGGGAAGATCTCTATGGAGCGCTCCCCCTTTCAGCGTGACTTTGACCGGGTGATTTTTTCAGGAGCCTTCCGCAGACTTCAGAATAAAACTCAAGTTTTCCCTCTGGTGCAGGAGGATTATGTCCGTACCCGGCTGACCCACAGTCTGGAAACCAGCTCTATCGGCCGTTCTCTCGGAACTGCTGCCGGGGTCTTTCTTAAAGAAAATTACGATCTGGGCGATGCACAAGTCTCTGATGTGGGCGCCATCGTTGCAACTGCCGCTCTTTGCCATGATATCGGCAATCCTCCTTTGGGTCATGCCGGGGAAGAGGCGATCCGTTTCTGGTTCACTGATTCAGAAGTTGCTCAGGGGCTCAGGGAGGAATTGACTCCGGAGCAGTCTCTTGACTTTGAACTTTACGAAGGCAACGCTCAAGGATTCCGGGTCATGAGCGTTCTTGAAATGTCTGACCAATGCGGCGGTATGCAGCTGACCAACGCAGCTTTGGGGAGTTTTGCCAAATATCCGACACTTTCTTCTTCTCTTATCAAGCCTCCCGGCGTGGCAGGGAAAAAGTTCAATTTCTTCCACTCGGAAAAAGAGCTTTTTGCCGAAGTTGCCGCCAACTGCGGACTTATTGAGTACGCTCCCTATTCATACGCCCGGCACCCCCTTGCTTATCTGGTCGAAGCGGCTGATGATATCGCTTATCTGGCAGTGGATTTTGAGGATGGTGCCCGGCTGGGCATGATCTCTCAGGATGAAATCGAGACCCGGTATCTGAGCCTTTTACCTGACCGGAGTATTGCTTCACATCTCAATGATATCACCACTCCCGTGCGCCGGACAGAGTACTTGCGTGCTCTGGTCATCGGTGTTCTGGTCAAAGAGGCGGCGCAGGTCTTCTGCAGCCACAGCGAAGAACTGCTTTCGGGGGGCGTCGGTGTTCCTCTGACTGAAATGCTCTCCTGTACGCCTCAGCTCAAAGAGCTGCGCGCCCGCAGTGTTGAGCTGATCTACAACCACAGAAATGTGGCTGAAATCATCGGGGCGGGCTTTGAAATGGTTTCAGGTATGCTGGATATCTTTGTTCCCAGTGTCAATGAACTTGCTCTTGAAAAACTGGGCAAAGGCAAGGCTTCCTACCGTTCCCGCCGCATGGGAGCGATGGTGTTGGGGATCACTGAACGCCTCAACGACAGTGCCTGGTGTGCGGATCCTTACGCCCGACTCCTGACAGTCATGGACTTTATTTCCGGCATGACCGACTCCTACGCTGTTTCCATCTACCGGAAACTCAAAGGCATAACTCTCTGAAATTATAAATGTTTTTCACAAAATTTAGGACAATAACCCCCTTTTCAAGTTGTCCAGTTTTTGAGGAGAACCGCACTGATCGAGATTGCAAAGCTTAGATTTCTCATGGTCTATCCTTTGAAGAATTAAGCGTTCTGCCATACGGGGTTTGAAGTATAGCGTTTCTTAAATTTTCCTGTTGAGAAAAAAAAGACAGCATAGCGTTGATTCGTTTTGTTTCATCGCTGGCTTCTTTCAGTTCGTAAAGCTTATAACCGAGATATGTTACTCCCACGACAACAACGACTGTTCCGCCTGTTAAAACTGCAGTCCCGAGAAGAACTCCGCCCCCCCCGGCTGCGATTGTACCTCCACCTAAGATGGCTAAGGATGCTTTGACCGCGGCAGCCCCACTCAATGAGGCAATAGCAGTTCCTGTACTTGCTGTCCCCCACGTTGCCAATGCAGCCATAGTACCAGCTGAAAACAGAAATCCAGCTCCCGCAGCTGCTGATCCAATGATCATTTGCTTATTTGCCATTTCCAAGTCCTGCATTCCCATGAAAAACAATCCATAGTTATATAAACTCATTGCAAGCAACATGGCAACATTTGAGGAAACAGCTGATGTCAGAAATCCGCTTGAGCAATGCAGAGGTCCAGCGATACTGCGGATGACATTTTGCACAGCAGGTGTCATTAAACTAGCTTGAATATATTGACCGGCAACAATGCCAGTAAATGTACTTGCTCCGGCAAGAGCAGTTTGTTTATAATTGATATTCTGCCAATCTCCAGTGACACCTTGAGTGACAACATCAAGAACTAAAACTGCCCCTGTCCCCCACCAAAGGGAAGGAGCAGTAAAAATCTCTTTGTGAATAGAAGCAGGCTTCAACAGTTCAGCGGCAGAAAAACGTTTTTGGACATCCTTAGCCAATGCTCTGGCTTCTGCATCTTTCATTCCCAATTTGCTTTGAATAGCTTTTGCAATATCTTCTCTTGCTCCAGCTGGCAGTTTCCCATTTTTTGCAAGAGCATTTTCCACATTGATCGTTGAAAGTTTTTTCAAATTATGAAGCGAGGAAGTGTTGACATTTTTTGCATCATACACAATGATTTCAATATCGTTTCCCTTGGGAAGGATATTAAAAATCCGGGATCTGTATGAGATTGAATTATTACCTGCTTTCTGCAAAAAATTCCCATAATGAGCGGCCTGACTTTGAGCTTGAGCAAGTTCTAATCGTGTCCCTGAAAATTTCCAGGTATCCATGGAACTGTTTTTCCAGAAATGACGCCGTACGCCATTTTTCAAAGTCACTTCAATACTGCGGTTTGGGTTCAAAGGCATCCGGGCAATAGAAATGCCGTTATCTCTGGAAACTGCAAGATAACGTCTGCCTAATGCACTCAACCGTTTACCGCTCCACTTCATCCCCATTTGAATGCCGTCACGAGTCATTCCGAGTTGGCTGGTATTGAACTTGGATTCGCCCACTAAAAGATCAGTAGGAATCCCTCTGGAATTGGTCTTGATGTACAAGTGATCCAATCCCTGAGGCCCGGAACGGGGAGTAATCATCTGCCAGTTACCTGTTTTTGAAAGCGTATCTTTCAAAAAATACTGACCGGCAAGATTTTCGCCCAAGCTGCCGCGAAAAGCAGTAGGGGAAATGATCGATCTTGCCAATGCAACATCGGCTCTTGCCAATGCGGTACTGATACCGGTTGCCGCACCAATTGACAAGGTATTTACATCTTCCTTTGCTGCAGCAAGTTGAAAAGCCAAACCGACCACAAGAAAAACGGTAAAGACAAGATGTCCTTTATTCTTCATTGGGACAATCCTCTATTGTTTTTTTTCTGCTGGTTGCTAATGCTTGTTCCATTTCAGCAATATCTTTCCAATCTAATGCTGCAAACTGCTTGGAAAGGATATCTTGATAAAGACGTGAAACTGCAGGAGTAAGAAGAGAAGTGTCAACATTGATCAACCAGTCATTTATTATTGTTTTAGCATAATCTGCTTTGCCCAAAACTTTTGGCCTGCCTTTATATTTTTCAAAAGCGTTTTCACATTGTTTTACCGCCCACGTCTGATACCCTTCATAACGTTCTTTGGTGTACTCTTTGACTTTATCAGCCAAAACTTCCAGTTTCTCTTCGATTTCACGACGTTTGGCTGCATCATAAACTTTGGCAGTTTGAGCCATAATTTGCTTCATGCCTGCCTGTAAGGTAGCGATTTTCTGAGTACAATTTCCTTCAAGTTTGTTAAGACTGTCATCATATATTCTATTTATCTTTGCAAGTGCAGGACGGGATTTGATCTCATTAAATTTCTTTTCAATCATCACAATGCGATCTGCCTGCTTCAGAAGTCTGCTGCGACATTCTGCAGGAATATAACTGAAATTGATGTTCCAGGTTTGACCAAGGATATTGTTGGCACTTTGTACCATAGAATTAACAGCAGGGACTGCTTTCCCGGATTTTAATAGTTTATCAGCTTTTTCAAGGGCATTGTTAATAGAATACATAGCCATGGAATATTCCAAAAGGGCATTGCTTCTTTTGATTTCATCATTACAGAATTCAGCTTCATCACCTGACACACGCTCAATCAGATTAGTCAATTTGTTCAAACGCTCACGCAGCAATGGAATAGCATTTTCGGCAGACTCCTTCAACATCGCCTTCCAAGCCAATCTTCCGTTTTTGAGTAATTCGATCGCTTCAGTAATTTGACGTTTTTCATTTTGGGATTGAAGTTTTGCTGATTTTTCTGATATTTTTTCCTGTTTATTAACGACAGTAGCAAGCATCTTAGTCATAGCAGGAATATCCCTGCTGTCAACTTGATAAAGGCCAAGTTCCAGAACGCTTCGGAGTTGCTCCAGCTCGGAAATATTGGTACTCTTATTCGCTTCAATAATGCGGTAGAGCGTGTCAAAATATTGTTTTTTGTTGGGAGCGTGGTTGATGGCATTCAAACAATAGAGCCGTGCAGAAGTGAAATCACCTTTTTTCATCAATGCTGTGGCAGTCTTGAATGCTTCCTCAGCAGCAAGTTCGTTACCGGCAATTTTCTGCTTTGCCAAAAGGGCAACACTGGCAGCAATTTTCTGCATTTCCCGTTTATTTTCTTCTTGTATTTTTTGGAAAATAGCAAGCGTTGCTTTGTCAGCATTCTTCTGCAAAGTTTTCAAGTGAGTATTTAATTGGTCTGAATGCTTCTTTTCTATACCTTTCAAATGAGCAAGCATTGCATCCGTTTGTTTTTTAAGCACTGCCCGATGTCTTTCTATTGCAGACGCATAGCCTTTCTGACATTCCTTGACTTGCGCTGCAAAAAATTGTGTATGTTGTTTCAACGCTTCCAGTTGCTGTTTTTCGCCCAGCTTCAAACTTGCGATCAAAGCGTCTGACTGATTAATGCTTGCCTTTATTGCTTCTGCTTGCTGATTTACACTTTTTGCCTGAGTGCTCAAAGCCTTTTCATGCAATTTCCCCTGATTGTTCAACTCTTTAGAAAAATTTTTTGTCATTTCTGACATTTGACCTTCAACCCGTTTGCTTGCTTCCTTAAGATTTGCCTCAATTCTTGTATGCAGTTCTTTTGGGAGGGCTATCGGCAAATTTTCAAAGTTTTTAATCGCCTTTTCTGCAGCACCCATACGCAAAAACAAAGTTACATTGGCTGCTAATGCCATAAGAGATATGGCGACAACGATAAATCCAAAGTGTTTACTCATTTGTTTTTCCTTTTTAATTTTTTGAGTTAAATACTTTTATGTATCTGTACAATTCGTTGAGAAAATTCAGCAATTTCTGAACGCAATGCCATGGGAGAAAGTACCTCGGCTCTTCCGCATTGGTGCATGATCCAAGTGATAAGACGGTATTTTGACATCCTTTTTACCCGGAGTTCGCAACCGAAGGCGTTGGGAAGGATCTTCTGTTCTGGGTGCAAGGGGCGGGTCTGGATGATGTTCGTCAAATATTCATCGCACTGGACAACAACGTGTTCAACAGTTTCCGGATCAAAAATGCCTTCTTCGTTGGCGGTTTTGATAATCTTTTTGTCAGGAGAAAAGTTTTCCTGAAGCAACGTCACCTCCTGCATACGGGGCAGGACAAGGGTGCGCATCTCTTTGCGGCTGCGGCAGAAGCCTTTGGCGTACCAGACGCCGTCAAAGAAAACAAGGGCGTGGACTTCAAAGTCACGCTCTGAAGTGTTCCCTTTACTGTCTTTGTAGGCTATGTGACAGACAAGGTGCTGCTGCCAGGCGGCAAAGATATTGGCAAAAATCTCCGGTTCAACCTTACTGCGGTTGGAAGGAATGATCACCAGAGAGTCCATGTGGGTTTGATCCAGAAATTCAGGATTGTGACCGGTCAGAAGCTGATCGACCGCATTACGGATCTGTTGTTGCATCGGTTCAGGGAAAATATGTTCAGCAACACGAGCTCCGATCACTGCTGCGAGCATTTCAGATTCTTCGTAGATCTGCGGACTGGAAAAAGTCCAATCGTGGCGGGTAAGATAGTAACCGTTCCGGGAGTTGTCAAATCGAATGGGGGCGTTAAAATCGTTTTTCAGCGTTTGGATGTCCCGGAATATGGTCTTGGCTGAACAGGCAACGTTGAGATTTTCGTCAAGATCAGCCTTGCGCATGGCGGCGGCAAAACTTGAGCAGTTGGGATAGCGGTTCTCCTTCAGCTGGGCGACCAGCCGAATCAAACGCTGCAGTTGTTTTTTGCTCATTGGCATATCAGTTACTCTTTCCGGAAATCAACTCTTTTTATGGTTCAGGAAACTAATTTAACACACCCCCTTTGCCATCTTGTGTCCAACACTCACTTTTTCTACAAAAATTTTTTCATTGCGAGGTAATTTCAAAAGTTTTTATTAAAAATAGTTGAAAGAGTTGGACAAAGAGTGCATTTTATAGCTCAGACTAGCAACCGGAGGTAAAAATGAACAGATTGTCCGACATATACTATACAACCGAAAGTTATCTTTTTCCAATGGTGGAAGAAGAAATTGGCGAAATAACTGAAAAAATGAAGGAGTTTTTGCGGATATTGGAAGTTGTCCGCCCGTCCAGGTTCCTGACGAACGCATTGCGTTGGTGTGGCTCGGGACGCCCGATGAAAGATCGGGAAAAGATTTTTCGTGCGTTTCTGGTAAAATCAGTTTACGATTTTCCGACCACGAAGTTGCTGATTGAAAATTTGAAAACCAATCCGGGTTTACGCAGACTTTGCGGATGGAAACACAGCAGAGCAGTGCCTTCCGAAGCAACTTTTTCCAGAGCGTTTTCTGAATTTGCGTCTGAACAGATACTTGAAGAAGTTCACCGTTGCATCATCAAAGAAAACTATGAGGAAAAATTGGTTGGACATTCCAGTATAGATTCTACAGCAATAAGCAGTCGTGAAAAATCTATTCAAAAGAAAACTGTTCCGGTTAAGGCAAAGAAAAAACGCGGTCGCAAAAGCAAGGCTGAAAAAAAGCACTTGCCGCTTTGGAACAGGAAGAAATTGAAACAAAACGCCTGAAACTTCAAGGTTTCCGTTCTCTTGAAGATAATCTTTCCGACTTACCGCAAGATTGTGATTGGGGTGGAAAGCGTGACAGTAAGGATAAAACTTCTTATTGGAGAGGGGATAAACTGCATCTTGCGACAGGTGATGGAGATGTGCCGTTGGCAGCGGTTCTGACTTCTGCCTCACTGCATGACAGTCAAGTTGCAATTCCTTTGATGCAAAAAGTTTCAGAACGGGCAACTGTTCTTTATGATTTGGCTGATTCCGCATATGATGCGGAAGACATCAAGAACTTTTCCAGGAAGTTGGGACATGTTCCAATTATCGACATCAACAAACGCAGAAGTGATGCGATACCGCTTTCACCTGCCGAAAAGCGCAGGACATCGCTCATCAGCAGCTTGGAAAGGTCTTCCTGGCTCAACAGACCGCCTTGCTCGCGTGCTTCGTCACAGATGCGCAGCAAACGTCTCCAGCGGGTTTCTATGCTGGCGTCCTTATCTTTATAAGGTAAGCCGGTCGTATCTTCGTCATGAAGGATTGTCAGAGTTACTGTGACCATTTGGCAATCTTTGATTGGTTTACCAAGTGGTTCGGTGATACTGACGCACGAATATTTCATCTGACCTGGCAGGATTTGTTTCAAATCCGGATCCTAAAAATAAACTTCGTCTATGATCCGAACCAGTTCTCGGGCTTCACAAGGGGAAAGACCAGCTCCTTCGGTTGCCAAATTCTGCATTTGCTGACCAAGTTGCTTGATTTTTAATCTTTGCTCTTGCATTTCACGGGTTTGTGGTGTATACTATGCCATGGTGTTTTCCTTTCTTTTATTTTAAGTTGTAGAGAACTATAAAATAATGCGAAAACACCAGCTTTTCAAGTCTTCTTTTTACTCTTTAGGACAAATGCCCTAATCGTAAATAACGAAAAAAAGAAACCTTGCGTCACTGCTCCCCCCCTGTTCAATGCAGGGGGATTATTTTTTCTGTTCTTTTGGAGTCGAACGGTTGCGCCGTGCCACCCAGGGTTCTCTGGTCAGGATCACCTCGTCAATGGTGACTCCGTTGAGAGAATTGAATTCCACTCTGACCTTCCCCGCAGTAAACTCAAAGGGCACCAGACGGCGGAACTTGGCACTTCTGAGCATCATCCAGCCGGAGTCGTCAACAGGAACAACTTCCCGCTTCATCGTGTTTCCTTTGAAGGTGAAATCGACCTTGCCGGAAAAAAACTGCGGCGAAAGTTTTCCCTTCGCCAGCAGGAAATATGTTCCCTGAGTTTGAATATCTGACTCAAAAATGTAACAGGGAGCTTTGGCAGAGAGCTTTTTCATGGGGATGAAACGCTTTGTGTCAGCAATCGCCCGGGCAAGAGGAATGCGGCGGTCGGCAAAAAGCGTAACAGGCAGTGAAAGCCCTTCCGCTGTGCGGAAGAGAAGAGCGCCGCTGTATCGGCGGGGTGTTTTCATTTTTTCACTGTTCAGCGTGACCGTATAGGTGTATTTTTTGAAAAGAGTCCCGTGATCCCGATATTTGCCGGGCTGGGTTTCAGAGGTAAGTTTCACGGTGAAAAAATCATCATTGGTGAAAAGTTTTATCTGCCGTCCGGCGGGGACAGCAATGGTCACAGTGCGGGGAGTGCTGTCGCCTTTCTGCCAGTGCATCTCTGTTTTGTCGGCATACATGGTCAGGGGGCGTTTGGGGAACCATTCTCCCGGCACGCCGCGATAAGCACCGCAGTGGGGATAGTATGAAAAATTGTTCTGTCTGAGCGCCTTGTTGTATCCGGGGGAGTTGACCTTGAGAGCATAATTGCCTTTGGGGGCATTTTCATATTTGACGGAACCGAAAATGCCCTGTTTTTCAAGACCGGATTTTTTGATACCTTCCATATCCATGGCGATGTTTTCCTCTTTACCCCCGGGGAGTCTTTCAAGGAGATCGCCGTTGCAGTCAGTGTTGAAGAGATGCCAGGTCCGGTGATAAAATCTGCCCCATGAACGGACGATATTGTTCCGCAGATAGGCTTTGCAGCTGGGGTAATAATTCTTGTGCGGAATACTGAAACTGCCGACTCCATATTTGGCGATCCAGCTGTCACCCACAGTGTTATGGAGCATGTAAAGTTTCCCCCGGGTGTGATTGACGCCGGGGGAGCCGCCGCCGTTTTTGTAGGGAAGAGAAAAGGAGCCGTCATCATCACCGGGATTGGTAAAAAGGTTGCCGATCAAATAGGTGGGTCCCAGAGTGATGGGACCTGTGGAAACACCGCTCAAGACCCCTTCGATGCGGTTTTCATAAAAGCGGATATTCATGGCACCGCCTTCAAGTTCGGCACTGTCGTCATTGGAAAAAGCAAAAAAGTTGCCGTAGATATCGGCATCACGGGCGAATCCCCCCCGCATGGAGCCGTTGGGGGGACCGATGATGTGGTCGATGAAACGGCGTTCATCCCGTCCCACAAAGTCGTTCCAGCGGACAACGGTGTTGCGGCAATCCATCGCCTTGATACATCCGGGACCGGAGGGATGAGCGTAAAGCCAGGTCTGGGAGGGGAAGTTGGGATCATGGACGAGACAGCGTTCGATCAGCACATTACGGGTCTGGAAAAGGCGGAATGCCAGATCATCGTAAAGGAGTCTGCCTTGAGCATCGTGCATCCCGCCGTTGTAGTACATGGCGGCGCCGTAGCGGGGACCGGCACTTTCGCGCCCGAAATTGTAAACTTCGCAGTTGCGGATGATGATATTGCTGCAGTTATCCAGCTTGAAGCCGTTTTGTGCCCCTTTGGCGTCGATGACCATATCATCAAAGATGATGTATTGCAGATCCTTCAAAAGAAAGACAGCTTCACTCCCCTTGACGGCAGTGATCACTTTGCCCTTTGAGGTATAGCGTTTGTATTTATCAGGGGTTCCGGAAGTGATCTTGACCGTGCATTTTCCCGGTTTAAGGACGATGGTTTCAAAGGGCACTTTGCTGTTGAGAGTGCGGAAATTACCTTTGACCTCTTTTTTATACCCTTTGGCGGTAATGAGGGCTTTGAAATCGTAGGCGGTATTTTCCTCAAGATTGAAAAGAGATCCGCGCCAGGCGTGTTCCTGAATGACTTCAGCAGGAACCAGCGCAGGAAGATAACTGCCTTTTCCTGCTTTGCGGTAGAAAAATTCGACTTTCAGCTTTTTCTTCCGCTCTGCGGGGAGAAGATTCAAATAAACGCTGCAGTTTTCAAAAGTGGGGTGGAGCTCAAGGCGTCCGGTGCTGATGCACAGGGGCTTTGTCCGGTCAAAGGTGGGGTCAAAGACCACATTGCTGTCGGGAGGAATGGCAGCGTTTTTGCTCAGCTGTTTTGCGTCAGGCTGTACTTTTTCGTTACGGAAAAAGCCTTTGAGGACAACAGGAGTACCGGCAGTGACTTTGATCCCTTTCAAGCTGAGGCGGGAAGTGTAAGTGATCCTGCCGCAATATTTCCCTTCTTTGACAAGTTTGGGGTCAGAGACGATATTGGCACTTTTTCCCCGCCAGACTGCAAAGGTTTTGCCGGGGGTGACAGTTTCAAAATCACCGTTTTTAAGTTTCATGCCGACGGCGGAAAATCCATCCACCAGAACCGGATCTTCATCGGTCCCTCTGAGGGTGATGTTGATAACGCCGCTCCGATCCGGGGTAAACTCCAAAGAGAATTCCTTCCAACCGTTTGCAGTGGGAAGGATGCTGGTTTTCTGCAGCAGCTTGCCCTGTGGCTTGGTGTTCTGAGATGTGCCCGGAACTGAACTTTTGATGCGGACATGTTCATCAAGTCCGATAATGTCAACGCGCAGGCTGCCGCCGCAGCAATACAAGGCGCACAAAGCGCAAAGGAATAAAAAAATTTTTTTCATGGATCGTGTCGTATTCTATAGTGTTTAAGTTGTTATTTTCATACCTTTACAAAATATATCACAGGAACGGATTTTTGCAAACAGATCACCGTTTTTTACAGGAAAAATTTTAATTATTTATTGAATCTCTATTGAAAAAAAGCCATAATGGTGATATTGTATCAGTGGATATAGTTTAATGCAAATTTTTAATGCTTAAAAGGGACTTATGATGAAGACAGAGTATAAATCTTTTACATTGATCGAACTTCTCGTCGTTATCGCGATTATCGCCATTCTTGCGGCAATGCTGCTGCCCGCTTTGCAGCAGGCCCGGGAGCGTGGACGCGCCGCTTCATGTACCAGCAATCTCAATCAGATCGGCAAAGCCAAAGGCATGTATACCAATGACAACAACGGCTATGTTGTCCCCTACCGCAACGGCGGCGGTTCGGGCAACCGCTACTTTTACAGCCGCAATGACTCAAACGAATTGATCGCAGGTTATCTGGGGTGTAAGACCGATGAGAAGGATCCCGCTCCCATCGGCGGCGGTCGCATCAAAGCGGGGCAGAAACTGCGGGGACCTCTGCTGTGTCCCTCCGCTCCCATTGAGGGTATGACGAAAACAGACCGTTACTTTTTCTACAACGTCAATTCGCAGATAGACAAACGCAAACTTGTGACCTTCCACCGTCCCTCTCTGGGAAGTGCTGTTATGGAAGTGGGGTTGGCGCTGGACAGAAATTATGTTTTTTACGGATATTACTGCAAAGGGATCAACGAACATAAAGAGCAATCTGTCATTGACCCCAGACATAACGGAAAATTGAATG
The DNA here is from genome assembly GCA_045596885.1 of Victivallaceae bacterium. Taxonomy (GTDB): domain Bacteria; phylum Verrucomicrobiota; class Lentisphaeria; order Victivallales; family Victivallaceae; genus UBA1784. The sequence goes on from JAZODE010000043.1 coordinate 29,368, forward strand.
TCCTCTTTTTTGACGGACATGTGGATGCGCTGCCTTTCGCAAGGATCCCGGATCAGGATGAGAGTAAAGGTGTCTACAACAGTGTTTTCTACCGCCCTTGGGAAAAGAGGATTCCTCCGGGCTGGTAAGAAATATTTTTCCAAAGTTGCTGTATGATTACTCAATAAAAAGTAAGGAAATTGTAATGAAAAGGAAAAGTTTTACGCTGATTGAACTGCTTGTGAAAAGATCACATCTCTGCTGTGATCGTGTTTATGGCAAAGAAGAATGTCTTTCACCTGCCCATGGGCAGGTGAAGCTGTACAGCTTCACCTTAATAGAGCTTCTTGTCGTTATCGCCATCATCGCGATCCTTGCTGCCATGCTGCTGCCTGCTTTGCAGAAGGCGAAAGCACGGGGGCAGCAGGCATCTTGTATGAACAACTTCAAAAGTTACGGAATGGCGATTTGCCAGTACACTGATGACAACAAAGGTGTCATTATGCCTTTCTGGAACAATACGAAAAGCGCTGACAGCACAGGGGGTTGGTACTACGAATACCCCTTCAAAGGTCATATCCCCGGAGGAAAATTCGGATTTCTTGCCTCATATCTCGGAACCTACCGGCAGGGTATTCTCGGAGGAATCTATTATCCCACAAATCCCAGGTATTATTACCGCAGCAAGTTTGTGTGCCCTGCAAGAGACAGAATGGAATTTCCCACAGCTTCCGGGGAGATGATTTGTTTTGTGGGGATCAACGGATACAACGCCGGGCAAAAACGCGCCAGCGTCAACCGCTGCAAGCGTCCCAGCCGTTTGATGGTTCTTGGTGAAACAAAGCATGCTTCTATGCTGCACTATGCAACTCAATGGCCGGACCGGGATTTCAGACTCAAACTTGCCTTGCCGCACTCCGGAAAAAGTATGTTTGTTTTTCAGGGGGGCAATGTGGCAATGGTTCCTTTCGGCAGGATCCCTACTGTGGCAGATTCATCATTCTGGCTTTACAGCAGCAAAAAGGACACTTGGTAAAAGCTGCCGTGTCCTTTATTTTTCCAACATCTTTCTCTCAGCAATCGACAGTGTGATCGAGAGACCATTCCCCCTTGCCATGGACCCGCCAGAGCTGGGCTTCAAAGGGGGCAAGTTCTGTTTCTTTTGCATTGCCGTCCTTTAATTCAAGGGTGCCCTGCCATTTTTCGGAACGGTTGTTGAAAACCCCCAAAAGGAATCCGTCACTTGTTTTATTGCAGGTGATCGCCAGTCCGGGAACTGAAGCTCTGACAGGGAAGTGCCGGGCAAATTCATCACGCAAGGCGCGCTGCCAGCAGAAAAGCAGAGCGTTCCCGGAAAAATCCTGAGCATAAGAAACAGTGCAGAAAAGAATCTTTCCCTTGCCCAAAGGCACCTCTGCCACAACAGGAAATCCCCGGTGATTTTTTGCCAGGATCTGAGTTCCTTCCGGAAATTCAAAACGGGCAAAGCCGTAACGCATTCCTGAAGTTTCTTCCCCGTCACGATAAGTGATCACATCAATATCCCAATCATCCCCCTTCCCCGGCAATTTGACTAATCCTGCGGCATCAAGGATTTCCTGAGGCAGCTGGTTGAAGGCGGCGCAGAGAGTGCCTCCTTCTTTCACATAGTCCAGAAGTTTTCCAGCTTCGGGAGCAGCTGCTCCGGCAAGCAGCAGTACCGGGTATTCAGCAAGGATCGTCCCCCTTGCGTTGTCAAGGAGCACATCAAAGCAGTCGCCGCAAGGAGAAGGCTCCAGAAATCCTCTTTCATACTTTCTCATGTCGGTACCGCTGAACTGCATTTCAAGCATCTCCTGCCGGGTGTTCCAGGGCACATCGTCAAAGGCGGGGTCGCCGTCATGATTGGGCAAAAGGAATCCGGGACAGAGGAATTCGTAAGTATTGGTGATGTGCCCGTCAGAGATCCCGTAGGGATAACTGTTTCCCCAGACCGCAGGGGTGCTGAAAGGGGATGTGGTTGCTTCGTAGCCGTTGCAGTACTCAAGCATGACAGCAACAGGCGTTACAGGAACGCCTCTGTCTTTGCCGCTGCGCAAGGTATAGTCGGCAAACTTTTTCATCTCTTTTCCGAGAGGAGAAAGTTCAAAGGATTTATCTTCCTGATAGACATAATGTGTAAGTTCGTGTCCTTCGTTCAAAAGATAGAAGGCGCCTGCCAGGTAGGCATACAGACAGCTGCGGACAATAAGGCTTTCGGTGCGTCCGCCAAAGCGTTTGCCGTTGGGCAGATAGTGGTTGAGACGGTTGAAACTGGTGTTGTGGGTGGAGTAATCCATGCCCCAGGTGCCTTTGCGCCCGTGCTGTTTCCACGCCCCCCGCAAATATGCCATACTTACTTGCATATTGCAGGAGTGACCGATGCCCCGCTCCAGCTCCACATGAGGAAATCCCCATTCAAAGTAGTAGTGCAATGCAAAGAGACAGGCACCGTGCGCCATCATGTTCACATCTGCAAAACTCAAATTGCGTTCTTTAAGACGCTGAAACAAAGTGGCAGGATCACCTGAACCGACCTTTTTGCCGAATACGACGCTTTTAAAATATTCGTACCCCTCTTTTTTGGTGGCGAAAGCATGATCCCGGGGCCAGGGACAGGAGCTGTCATACTCAGCAATGCCGCAGAGCATGGCACGGTCAGGGTGGCGCAGAGCAAAGTCAAAACAGCGGTCATAGTAATCCTGAGCGAACTCCTCATAAGTTTTCCCGCTTTCATGCCCGAACCGCTTGTAGTCAGGGATCACACGGATCAGGTCGATATGCACAGGACCTGTCATATTTTCAAGGGTATCAAGTTTTCCCCTGAAGGGATCAGCCCCGATACGGTATCCGGAAAAAAGCCCCTCTCTGATGCCGTGGTCAAAAACATCGGCGGGGGGATAGTCGATGGCGATCTCGCCCCGGGATTTCAGGGGATAGTCTGCGATCTGCAGTTCTTCGTGGCGTTTGTGGGCGGCCTCGTCATACCAGCGGATCTCGCCCATGATGTCAAATTTGTTCATACAAAATTCCTCTATTGCAAGTAAGACGGCACAGTGTGCCGGGTTTCAGCTCAATGGTTGTTGTTTTGGAGTTTCCACCGAAAAATCTCTCTCCGTCAGGCAAAGCAATGGTTACAGAACACTCTGTTTCAGAGACAAGTTCGATTCTTTTTGTCACACCGTTTTGCATTTCTCCTGAGATCCTGATTTTTCCGGGAGCGGCAAGATTCCGGAACTCCGATTTTTTCCACGATGCGGGAACACCGTAAAAAAGTTTGAATACCCCTTGGGATTCAAAGAAAAACATATCCTGCACAGCACTTATGGAGCCTAATGCGCCATCCAGCTGCATGATTTCCCTGCCCTGTCCGAAATTGATAACGGAAAAGCCTTTGTTGAGAGAATCATGCATGGAACTGCCGCCGGGATTGGTAAAAAATTTACGCTGCAGATCAAGGCAGAGTTCCGCCATATCCGGGTTGTTGAAACGGCTGTAGAGCATAGAGCCCCACGCTAAAGCCCAGTTTGTCCAGCACCCCATGCCCTTTTCGCTCCACCGGGTCAGGGTGTTATCAAAGATCTTCTTCCACCGGGGATGCTCAGGATCAATGGTATCAAAGGGAAAGACTCCGGCAAGATGTGAGTGGTGCCGGTGGCTTTCTTCAAGGCAAGTCCCCTCCCAAAGCCCTATTTCTTCTCCCCGCGCACTCCTGCATACAGTTGCCTGAGGGAGAGCATGTTCGATTTCAAGCCAGAGTTCTTCGCACTTTTCATTGAGCAAAGCGCTTGCGGCGATCAGGTTTTGCGCCAGATTGTGAATGGCGGCAAGCTGAAAACTGGGGTTGGCGCCCCAGGCATTGTGGGCGTTTCCCCGGTATTCGGGGGAAACCCCGAAGGGCAGACGCAAAAGATCATTCCCGTTGCGTTCCAACATGCTGACACAGACTGCCATGGTCTTTTTCATGAATTCAGAAGCGAACTCTCTGAGAAAATCAAGATCCCGGGTGTATTTCACATATTGGAACATCATCTGCGCCATCCAGATGGTGCATCCGTGGTCAACGGCACCGCTCCAGAAGTTCCCCATGCAGCGGCAGCGGTCATCTACGGCGTGGGGCAGCATGAAGCCATCTGCCCCGGCAAAACAGCGGGCGTTGTGTGAAAGGACCTCTTTCCACCTTTCGATCATACGGAAAAGTGGAAGCAGCGTATCACTTTTTCCCGCTGCAAAAGCTCCCATGTAAAACATCTGCACATTGATGTTGAAATGGTAATCCGCTCCCCATGGGGGCAAGGCATCGTCTTCGATCCACGGTCCCTGAAGCCCCGGGGGAACACTTTTGTGGCAGCAGGCACAGCCGAATTTGAACAAACTGGCATAGTAATGCTCATCAAGGCTCCTGTTACCTGTTGTTATACGGGGGGCATTTTTCCAGAAATCCCCCCAGAAGACAAGGTTTTCCTCTTCCAGTTCTTCCAGAGAGCGCCACGGAGGAGATCCTTCCCGGAAGGATCTTGCCTGCAACTCATTCTTCACTTTTCTGAACTCAATTCCGCAAGGAGCATCTTCAGGGAGCGTTTGAAGAAACTTTTCTCCTTCTTTCAAAGGGGCAGCGATATTTCTTTTTTTCAGAGCATCGCTCAAATCCCATGCGGGGATCACCTCAAAAGCGGTGCCATCGGGCACATCGGAAAGAGCGAAAGTTTCATCTGACTCAACACCTGCATAACAGGTCATTGCAGAAAGTTTTCTTTTTCTGCGGTAAAAGATCTGCAGTTTGCCAGTTGCCTGTTCAAGAGAATAAGATTCAAGCCGGCACCCTGAGGGCAAAGTGAGCTGCACTCTCCCCAAAGGCAATACAGAGGGCGTGGCAGGTTCTTCTTTGACGATGGGGAACAATTCGTCGATCCTCTCAGGAGTTTTTGAACGCAGTATTTCTGAAACTGCCGCAAAGGATTGTTTTTCACTCCACGCCATGCCGCCCCTGTGATCCCAGAAGTCGGCTCTGCCCACGGTAAGGCGCAATATATTTTCCCCGCCCCACACCAGCAACCCCATTCTGCCGTTGCCCAAAGCGGCGCCCAAATGACAGCTTTGAAGAGGAAAATTCCTTTTGAAAAGAGGAATATCAGCCATTTTTTTCACAAAAGTGTCCTATCGTTCCAAACCGCACACGGGATAATTTTTCAAAAAATCAATGTGATTTCTGACGCTCCTCAGCCACTCCCGTGCCAGTATCTCGTGTCCGGCGACGGTCACATGGACTCCATCCCAACTCCAATAGGGACGATCATTATTGAGCGCTATGGCACGGTCAAGAGCGGCAGGGAAATCAACAAGGACCGCGTTGAACTCCTCTGCCACCTTTCTGACCACCTCAGCCCGGGCTTGGACCATGGCAACGATTTTTTGATTTTCCTCCTGAGTCCACCGCATTGCCGGGTAACGGAAGGGGAGGCAGAGAACAAGAAGGGTCTCCGGTTTGGCTTTGCGGACAGCTGTCAGCATCCGGCGCAAAGCACTTTCGTAAGTTTCAAGACTCTGTGCCGGATCGGCTTCTGCGGCGGGAGCATGATCCCAGGGAGCATAGATGCCGCACGCCTGCCGGGAACCGTTGGTTCCGATAAGGATACTCAATACATCGGGGTGCAGATCAAGACAATCCTCCTGCCACCTCTGTTCCATTTCGACATGGGAGTCCCCACCCACGCCCCGGTTGAAAAATTCCAATCCCAGTTCCGGAAAATCCGCCATAAGACGGCTGGCGATACTGAAGGCATAACTGTGCCCCATGATATGATTGGGGTCCTCTGTTCTTCCCCGATTGGCATCGGTGATGGAGTCACCCTGAAAAAGAAAACGCCGGTAATTCATGATTATTTCTTCAAACTTTCAACTTTTCCGCATTTGATCTTGAGGGAACCGCGATCGGTAATATCTTCAAGTTTAAGGTTGGCGATACGCCCGAAACTCCCTTTGGGGACATTGATCTGGATAAATCCCATCCGGGTAAAAGGAAGCAGTTTCTTACCCTGAGCGGATTTTTTTGTTTTAAGGTCCATGTAGCCGAAGGAGGAACAGACAACTTTCATCACTTCATTGGAGCGGGGCACAGAAGTCTGCATCTTGTAGTTGCCCACATTGAGTTCTTTCACCAGATACTCGTGGATCGTTTTTCCCCTGAACCACAAAGTCACCCCGAAACGGCCTTTTTCAAACCAGCCGTCATAAGAAAGCTCATACTGTCTGCCGGGGGTAAGTTTTACGTGGATCGCCATGACTCCCCTGATTTCAAGGGCATTGGCGCCCTTCATTTTCACAAGTTTGACAAGTTTTTTATTGTTGTCGTTCCATTTGTCCTGCAAGCCGTATCCTTTGGAACTCATGAACCATCCTTCGGGGACACCCTCTTTGATTTTGGCAAGATTTCCGTTGGGAACGATATTCATGCCGGGGAAGTTTTCGGGGAATCCGGCAAGAGCTTTGTTGGGAGTTTTTCCGCCGAAATAGAGCTGATAGGAGCGTTTTTCAAGCATCTTGAGCCCGGCAGGTTTCCAGGCGGCGAACCAGTCGCCAGCCTGATCCTGTTTCACAGCCACATCGATGGCTTTTCCTTTGGAGTCAACCAGTTTCACACCGCCGGGGGCGGCATGGGGGAGTTTCACTGCGGCAATGGGAGTTTTACCGGGAGTCATTCCCGCATTGAGAGAGATCTCCATCCGCTGCGGATAGGCTTTGTCTGCCCATTGGGGAGCGGCGCTCAAAAAGGCGGCACTGCAAAGTGCCAAGGTCAAAAGTTGGATCTTCATTTTTTTGTCTCCAGTTTTTTCAAAGTGTAAATATGATTGGTGATGATTTGACGGAGCTGGTTGAAAACATCGCTTTTCCAGTATCCGTTGGCGTAATAATAACGGACTGAAGGCTGAGTGCCTTCTTTGATAGAGTCCAGAGTCTCCTGAGCCTCCCGGGCGGCGGCGGCACGGGCAGGATCTTTGCTCTTGAGCGCCTCTTGGATCATGGAACGCAAAGTGGTGATGTAGGCAAGATCTTCAACGCCCACAGCCCCCATGACCACACAGAGTTTGGGCATAAAGTGCATACCGCCCACGCCCCGCTGCTGGATCATGTTCCAGATACTGTTGCGGAATCCGCTTTCACCGGTGGCTTGATAGAGCATCCAGGGGATCAACGATTTCATAGGGGTAAAAGCAGGGATCATACCGGTCTGGAATCTGCCTGAATTCATATCGTTCTTTTCAAGAAGATACTGATTGGTATAGAATGCCGGGTACTTGAAATTCCTGTAATCATTGTAATTGCCGACCTCAAAGACGATGGGCATATCCAAATACTTGGCAATGCGTTTGATACTGCGGTCAGATTCGGAGCCTGAGGTACACACATGGGGGAATTTTTCTTTGATCCTTTTGAAAAGTCTGATCTGTTCGCTCCAGTAGGGTTCCCCTTTGCAGTGTGCTTCATCCATAAAGAAGACGGCGACATTTGCCTTGTGTTTTTTCCCCAGGGCGTCGATTTTTGCCACATCATCAAGGACGCGTTGAATGGCGCTTTCGGGGAGTTGTCTGATCCTGCGGTTCCTCAGATCCTGATCCACCTTGTGGGGGAGATATCCGCCGATGACAAAGGGACCTTTCAAACCGGACTTTGTGTAAAATGCAAGTCTGTTTTCAAGGTTTTTCCACTGTTCCTTTCCACTGTAGGAGTCCACGTTGAAGGTGTGCGCCCCCATACCGTAGAGACGGCAGGTCTCCAGCAGTCTGTTTTCCCGTGCCCAGCCGGGGCGTCCGTAACCGGCGGGGTTGAATCCGCCCCAGGTGAAATCGCCGCGCACCAGATGGAAGGGATGGATATTGATATTGACAGGAAGAAGTGTCTTTTTTCCCTGAGCGATAATGACCACTTTTCCGGAAAGTTTCTTCCCCAAAGGCGCATTGACAGGAACTTTCCCCACCAGCCACAGCCAGCGGTTGATGCCTTTGTCAAGATCCTTCGATTTGTTTGCAAAACGGTCATTGAAAAGGGGCACTCTGCCGTAATCGCCGCCCCCCAGAAGTTTGGTCGTGTATGTGGATTCTTCAAGAGCAAGAAATGGAAGATTTTCAACTTTGATATTGATATTGTTCATATCTTTAAGGGGGAGCAAACCGAAATTGAGAGCAATAAACTCTCCCGGAGCGGCAGTGATCTGCAGAGATTTTATAAACTCCTCTTCCCCGGGACGGCTCTCCGGATAAAGCTGCACTCCAAGTTCTCTTTTCCACAGGGCAAATCCCTGTTTCCGTGCCTGCGCAGGATAGTTTTTTGGTTCAGGGTCGGCAAATTTGACCTGCCGGTATTTGCCCAGCTCTTCGGGGTTGATGGCGTGGATCTCCAATTCATCAGCAGCGATCTGCTGTGCCGCAGCCTTGCGGAACTTCACAGGAGTTGCCACAATGGCGTTGATGAGCCAGCCGGGGGCAAAGAATTTCTTTCTGTCCCCTGCCCCCAAAGGCAGGACTGCCGGATCATCTGCCAAAGTTCCGTCCCCTTCAAAGGTCAATTCAAGTTTACCGTTTTTGACGACAGTTCCAAAGGTATCGCTCAGGAAAAGGAGATAACCGTTTTCATACTCCCTGACGAATTTGCCGTTGGCATAGACATTGAAGGTCCGTCGGAAAGGTGCTGTTTCATTTTCCACGATGCCGCTCAAGAGATGGACACGGTATTCACCGTTGGGCAGGTCTATACGGAAGGTATGGGTCACTTTGCCCTTTTTGACAGGGCTTGAAGCATACACATAGTTATCCCCCAGAGGTCCCATAGTTTGAGAAGCGAACCGTTTGCGGTAAAAGGGTTTCTTTTCCAGAAATTTCTGCAGAGAGGAGCTTTTCACGCCTTCCATCGAAAGCCACCCGTAAGTGCTTTTTCTGCTGTAAGGAGTCAGCAGAGAACGGTAGTTGGGAATCCCCTGCCCTGCGGCAAAGGCGTATTGATGTTTGTGGATCTGCTTTTTAAAATTACCGATGATCTTTTCTCTTTCAGAAGCAAATTTTTTCAAAGCGGCGGCATAGCGTTTTTCTGAAAAGTGCTGTTTTGTTTTCTCAAAGGTCACTTTGCCCCTGACAGTACGGTAGCCTTCGCCCCGTATCCATGAATCAAATCCGTAAGGAGAGCGGTGTTGGCGTCCGAAATTGACAAAGGAGTCCTTCCCGAAACAGTTGCGAAGAGCGTTCAAAGGAATAGCGGCGGTCATCTGCCACCCTTTGGAAGTGATCTTCACAGCCCGCTTGATCCCCCTGGTATCCAGCACCTGAGTTTTGTAGCTTCCGGGCATTTCAGGGATATCCGTTTCCTTTGCAAGATAGAGTTTCCCTGTGCAGTCGATCCCCAGATGGATACACTCAGAAAGTTTGTCTTTGTTCCAGAAGAAGATCTCAGCGGCATCATTCTGCCAGAGATCAAATTTTTCCCTGCCTTTAAGGGTGTTCACATGAGGAGTATCAAGGCGCATCCCAACATAGAGAAAGTTTTTGTCATGAGCCAGAGCGGCAAAGGTGGGACGGTCACTTATATACCAGAGAGAGGCAAGTTTGACGAAACTGCCGCTCCATGAAAGTTTTTCCCAGCCGTTGGCGCTGATATTGCCGTCAATGGGCAAAGGGGCAGCAACTGCTGTACTGTGTATGATACGGGGGACACGCAACTCCTTGTCAAGGGAGCTGCCGCAGCACACCAGTACCGCAACAGCTGCAAGAAAAGTGAAAAATGTTTTTTTAAGCATCATATTTTCCTTTCAGGATTTACCAGGCATCGTTATAGGCGGCCCATTCGTATGTACCGTCCCAGTTCCAGAAACTGGTACCGAGGCTTGCGGCCTGTCCCATCAGCTCTTTGCTGGGAATACGCATGGTTTTCATATTTTTGGCTGAACCATCCCAGAAAGCCGTATTGGTGGTGGTGCGGTTGTTATGATTGGCAGCAAAAGGACGGTTGGCATCACTGGAGGCTTTTTCAAGGGTGAAGTGGTTGTAGGCGTTATGGAACTTCTGGGCTTCAATGGTATTGCCGGAGCGGGAAGGACGCTTGATCCTGACGGCCTTGAAAGACAGGCTCTTGACAGAAGCCATCGTGTAAACCCGTGACGCATCATCCGTTTTGAACTGTGCGATGTAGTTCAATGCGGCTTCAGGAGCATAAGCAGGACAGAAGAGAGGACTTGCCTTGATACCGGAACTGACTTTATAGGCAGAACCTATGGCAACTCCCGCAGTAACGTGGTTGTGCCCCAGATAAGAGGCCAAAAGACCATTATTGGGAGTTCCGCCATACCAGGTATGGCTCGATTTTCCGGAATTTCCGCCATTGTACATAGGGGGAGTAAAATCCTTATTGTCGTCAATATAAAACAGCTGTGCCTTGCTCACAGCGGCAAAGTTGTTCAGACATTTGGTGACCCGCCCCCGCTCACGGGCCTGCTGCAAAGCAGGCAGCAGCATGGCGGCAAGAATAGCTATCATCGCAATAACAACGAGCAGTTCGATCAGAGTAAAGAGTTGTCGGGATCGTGTTTTTTCTTTCATGGTGACTGGTTCCTTTAAGTTTTTTTTGATTTCAGGAAAGTTTTACGATCATTGAGGCATAAGAGGAAAGCTCCAAGTGGAGATTTTCTTTTTTGAATTCCAGTTTCCGCTTCTCGGGATAAACGACTGCGGCTTCAGAAAAATTTTTCTTGAAGCTCAAAGTCCCCGTCCAGGGTTCTGACATGGGATTTATCAATTCAAGCATCAGTGAACCGTCATCGCAAGCGTTGACTGACACACTTAATTTTCCCTGAGAGGAAAATCCGATCCCCAGATGTTTTTTCACCTCTTCCCCCATGACTTTTCCCCAGAGGGGCAAAATCACACTGCCGGTAAAATCCTGTCCCAGAGGAACGGTACAGAGCAGAACTTTGCCCTTACCGCAGGGGATGGAAGCGATAATGGGGATGCGGCGGCTGTTTTCAGCAAGGATCTCTGTATCGCCTGAAAACTTCAATCTGGAAAACACATAGCGCAATCCGTCAGAGAACTCATCAGTTCCGCAGCGGGTGATCCTGTCATACTCCCAGTCAGAGAGCAATGGAGGCTCTGTGATGATCCCCAGAGTCTCTTTCATTTTATCATTGAGTTTGTCGATGGAAGTTGCAAGAGTTCCCCCTTCCATCACAAACCCTTCAAGGATATTTTCAGGAAGTTTCACACTTCCGGCTGTAATGAGCACCTTGTACTCTTTCAAAAATGAAAGAGGCGCATTCCCCCAGACCGTATCCAGCGTGTCGCCGTAAGGCGTTGAAGTAAAGTAGCCGATCTCCATATACCGCATATCCTCGCCCCGCTCCAGCGCGGCACGGTAATTCTGACGGGTGTCGCTGCCTGTTGCAGGAGAAAGGATGCGTTCACTGCCCCATACATTGGCGTGCCCCGGGTAGAAGACATCGTAGATGGCGCCGATGTTGGTATCGATCTTTGTCACAGGAAGTTTATTGCCCCAGATGTAACCGCCTCTGGAACCTTCTTCATAGCCGTTTTTCCAGTCGATCATGACCGCTGCGGGCACGACGGGAGTCCCCCGGTCCACGCCGGAGCGCAAGGTAAAGTCGGCAAAGCGCTGCGCCCTTTTGCCCAGATCTGAAAGTTCAAAGGAGCCGTCGCTCTGAAAGACCCAGTGGGTGTAGTCGCTGCCTTCGCACAAAAGATAATCCGCCCCGGCAAAGAAGCTGTGGAGCCAGTGGCGTTCTGTCCAATCCTCGGAAAATCCGCCGATCCTCATCCCATTGCTGTTGTACCATGTGCACTGGTTGTAGTGATTTTGATGGGTGGAAACATCCACTCCCCAGCAGGCTCTGCGCCCGAACTGTTTCCACGCGCCCCGCAAAACTCCCATGGAAATCTGCATGTTGAGAGAAGCTCCCAGTCCCCGCTCGATTTCAACATGGGGATACTCCCACTCAAAGTAGTAAGGAATGGCAAAACGGCAGGCGCCGTGGATCATGGCGTTCACATCTTTCAGTGAAAGTCCCCTCTTTTTCAGGATCTCAAAGAAACGCCCCACATCGCTGTACATACCGGTGTAGTTGAAACAGCTTTCTTTGAAAAAATCGTATGCCTCTTCACGGGAGCGGAAAAAGTATTCAGGCCAGCGGCAGCCGGAATCCACCTCGCCGATGACGCACAATATCACCCGTCCCGGGTGTTCAAGGGAGTAGTCGATGGCGGTGTTGAAGTAGTTTTCGGCAAACTCTTCATAGGGTATCCCCAAAGCCTGATTTTCCGGGCGGTCGAAATCGCTCCGCACCCGGAGCAGATCTATGTGCACCATCTCTTTTTCAGGATCAAGGGCTTCCAGCTTCTCCCGGCGGGGCCAGAAATCACAGCCAATCCGGAACGCCGAAAAAAGTCCCAGATCCTTTGACCGTTGGAATGTCTCAGGTGAAGGCATACGGACCGGCAGTTCCCCCTTATCCTGACGGGGATAGTCGATGCAATCGCTTATCTCTTTGCGGCGGACATAACACTCGGAGGACTGCCAGATCTCTCCGAAAATATCAAATTTCTTCATTTCAGCGAATACCTCCTGCTGGGTGGAAAAGTTCTTTCTGTAAGCCTGCGCCTATTTTCACGACGGCAGGATTTTGAGCAAAGAAGTCCTTGAAATCAAGTTCTTTGTATTTGCCATTGACAAGGTGCATTTCTTTGGAAAACTCTGCACAGACCTCTTTGTAATCCGCCGGATGCTTCTCTTCAAGGGTCATATACTGGTGCATGATGGGAGGCGCTTTTTTAAATGAGGCAAGTTTTTTCACCACAGGACACATGGGGTTGACTGTCAGAGAAGTACCTTTGACACCCATCAACTTCTGCAAATCAGGATAATTGAAGCGTTTGCCAAGTGTTTTCCCTCCGGCACGGCTGACCCGGAAGATCCCCTTGCCCTCTGCAGGCATGCGGGGATAGAAACAGTTATGATCTTCCCGCAGAGCCTCAAGATGATATATGCCGATCATATTCATGAAATATTTGCCGGGGATCAGGTCGTAGAAAATATTTTTTATCATTGTCACCTTATCTTCCGGATGACAATGAAAATATGTCTGGACGATGGAGTTGATATAAAACACATTGTTCCGCATGACAAGCTGCGGACATACCCAGAAGGAACTGCCAGAAAATCCCCCCATGATGACATTGTTGGCAAAAAGCAGATCCTTTGTGTGTGAAGCGGCAATAAAGGGGGGCGTATATCCTCTCTGACTGCGCCCGTCGTAAAAGCAGCGCTGAACAATATTATTGCTGCCGCCGCTGATCATAACGGCTCCGTGTTCGGCTTTTTCGTGGATGTTGCGGAAATAGAATCCGTCAAGGACCACATGAGATTTGGTATCGATATCAACACCGTTGAAAAGCACCATTTTCCCGTCGAGGATCACTTTTTCCCCTGGGTAACTTCTCAAGGTGAGTTTTCTGCCCCGGTCGCCCCCGGTACGGAAACGGATCCTTTCGGTGTAAACGCCGCCCCGCACCATAACAGTATCACCCGGAGCAGCTTTCCAGAGAGCGGCATTGATAGAGTTGAGGGGGGCTTTCAAAGTGCCGGGGTTGTTTTCTTTTCCCGCCGGAGAAACATAGATGGTGCGTTTTGCCGCCCCTTGGGGACGGGTGGTGAAACTTTGAACTCCGGAAGAGATGACCTTGCGTTCTTTCACTATGTCGGCGGCAAAAAGTTCCATATTGCTGTGATACTCCCGGGGGGGCGTTCTTGAAAAAAGTCTGAAGTAATATTTTTTACCGGGCTTCAATCCGGTCAGCGTGGCGGTGTGGTAGTTGGAGCCCCGGAAAATGCTCCCCGCCTTATTATTGCAATGGGGCGTTTCTCCCCAGCGCAGTTCGCTGGTGGCACTTTCAGCGGTCCACCATTCGATATCGGCAGTGGTGTCTGAAACACTGTGAACAAAAGGACCTTTGACCGCTTCGGTATTATGTTTGCGAACCAGCCGGTAGGGTCCGACAGGAAGAGCATCGAAGCCCCGTCCGGCAAAATCTTCAGGATTTTTGACGGTGAAGTCTCCCTTTTCGGGGGCGGTAAAAAGAGGCTCGGCATGAGGTTTGTCAAGATCAAAAAGTCCGCCTTTGCTGATTTTGACGGTATAAAGGTTGCTGTGGCGGAATCCTGTGGCACGGGTAAAGTCGCCTTTGACGGTGAAAGCGTTATGACAGATTTCAACGCCTTTGCCTGTAACACGCAAAGAAGCGCCGAAACCGCAGCAGCTCACAAGGGCATTGTCACCTGAAACAAGGACTCCTTTTTTGAGGAAATTCACCCCTTCGATGCGGCAATTTTTCCCTGAAACACTCAAGCCCCCGGTAAAAAGGGCACGCCTGCCGCTGCCGCGGGTTTTAAGGGTCACTTTGTCAGCCTTGATAACAGCCGGGAAATCATACACGCCGGGGAGCAGATAAACGGTACTTCCGGGTTTGACATTCTTCAAACTCTTCCAGGGCTTGCTGATGGAACGCCCTGAATTGCGGTCGTTTCCTTCGGGGGAGACAAAATAAACATCTTTTCTGTCAACAAGTCCCTCCCCTATCCCCTTTGCCCCCTCCTGGGGACGGAAATCATGGTTTTCAGGATCGGCAAAGAGCGTGTTGAAATCCGCTTTTTTCTTTTCCAGCAGATCGAGGCGCAAGCCCCCGTCTCTGGCGTAGGCGTTGTAATGACGGAACACATTATTGGTACCGAAACTTGAAGCAAAGTGCCGCTCATTGTAGTTGTTGAAACAGAGGTTCCGCATGGCAGGGATACGGTCGATGGAGCCTTTGACACCGATACCGGATTCACCGAATGAAACATTGTCCTCCAGACGGTTGCCGGTAATTTTGCCGCCGTAGAAACGGATCCCCAGACCGTTGGGGTGGGTGCTGAAAAAGGAACGGCAGCGGCGCACCGTGTTGCCGTGACAACTGCCCCAGACAACCAAATTGCCCCCCGAAACAGGGGCAGGTGAACCGTTGGCGTAAACAGTGGAGTCTTCGATCACAGAGTTCTGCTGCATACCGAAATGGATCCCGTTGCTGTTGAAAAAGGCTTTGCAGTTCCGGATGATCCCGTTGGTTTTGCCGTTGAGACGAAGTCCGTAAGTATTGCCGAAAGGAACACGGTTGAAGGTGTAAAATCCTGTTGCCATAACACCATCAAGAGTGACGAATGAGCTTTTGTTCATACAGAACCCGCCTCCGGTGAGCAGACTTGCAGTGTAATAGTGGCGGTCCGGGGAAACGCCGTCAGAGGGGGAAATGTAAAGTTTCCTTTCTTTCTTATCGTAAAAGAATCTTCCCGGGGAAAACTCAAGTTCCGCTTTTGTTCCTCCGGGAGTCAGGATCTTGAAGGAGTCTCTTTCATTGACCGCCTGAGGTTCCTGCGGGAAATCTGTGACATAAACAAAGCGGAACCCCGGCACGGGGGAAAAGGTGCTTTTGATCTCCCTGTCCCCCCGGATCAGCACAGAACCGGGAAATCGTGCTTTGACCACAACAGCTTTGCCGGTTGACTCCTCTGCAAAACTCCCTTTGACCGCTTCAAAGTATTCACCGGGGCCGATGGTCAATGTATCGCCGGGGCGAAGAAGTTTCACTGCCGCATTGATGGTGGCTTTGGGGGTCTTTGGTGTTCTGCCGTCATTGGCATCGGAACCGTGTTTTTCCACAAAATAATCCGCTCCGCAAAGCTGACTTGACGCCAGCATCGCCACACACACTGCAAAACAGGAACTTTTCATTGATCTGCGCCTCCTTCTTATAACACTTAACTTATTTTTCCATCAGCTCCAATGCTGTAAATCCTTTGAAAGCTGGAACTTTGACACAACAGTATCCATCTTCAAGTGTAAAAGGGACCACCTTACGGTCGGCACCGCAAAGGACCTTTTCCACCTTGAATCCGTCAAGCCGTACAGCGATCTTACCTGAATGAAGTTCTATTTCATCTTCCACAGCAAAGGCATTTCCTCTTGCTTCAGGGACATAGTTCAAAAGGCAGATGAGCCGCCTTCCGGGGGCGTCCGCCACAGAAATACGGGTGAATGAATAGAGATTTTCACTCTTGAACTGAGGAGCTGGCAGCACCTCATCAAGAAATTTTTTCAACAGATCGCGCAAATGAAGCGCCCCTCTTTCATAGTACCCTGAAAAGATGTGTCCCGCACAGAAAAGATTTTTTCCCTTGCGAACTTCCAGAGGGAAGCCTGACTTGCCTTCCGGGGGATAATAACTGAGCGCCATGCCTTTTTCAAATCCGGGTGAGCAGTAGGGTTTGATCAGAGCCCCTCCCCCCTGAGCGCCGGGAAGCAGATCCACATTGTCGGCGCCGGAGTAGATGGAAAGCGCCATACCGGGGGCATCAAAGTAAGCCGGTTCTGCAGCAGCGCCTCTGTATTCCACGCCGAAAAGTTCTCCTGCCTCCTGTGCCGTTCCGGTACCGATCCCGATAATGGAGCCTTTGTAATTTTCAAGGCGGGAAAGAAGGTGTTCCGGAAACTCCGTATTTTCGGGCAGGATCACCACTTTGAAGCTGTCAAGAGAGCGATCTTCGGCAGTGATGATGCTGAAAGGCAGTTTCAGTTCTTCAAGCATCCTGACGGCAGCACGGACCGGTTTGTAAAGCCGCTGCATCTCCTCTTCTGAACTCAGTACCAGAGCGATATCGTTGTTCCGCGGTGCGCTTGTGTAGTAGTTTTCAAAACGGCGGAGTTTGGCATATGTTTCAGCAATAGTGTCAAAGACCGGCATATCCAGATCTCCTTTGGGGTTCATGTGACCGCCGATCTCCGGGCGCATACCGTGCATGAGTCCGTAGAAAAGATCGTAGGCAAGACTGTTGACACTGCGCAATCCGCCGAAATCTCCCCAATCGTAAAATCTGCCCGTCATATTGAGCACAGTTTTTCCGGGACGCAGTTCCGGTGCCCAGTGGACCAATGTGGGCAGACATTCATACCCCCATCCGGCAGTGGGAAGACATTCGCAGTCCAAATAGGTATTGTACTTTCCTGCGTAACGGAATTGGCTGTTGCTGTTGTAAAAAAGTTCCCCGCCGGGGAAACTCTTGAACACCTGTTCACCAACATCAGCGCAGAAATCTTTGAGGGTGTGTTCCCCCAACTCTTCATGGGTTTTCAGTCCCAGCTCCGCAAGTTTTGCTTTGCAGTAAGGACAGTAACAGGGAAAACTGTGGACGCAGTCAATAAAAACGCCGGATACATAAGGGTACATCTGCGCCGTCTCAGAGATCATAGCTTTCAGATGTTCCCGGAAAGGGGAATTAAGGCACATCCTGACAGTGAAGGGATTAGCAGGAGCATCCACCAGCATGGTGTTGCCGTCAGCATAAACGGCCTTCCAGTCGGGGTGCTGTACGGCTTCAACGCCGCTCAATCCGCCATTGAAATAGATGGCAAGTTTGATATTGTTTTTCTCACAAGCCTTTGCCACGCCGCCCACCATATCCTGCTTGAGAGCGGGGTGAACCGTTCCGATTCCGGTCGGATAATAGGCAAATCCCCGGTTGCAGCGTGCATGGACAGTCAAAAAGTCAACGCCGCAGCGTTTGACCTGTTCAACAAAGGCTTCAGGATCAAAGTTCACCCCGTAGTCAGAAACCTGCTCCTGGGTGTGATTGTCATAAAACAAGACATATCTGGGATCAAACATGAACTATTCTCTCATTATATTGGATTTGCAATTTTCACTGTACACTTGTATATTATACCACGTAATGAAGAAATATTAAATGTTGATAAAAGATAAAATATGTACAAAAACATCAAAGTTGATCCTCCGACGCCTTTATCCACCCGGATCATGATCTGGGAACCGATGCAAACAGTAAAATTCTGGAACTATCCCCGGAACATCGTTCAGCACTGGCGTTTCTACATGAATGACAGTGAAGGAGCCATTCTCAATGGCGCCCCTGTCCCCACGGACAAGATCCTGCTGATCCCGCCGGGACTGCTCCTTGCCATCAATAACACCAAACCCTTTCAGCATTTCTACATCCATTTTGAAACGGGACCTCTCTACAACAGTGCATCGCGTGAAGTCTACTTTTTCCCCAAAGAGGATTTCGGCACACTCACAGAGCAGCTCCGGCAGCTGACAGGAGAGGAAGATCTTGAATTTACCAGAACTCTGCTCTACTGCGCCATTTTCAGCGCTTTGCGGATGATCCCTTCTGAAAAACTCCATGTCAGGGAACAATACATGGACGGCCGTATCGCTGCCGCAAAAGATTATATCCACCAGCATCTCGGGGAAAAAATTGAAAATGCCGCTCTCGCCAAACGGGTGGGCATCTCGACCAACCGTTTTATCCGGCTCTTCCGGAACGAACTGGGCGTACCGCCCCAGCTTTACCAGCAGTACCAGCGCATCCAGCAGGCGATGACCTATCTTTCAGAGCAGCAATACAGTATCGACGAGATCGCAGATCTTCTGGGCTTTGTGGACCGCTTTCATTTTTCCCGTGTATTCCACCGGATCGCCGGTACTCCTCCGGGGACATACCGCAAGCGGAACAATCCCGGCGAAAGGGAATAAAAAAATCCCGGGAAATTTCTCCCGGGAAACAGCTTTTATTGATGGCTCCTTACTTGACCAGAGCCCCCCGTCCTGCGGCGGGAGAACCGGGCTTCAAGCGGAAATCACCTTTGCTGATATCGACAAACCGGGGATCTGCATGAATACTGTTTTTATCCATACCGGTCTGCTGCTGCCACTCTTTCAAAGTCTTGGAAATGCTCAGGCGTTTCCGGTCTGGAGTACTGAATTCTCCCCCCATGTACTGATGCTTATGGGGAGAAAAGAACACATTCCCGTCAGAGTGGATCTTCCCCTTCACTCCGATGAAAAGCATGGCAGGGTTGGTCTTCTGGGGCACACTTGAGCGGTAGTAAATGTTGTTGGTCATAGAGTAATTCCCGGTGCCCCCCCAGAAGATCACGCTGAAAAGAGCTGAATTGATGATACTGTTCCTGTGCAAACGCACATTTTTAGCGCCGTGGAAACTTAAAGCATAATCTCCGCCGCAGCTCACATTGTTTTCCAGATCAAAGTCGCTTCCCAGTCCCTTGAAAAAGGGTCCTGCATAAAGTTTGTGGATGCTGATACAGTTTTTCACCTTGATAAATTGAGATTTCACAGCAGAAATCACCCCTTTGCGGGAGTTGTATTCGGCATTGACAAAACGGACATTGTCAATAACGATATGTTTTCTCTCATCCAGTTTCACCAGAGGGGAATAGAAATTAAGTCCGTCGATAGCAGCACCATTTCCCTGCAGCGTAATGGGCTTGCCGGGAGTGCCGCTGCGCAGCGGTGCAAAGGAACCGACATGGCGTCCGGGAAGGAGTTTCACTGTATCACCGGGAATAGCGGCACATGACGCTTCACGCAGAGAGAGTTTCCCTTTGCCCACTTCAAGAACCTTGGGGGCTCTCATTTTCAGAGCGGTTTTGAAACTCCCCGGCTTTGAAACAGTTTTTTCGCCCCGTCTGCCGTAAAAACTGACTTTGTATTCATATTCGGTCCCCGGCTTGAGACCATTCAGACCGACCGCATGGGTAACTCCCTGAAAAACGCCTTTTGCGGAGGTCCAGTTCCGTGTTCCTTTTGCCCGGTAGAGCACAGTGACCGTTCCATCATTTTCCGGAGTTTCACACAACACGGCAGCGCTGTCACTGTAGACAAAATCTGCTTTGATGCCAAGGAATTGCACCTTGGGAACAACAACTTTTTTCCCCGGAACAGCCAGACGCGCCGCCTCTTTCAGCAGGGGATTTCTGTTTTTGAACTCAGCTTTTTTACGGACATTGTTGCGGAACTTCATAGGAGTTCCCTTGAAACTTGCATCGTCAGCTTTCAGACTGACGCCGGTCCATTCAAGGTTGCCCGTAATAAGGTTGTTTTCGACAAGGACGGGAACAGAACCGCTTTCAACGCGAAACTTGCCCAACACCATATTGTCACGGAAGATGCTTTCAGGACAGGCACTTTTCCAGCGGAAAGCAAGTAAATCATCAAAGATGTTGCCGATGACGTGATTTCTTTTGCCGGGATTATAGCCGTAAAAATTGAATCCGTAATTATAACGGTAAGGGGGCAGATGCCGGAGCGTTTCAGGGCATCCGCCGCACCAGTTGCCGATATAAAGATTATCGTGCGCCGCAGGAGAGGTCAGGATCGTCCCCCGCGCGCCGTTATCTCTGCCGTAATTGCCTGTAAAGAGTCCGAACTTGCCCCCTTCCACATGCAGTCCGGCTAAAGCACTGTGGAAAAAACCGCAGTGTTTCACTGTCACATTGTGAAGTGTATTCTGTTTGACGGGAGCATTGACCCGCACGGAAACAGCAGTAGGAAAGTTCTTGAAGATCACATTTTCCAAATGCACATAACTCCCTCTCAACCGGATCCCCACCCGTTCATCGGCAGTGCGGACACCTTGAGGAGAAGCTGCAACAAAGTGGACGGTCAGCTCTTTTTTCTTACTGTCATAAAAATATGTTCCGGGGATCTCTCTGACGATTTCAGGGAAGTCGACCTTCTGCAGCAGTATCTGAGAGGGGATCTCCCAGACATGCTCATAAACTGGTGCTTTGACATTCCGCCATGAAGCAACTCTTGAAGTTCCTTTACGCTCCAGAAAGATTCCTCCTTGAATAACCACCTGAGTCCCGGGGATTCCCATGACCCGGATAGGTGAGCCGGGTTTGCCCCACTGAGCTTTATAATTGGGAATGCTGCCGTAGTTGAGAGAAATCCCCCCTTCTTCATAGACGCCTCCGGCAGCAAGAAGGGTATCCCCGGCACGCAGCTCTTTTACGCCACGCTTGAAGGTACGCCAGGCGTTTTTCAGCGTTTTTCCATCGTTGGAGTCGTTGCCCGAAGTGGAAACATAGAAGGTCCGTCCGGGATTGACCATGGCGGTCGCTCCATATTTTGAAAAGTCGATTTCCTGCGCAGCGGATTTCACAAACACCAAAGCCGCTGCAGCAAATACATATAATAATTTATGAGCTTTCATTGTCTGACATTCAGAAATCTTTTGTGTCAAATCCCCGTCCATGTTCCGACAGTCGGATAGATATACCTGTTGCTGGAACTTGATCCCTTGCTCAAGTCGTTCCTTGTCAATGTATTGCAATGACCGTCAACAAAAACGACATTAGCTTTGCTGCGATGTCTGAACCTTACTCCCATAGTACGGTTTCCAGTAGTCGTCGGCCATGAAGTAGAGGCGATGCGTACATATCCGCCTGTGGGGTCAAGGATATTGTCAGCAGCAGATTTCGTCAGCCGGGAGCCATCGATATTAAAAATCTTTGTCGCAGGGCGTTTGACCTGACTGAACTTTTTGACACAGCCGCCTGAAGAATCGTTACAGGCAAGGTAATAGTTCACACCGTATGAAAAGATAGGAGAATCCCCTCCGGCAGCCCAATGGGCATCGGCTGCGGGGCAAGCCAAAGGTGCAAGTTGTTTTTTAGTCATCAACGAGCCGTCGATCAACCCTCTGGGGCTGCCATTACGATAGACAAGAATCGTGGGACTGAGGTAGGGAGCCACCGCAAAAAAGTATCCGCGTGCAGATCCAGCAGGCGTTCTGGGGACATAGTTTCCTGAATCATTGGCATACATCATGACTGCAGAGCCGATTCCTTTAAGATTATTGATACAAGCGTTTGCTTTCGCAGTATTTCTTGCCTGCTGCAAAGCGGGCAGCAACATAGCGGCAAGGATTGCTATGATAGCGATAACGACAAGAAGCTCTATTAAGGTGAAGCTGTACAGCTTCACCTGCCCATGGGCAGGTGAAAAACCTTCTTCTTTGCCATAAACACGATCACAGCAGAGATGGGATCTTTTCACCAACAGTTCGATCAGCGTGAACGCTGATCGAATGAAGCACGGCTCCGCCGTATGAAGCATTTTCCTGCGGAAAATATGAAGCGCCCCGTTGGGGCATGAAGCGCTTTCTTCGCAAGCACAATAAGGCATTTTTTTGTTCTCTTTTTTCAGGTAATACAACGGCAAAACACCTATTTGACAAGTCTTACTCACCAACAGTTCGATCAGCGTAAAAAACTTTTTCATATATGCAAAACTCCACATTAACATACACTCTTAAGAAATTTACCACACAAAGCCCTAAAAGTCAAGAAAAACTCTGAAAAAAAACATTTTTTCTTGATTTTCGCTTGCCTTGCGGCCATTTCAAGGTTATATTATAGAGATGCTTTAGCGGAGAGATGGCTGAGTGGTCGAAGGCGACGGTCTCGAAAATCGTTGTGGGGGCAACCTCACCGAGGGTTCAAATCCCTCTCTCTCCGCCATTTTTATTTTAAACTCCTGATAATAAGCAATTTACCATTACATTCTGTTTTTACGCCCTTTTCTGTGTATGGGACACAAAGTGTGCCACACGGAGAAAAAGATGGAAATTGCTGTCAAAAACCTTGTCAAA
>JAZODE010000044.1:0-22241 GCA_045596885.1 Victivallaceae bacterium
TCTGATCATTCCGGACTTTGTTGGTCACACCTTCAATGTTCACAACGGCAAAACTTTTGCTCAGGTTTTCGTTACTGAAAACATGGTCGGACACAAACTCGGTGAGTTTGCTCCCACCCGTAACTTCCGTGAGCATGGTGCTATGTCCGGTAAGGACAAATAAGTTCCGTTGCAACAAAAAAAGCAGCTGCGTTATGCGGCTGCTTTTTTTTGCCTTGAAATTGAGGAGCGGAGGGGCTTTTTTTCCCTGTTATCTTTTCAATCCTGTTGTGAGAGGTCCAAGGGTCCTGCCACCATCCACAGGCAGATCGGTACCGGTGATGTAAGAGGATTCATCAGCGGCGAAAAAGACGATGGCGTTGGCAACTTCGTCACCAGTGCCGCTGCGTCCCAGCCATGTTCCGGAGTTGGGTTTCTTTTCGTCAGCGATCATGCCGGGGGAAACACAGTTGACAGTGACATTATCTTTGGAAAGTTCCATTGCCATTGTTTTGGTCAGCATGATGACCCCTGCCTTTGCCACGGAGTAGGCACATCTTTCCGGGAGTCCTGCTTCTCCTGCGATGGATCCCAGATTGATGATCCTGCCGTATTGTTGTTCTTTCATTTTCTGCCCGAAAAGTTTTGACAGATAGAAAGCGCTGTTCAAATTTATATTGAGTATGCTTTGCCAATCCTCAAGAGAAGATTCCAAAGCGCTGCCTCTGGACCAGACCCCTGCGTTGTTGACCAGAATATCGATCCTGCCTGTCTCCTCCATCACCTTTTTGAATCCTGTCTCCATGCTTTCCGGAACAGTCACATCCATATAGATCCCCCTGACATGGGGCGTGATTTTTTTCAGCTCCTCAACAGCGGCGTTGAGTTTTTCCATGTCGATGTCGGCAAGAACGAGTTTGACACCCTGTTTTGCAAACTCTGCGGCAGTGGCTCTGCCGATGCGCCCTGCGGCGCCAGTGATGAAGGCGGTGCGGTTGTTGAAAGTCATGATATTCTCCTTAAAATGTTGACTTCTTTAATATACATCCACACCTTTACGGGGGCAATATAAGAAAACAACTGTTTTATTGCACTTTTCAACTGTGAATGACTTGTTTTTTATCATTGGAGAATATATATTACTTCATTGACAATAACCTTTTCGCTTTTTATATATGAATATCTTACACCTTGAACTGATTCCCCCTTTTTTATGGTATGATGAATTGAATTTTTCTTCACCTTACTCTTCTTCTTATCATACCCATCCGGCATGGCAGCTGACCTTTTCTCTGGAAGGGGTGTTCCGTTTCGGATGTCAGGGGGAGATTCTCACTGTCATGCCCGGTGAATGGATCCTTTTTTCTCCGGCTCTCTCTCACAGTGCCGGGAGCGATTCATCTTCTTCCCGGGCGATCCAGATCTTCTTTACAAACTTTCCCATACCTCTGCTCCCGGAGTTCGCCCAACGCTTGAATTTCAGGCGCAGCTTCCGGCTTACAGGCTCTTGGGATCCGGCAAGAGGGAGAGAACTTGCTGCGGCGTTTCAAGATATTGCTTCAGGCATTGCCCAGGCTCCCTTATCCATGAAAAATATCCTCTCTTTGCAGTTTGTTTCCGGAGTGCTTGAAAGTAAACTCCCGGATCTCCCCTTCCAAAAGGAGTTGTCTCCAGAGCTTATAAAAGTATTAGCCTTCATGGAGCAAAACCTTTCTGCTGCTGTGGGAGTCCCTGATTTTGCCGTTTTGGCAGGTCTTTCTGAAAGCCGTTTCAGTGCTGTTTTCTGCAAAGCCATCGGTGTTTCACCTATGCATTATTTTAATGAATTGAGGCTTTCTCAGGCGCAGCGGCTTCTTCTTGCCGGAGAGTCGGTCAAAGAAACGGCTTTGAAAACAGGTTTCGGATCGGTCAGTTTTTTCTGTCGCAAATTCAAGCTGTATACCGGTAAGACGCCCGGGGCTTTTGTTGAAGAACAGATTTAAGTTTCATGCCAAAAAAAAGACCTGACAGAGAATCATTCCCTGTCAGGCAGTATGGTACACAGAGTGTGTCAGGCTCTGTCTTTTGCAAGTTGTGCCTGAAGCGCTTTTATATCGATTTTTCGTGGCACGGTGTTTTCTTTAAGCGACTGCACTGCAGCTGTTCCGGCTGCCTGGCCCATGTTGCAGCAGCAGAGGATCAGTCGGGATGCCGCCTGTGCCATGAATTCAGAGGAAAGGCATCTTCCTGCTACAAGAAGGTTGTCGATCTTGACCGGAACCAGTGAGCGGTAGGGAATATCTGAGGCAGTTTTTTTGAAGACTCTGTCGGCTCCCTGTCTGCCCCATCCGTCGGTCATATTTTCATAGCCGCAGGGCGGTTCAAGTGAACCCGGGTTGCCGGTGGAGGAAACATAACACACTTTGCCGTCGATGATCTCCTTTGCCCATTTGATATTGCCCACGCCGTCAGGATTGTGGAGATCAAAGTGGTGATTGGTGGCGGTAATGGCATCGTCAAACCGGGAGCCCCGGGCAAAGTCAAGGGTCTTGAGGATATATTCTCCCACCACCCGGCGGCTTTCACGGACTCCCAGCAGATTTGCCGTGTCGATGAGATAGGAGTTTTCATAGCCGGGGATGTTTTCCCTGATAAACTTTGAAAAGAATTCTGCCTGTTCCCGTCCTTCCTGATACATGCGGGTCAGGTCTCTGTTTGAAAGAGGGTCGCAGTTTCTGGAATGGGAAATACAGACGACGATCTCGTCTTTTGTACAGTTTTGGGGGCGTCCAGGCACGAAAACCTGCCAGTTGACATGGTTTTCAAACATGATGGGCATTCTGCCGTCTTTGTGTGCTTCTTCAATAAGTTTGATCCATCTGGGATCTTTTTTTCTAAAATCGGAGTCCAGATACTTTGCGTAATCCACGCCCCCCAGACGGAAGTCCAGTGAACATGCCTGATGTTTGCCGTCATCGGGGCGGCCTGACATACATTCGCACCCCGCAAAGAACGCAAGATCGGCATCGCCGGTACAATCGATGAAGCGTTTCCCCATGATGACCTGTGTGCCGCTTTTACTTTCGACGACCACGCCCCGCACCTGATCGCCCTCCATGACGGCATCGACGATCATGGTGTCCAGAAGCACATCTATATTGGCTTCCTTCACCATACGGTCAAGGATGAGTTTGTGCTTTTCAGGATCGGAGTTTCTCCGGGCATGACCATCGACCTCTTCCAGTCTGCGGATCATTTCAGCGCTGATGCCTGCGGGGGTATCCATGGGGATAGGGACAAGTCCCACGGTAGCAAGTCCGCCCAGTGCGGTCGCCTTTTCAATGATCAAGACACTTGCGCTGTGGCGGGCGGCTGCTAAAGCCGCTCCAAAGCCTGCCATGCCCCCGCCGCAGACGACGACATCGTATTCTCCGGCGTTGGGGAGCTCCCGGGGGGGAGCCATTACATTACCGTTTGCGAGGATCTTGTAGCTCATAGTTTTTCTCCTTTTTTCTGTTCAGCCTATTTTTTCCATGCGGATGGCGTATGATTGACAGTTGTCGGCGCATATCCCGCAGCCAACACATTTGGCAGGATCTATTTGTGCGCCATTGTGATCGAATGTGATAGCTTCCCGGGGACAAAGCCAGCGGCAGGTATCGCATCCGGTGCATCCTTCGGCGACAGCGATTTTTCTTTCCATGGTGCTTCTCCTTTTTCTGTTCCGGATATAATATATCAGGAAAAATAAAAAAGAAAATGATTTGCATTGTTGAAAAGTTGATGTATATTGTCAAAAAGGAGATGAATTATCATGAAAACAGCTTCTCTCGAACCGGAGATCAAGGCTTTTGAAGAGCTTGCAGAGTGCAGGATCTGTCTGCATATTTACAACGGTGTTTTTTTCTGTCAGGGGTATTCCCTTGTCAACAGTCAGCGCCGTTCTCACAGGAAGACTCATCCGGAGCGTTGCGGCAGGGAACTAAGATCCTATTGTGTGCACCACTGTATGCATGATTTGAACCGCCGCATGGCAGCATCTCCTGAGCGGGATATATTTTTTGTCCACTGCAGGAACAGATGTTTTGAAGTCGCCGCCCCCGTTTACCGCAACGGCAGATGTGTGTTGACGGTCTTTGCCGGGCTGCTGGACCCCAAAGATAAGGAAAAGGTGCGCCGCATTGCCAGAGTGCTTCCGGTCTTTGCGGCAGGTTTGGAAACAAAAGCAAGTGAAATCTCCCTTGTGGGAAAAGAGGGGAAGGACAGTTTTCCTGAAAAAATACAAAAGTTTATCGAGGATCACTACTTTGAAGATGTTTCCACCGCCGATGCTGCCAGAGCGGTGTGCATATCGGTTTCACGGCTTTGCCACATTCTGAAAGAAAATTCCATGGGGACTTTTTCACAGATGCTTACCGCTGAAAGGATCTATCATGCCAAACAGTTCCTTACCTTTTCCGATTCAGATCTGCGGCTCTTTGAAATTGCCGCTCTCTGCGGATTCAGGGAGTATGAACACTTTTCAAGGACATTCAAGAAAGAGACAGGGGTGACTCCTGCTGCATGGCGGAAAGAGCATCAGCTTTGAAGAAAGTGCTCTTGAGCTCATTACCTCTTGCGCACGCCGCCGCAGATCAGCGTGACTTTGGTGCAGAAATTTTCTCCCAGTTTTTTGTTGATCTGCTGCTGCATGGTTCCGGTGATGGGCTGGAGCTCCTGGATAAGAGCGCTGTGACTGACCTCCACAAAGAGCTCGTCCCCTCTGAAATAGCCGGGGGAGACATAGCGGGCAAAGGAGGCTCCGATGATCTCGTGCCACAGATTCTGTACTTGAAGCAGCTTGCCTGCTTCGGGAGCTTTCACATCCTTGAGTACATCCGGCAGCAGATCAGCGATGCTTTTTGCCTGAGGTGTGTGAGAGGCAGCTGAGAATTCAGTCATGGCAAAGTCTGCGCCGTACCACTCCTCAAGGAGAGAATAGCGTTCTTTGAGCCTTTTCAGTTCGCGCCAGTTTGCCATAAGTTTTTCCAATCATCCCACATTGAAATTCAAGCCGAAGGTGACAAGGGGAAGGATGAGGATGTGGAAAATGATCTTTCCTATGGCGATCCCTCCCCGGATCGTATAGACAAGCCCCGACCTGAAGCCCCCGAATGGGGCGCCCAGAGTCATTTTCAAAAGCCCGTAGGGTAAAAAGACCAGTTCAACCACATCCTTTCCCACCCGGATCACGCCTTTGCCCAGATTGATCAGCCCCCGGATCACATAAGGACGGGCGGCATTGGCAAGCTGCAGCGCAATGGGCGCAAGAATGGCTATGGTCACAGGATCAATGGCCTTTGCCTGATGCACAGGGATCAGCAGCAGGGCAAGGACCAGAAAGAGTATCTTTATCTGACGTTTGAACATGTGTTAGTACCTTGTAGCAAAAAAAATTGACACTCCTCTAATATACTTTGCAAAGAGTGTAAAGTCAAGTTTGATTTTTTGTTCAAACCGTTTATATTGAAATACAGAGAGGAGAAAGTTTCTATGAAAGCTGTTTTTATTGCAGCCGCAGCCGCTGCGGCGATCTTTTGCTGCTACCTGGGAGCTCAGGGGGCGGGAACTCAGGATTACACCCCTTCCCGGTATGCTCTTATGCAGGGGAGCTTGAGTGTTTCCAACATTGTGAATTCCGGCGGAGTCTCCAACAATGTCCAGCAATGTATCCTCAAGCTGGATACCCGCACCGGGGATGTCTGGGTCCTGCAGCTGGCGGTCAACGGCACAGGGGATCCCACAGTCAGGAGCGCTGTCTGGGCAAAGGTGACGAATTCAGGCACCTTCTTCCCCAACGGAGCGCCCACGTCAAACAATGAGGGGTTTTAAAGTTCAGGGGGCTCTTCCTCTGAGTGGCGTTTGGATTTGTTGCAGATGCCGATGACGAATTCTCCCCGCCAGCGCTGCTGCAGAGAAGCCACTTCCGCAGCGCTTCCCCGGATCACCTCTTCGTGGACCTTGGTTGCTTCGCGGATGATGGCGACCTGAGCGTCAGGCATGATTTCGGCAATGAGTTTCAGCGTGTTCTCAATGCGGAAAGGGGATTCAAAGCAAAAGACCGTGTAATTGCACTCAGAGATCTCTTCAAAGAATTTGCGCTTTCTGCCGGACTTGACGGGAACAAAGTTCCAGAAGGCAAAGCGGTCAACGGGGAGACCTGAAGCGGTCACTGAAAAGGTCACGGCGGAAACGCCGGGGATCACCACAGGCTCAAGACCTGATTCAAGAGCGGCACGCAAGGGAAGAAATCCCGGGTCGGCAACTGCCGGAGTTCCCGCATCTGAGACCAGAGCCACATTGAGCCCCTCTTTGATGCGGGCAATGAGTTTTTCCACCTTGGCATGTTCATTGAAAGCGTGGAAACTTTCAAGAGGCTTGCGGATATCGTAACGCTGCAGCAGCAGTGCCGTATGGCGTGTGTCTTCGGCGGCGATGAGGTCGCACTCCTGCAATGTACGGACCGCACGGTAGGTGATGTCCTCAAGATTGCCGATGGGAGTGCTGACCAGATAAAGGTTGCCAGCCATAATCATTTCACCTCAAGGGTGCTGTTGAGGGTGCCGAAATCGTTGGGGTAGAATCCGGGATTTGCTTCGTCAAGGAGCCACTCGCCGTCAACAACGAACTTGTATTCATATTCACCGGGGCAGAGCTCAATAGTGATCCGGTATGTTTTGGAGGCAGAGTCATATTCCATGGGAGCCATTGCCGGGTCCCAATCGTTGAAGGAGCCCGCCACAGCCGCAGTACGGCCGGGAGCAGCCTCAAGAGAAAAGAGCACCTTGCGCCCTTTGGCACATTTGTCCGGAAGCAGTTCAAACATATCAAGATTTCCCGTTATTGTTATGATGTGATTTGCTTATTATGTAATATACACCAATTTGGGCAAAATTACAAATTTTTCCCGGAAAAAGCCGTCACTGACGAATATGAAAAATTTTTCATAACAACCTCTTGAAAATCAATTTTCGGGTGATATATTAAGGGAGGCAATTTCAAAAGTCATTCAAAAAATGGCAAAGATGTCATTCGCAAAGAGCTGTAAAGGGTAGTTTGAGGTTGCTACCTGCAAGGTAACAGCCG
Organism: Victivallaceae bacterium; assembly: GCA_045596885.1. Taxonomy (GTDB): domain Bacteria; phylum Verrucomicrobiota; class Lentisphaeria; order Victivallales; family Victivallaceae; genus UBA1784. The sequence continues at coordinate 7,084 of JAZODE010000044.1, forward strand.
AAAACGCTCCCTTTATCAGATCGAAGCGAGGACGCTTTGACAATTTTGAGGAGTTTTGAAATTGCCTCAAGAACATGAAAAATTTTTCATATCATTTAAACAGCAGTACAAATGAACAAACATGGTAATCTGACAAAATTGGCGCAGCTGGCAGGAGTTTCTCTTACCACCGCCTCCCGGGCTCTCAATAATCACCCCTACGTTTCCGAAGAGATCCGGAAACGGGTTTTCGAGACCGCCTCACGCTTGAACTATCTGCCCCGGCGGGCGGCACGGAAAAAGAAGGTCGGTATCGTTATCAGCAATCCCGGAAATGCCCGGATCAACTTCTATCAGGGGGCGATGCTTTCTGAACTGGCACGGCAGAGCAGTTCGCGGAACATCTCTCTTGAAATCATTTCCACCGCCGATATTGAACTGATCGAACAGAATTTTCTCCGTGCCGTCATCGTTTTTCACGAAACAGCGGTACTGGATCTCAAAAAGTGTCCCAATGCCTCTTTCATAGGGATCAACACCCGTCTGCCGGGATTCCCCGCCATCGTCAGCGATGATGCCAAAGCCATCTCAGATGCCGTTGACCTTTTTTACCGCTGCGGAGTCTGCAAACCCGCCATTGTTCTGCCCCACAGATGTGCGTCAGGCCATATCGCCATGCGCCGGGACACATTTTTGGAGCGCTGCCGCAAGAAAAAACATCCGGCGCCTGAATCGTGCATCATCTATCTTGATGAAGATCCCCTTGCCCGCATCGACGACCTTTGCCGCAAAGAGAAGATCGACGGTCTGCTGATACCCGGGGAGGATATGGCGCCCCGGGTCAACTTTATCATCAACTCTCTGGATTTGAAAGTCCCGGAGGATCTTTCGGTCATTGCCTGGGAAAGCGCCGGTCTTTCGGAGTTCACCTGTCCGCCCCAAACCACCTTTGCCCAGAATTATACCGAACTTGTCCGCCATGCTCTCGATCTGGCGGAGTCTGTTCTTGAAGGGGAAAAGGTCACTGCCGGATCAGACCGTATCATCCCCTATATTTTTAATGAACGCCTTTCAGTGAAAAAATAAAACATACAAGGAACATCATAAAATGAAAAATAAACAAAATTTTTCTCCAAGTTGGCAAGGAAACAAGAGACACTCCACCACTTTTTCAAGGTCAGCTTTTACCCTCATCGAACTGTTGGTTACTACTGCACAACAGAACTGTTTTTCAAAAATAAAAAAATACACATCCTTACGCCCGGCAGGGCGCACTTCACGCTTTTTTTGCGGATGCAAAGAAAGCTCTTCACACCTTCACATCTTCACTCAATCAGCGTTCACGCTGATTGAACTTCTGGTGGTAATAGCCATCATCGCTATATTGGCATCCATGCTGCTTCCCGCTCTGCAGCAGGCACGGGAACGCGCCCAATCAACCAAATGTATCAACAATCTCAAGCAGGTCTCTCTGGGGATTTCCCAGTATGCCGCTGACAACAGCTCTTTTGTGTACAGTCCTATTTCTGCCGAGTACCAGCCCGATACCGACAGTTGGAAGGACAATGTCATGCCATGGGGCGCCAAACTGATCCAGGGGAAATATCTCAACGGCAAAGTCACCCGCTGCAGCCGCGCCGACGGCAAAGAGAGTGTGGGCAGAGGGGAGCTCAATCAGGAAGCCACTTTGTACTCCTACGGGATGCAGACCCGTTACCGCAACTACTCCTGCTATCCCCTCAAAGGAAAGTGGATGACCTCGACTGGTGTCAATGTCTGGAACGCCCCCACCCAGCTGAGCAAGGTGATCTTTGTCGCCTGTTCAAGGAACGGACTGCCTGACAACCAAGCTCAGGGGTTCAACATGGGGTATGATTCAGCCATCAAAGATTTCGGTTATATGATCGCCGCCCACTCCGGCAAGGTCAACACCCTGACTTTTGCCATGTCGGTCGCCTCTCTTGCCCCCAGAGAGTTAAAGTCCTTTTACTTTCCCTTTTTCGGCTATGAAACCACCACCGGACCTCAGGTCTATACCATGGTTGCCCAGAAGATCTTCCTGACTGCCGATGCTAAAGTTCCTTTGAAAATAGGTGATCTGTAAGATGAAAAAAACTCTTTTATTTGCCGGGATCTTTTCAGGAGTGTTTGCGCTTTCCGGAGCTGAAACAAGCTGGTCCCCTGCCGAACTGGAAAAGGTCCGCAGCCAGAGGTCCCTCTGGGAGAACAACTCCATCGGTAAAAGTTCAAAGGTGATGCGCCCCTGGATCCCCCTTACATATCAGGATGGGCGTTTGCGGAGCCTTGTATGGAACATTTCCTGCGGCGGCACCCTTTTGCCCAACCGGATATGGAATGAAAAATATGAACTTTTTGCAGCTGCTCCTTTTCTTGCGGTGACAACTTCAGAGGGGAAGATCATTTTCCGCAAAGGGGATGTGAAACTGCTGAAAAAAAGTGACACCTGTGTGACGCTTTTGAGTTGTGCAGAGCAAAAGGGGGTGAAGGTCTCCTTTCTCTTTGAATATGAATTTGACGGCATGGCAAAAGTCACTATGAGTTTGAATAAAAGCTTCCGTCCGGTCAAAGTCCGGAAAATCGAACTGGTTTTTCCCATGAGAAAAGAGTTTTCGGACTATTACCACTATTTTATTTCGGGACATCACCCCATCCGCCCCTTCAACGCTTCGGGGGCAACTCCTGCCAGAGGTATCACCCTCGACACCTTCCGGAACCAGATCTGGCTGGGGAGCCCTGAAGCCGGATTCAGCTTTTTTGCTGAAGGCATGATGAACTGGCCCTTGAAAAATGAAAAGGCGATCCAGAAAGTTTCCCCGCTGCAAAAGGGAAGACGGGAACTGACCGTCACTTTGGGGAACAGGGAGTTTCTGCTGGATAAAGAGCTGAAAGTGGTTTTCGGACTTCAACCCACCCCCGCCAAATACCGGGAGTATGATTTCCGGCGGCGCAGCGATATGAGCACCCTTACCTGGCCGTGGCAGCGCTGGGGCGACGGAGCGGCACATCCCTTTGACGATTCTGAGGAGGCAAAAAAGTACATCGAAAAATGCCGGAAAGCAGGTAAGGAACTTATGCCTTACTCTTCCACCCACTACTACGGACTCTACCGCTACGGCTGGAATATGTTCGGAAAAATCAAAAAGTTTCCCGGTCTGATCCATCCTGAACTGAAACTGTGGGGACCGGAATGGGCAAGGAAAGTGCAAAAAGGTGCGACTTATCTGAAAGCATGGAAACCTGTAGCCGGGAGAAACTACATCGACACCGCTCTTGCATCTGACGATATGTCAAAGGAGCCGTGGCAGAATAAAATGTACAAGCCCACAGGACTGGTGGAACTCTGTCCCCGTTCCGGATTTCAGGATTACTATTTGTGGCGTCTCAAAAATACCGTTGACAAAACCTCTCTCAAAACCATCTACCTCGACAGCGGAACCAACTCCTGCGGCAACAAACGCCACGGCTGCGGTTACAAAGACTACAAGGGGCAGTGGCGTGAAAGTGCACCCTTTTTCAGTGCCCGTGAGATGGTCAAAAGGATGCGGCAGATCTTCTACGACCGCTTCGGTGAGACCCGCATCTGTCTGCATGTCTCCTGCCATCTGGAAACTCCATTTCTTTCCTTTGTGGATACCCATTTGAGCGCGGAGCAATATGCTTATGAGCCTTTCAGTGTGAAAGAGTTTTACAGTGAGCTTCTGACCAGCGACATCATGCTTGCTGAACACACAGGCATCCCCTTCGGTGTGGCTGGAGAGTTTCTCCCTGTTTTCAACTTCTTCTGGCGGGACTACCGGGCACCTTCACCAGCTTCCATCAGGGATCTCTGCGGCTTTGCCTTTATTCATGATGTGAACCCTTCCCCCAAAGATACCCGCTTCAATGATCTCATATCTTTTTACCAGAAAAAGCGCCTTTCCTTCTTCCCCCGGTGTGACCGGGTGGCAAGGTATTGGGAAAAAAATCTTCCCTTTGCCATTGAACCTTCTCAGGTCAAGGGGATCCTGCACTGGAGTGACAACGAACTTCTTTTCATCATCTTCAACTGGAGCAGCAAAGCGGTCAATGCCAGGGTCACACTCGATCCCCGGCGGATGAAAAACTTCAAAGGGACATTTTCTCTGAAAGAGCTCATCAATGAAGAGCTTTTTGAGGAAAAAAATGGTGTGTACACCATTCCTGTTGCTCCCCGGGATTTCCGGATGTTCAAAGGGGTGTTGAAAAAATGAAGAAAAGTATTTTCCTCTTCTTTCTGACGGCTCTGCTCTTTCCCCTTGCCGGAGTGAACTTTCACTCCGCCCATCTTGTGAAGGGGCGCGTTGAGCTCCCCTTTACGGCAGAAGGAGATTTTTTTGCCGAAATGGTTTACACCCCTTCCACGGGGAAGAAAACACACCTTGTTGCCGCTTTTGTGGCAAAGGAAAAACGCATCGAACTGCGCCATTGCCGGAACGAATTGCAGCTTCTCTGCAACGGAAAGAAAAAAAGTGCCTACCCCTTCTATCACGGGGGATCCCTCAATGAGATCCCCCGTTGTGACCGCTACCGTGTATTACTGCAGAAAAGAGGAAATAAGTTCATGGCAGTCCTTGAGGGGGAACTTTGGGGAGAGGTCACTTGTGGTTCTTCTCCGGGTAAGTTCTGTTTCAAATCAGAGGGGAAACTTGCCCAATTGCGTATCTCTTCCGGCAGCATCGCTCCCCGGGATCTGCGCAAACGGCATCTGGATTTCTGGCGGGGGATCACTCCTTGTGCGCCAATTCCCCCTTCAGTTGCAGCTTTGCCTGAACTTGAGTTAATGCCGGTCATTGACGGCAAGGTCAAAGAGGGGGTTTTGAAGCAGTGCACACGCCTTTCGCTCCGCTCCATGCGCCCCGGAACTCTCAACGCCCCCGGAAAAAGTTCCAACGCTTTCTATGTGGGGAAAAAAGGAAAAAGTCTCTACTTTTTCTGGAAACTTGAGCGGAAAAATCCTTCTCCTCCTCTCCGGTTCGGCAAGAGGGATCAGGGATTGTGGAATGTGGAAAGCGCAGAGCTTTTTCTGCTGGCGCCCGGTGGGACAAAGCCTTATCAATTCATACTTTCCAGCGCCGGTGAACTTTACGATGCGGCGGGCAGTGACCGCTCATGGAACGGCGATGTGGCGTATGCCGCCCGGATCACAAAGGATCTCTGGTGCGGGGAAATGCTCATCAATACCGGCGATAAAGGGCTCCCGGAGCTGACGGAAAAAGGCTTGTGGAAAATGGACTTTTTCGCATCGCAGAACTGGGAAGCATGGGCTCCTGCGGGAAGGTATCACGACACAAGTGTTTATGGCGTGCTCCTTTTTCCAAAAGCTCCCCCCCGGATCACTTCTTCCTCTCTGACTGCTGTTCGTGATGGGGAGTACCTTTTCAGAGAGGCGTTTTACGCTCCGGGAGAGGTGGCTCCTGAAATCGTGCAGCGAAAAAAATTTCTCAAAGCAAAAGAGAACATGGTTTTGAACTCTTCTTTTAAAGGCAGAGAGGGCATTGTGGTCCGCAGTGTTGAAGGAAATGGTGTACTCCTCTACCGTCATACAGAAAAAATCGAAAGGCAAAAATGAAAAAGATCAATTTGGTACTTCTGCTTTTGTGTTTTGGTGTCTCTCTTGCCGGGAACTCCCGGGACTATCACTTCTGCTACATCTTCCAAAATTCCGGCGCAGCGGGATTCCCCGACCTTGCGGGAAAACTCCCCCCTTTGAAGGTTTCGGGCAAATGGAAGGCGGGAAAAAATACCATTGTGCTGGATGGCAAAACCGGACGCCTTACCATCAAAGGCAGCGAAAAGCTCTCTCTCAAAAATAAAACTCTTCTTGCCCTTGTGAAATTCTACGACTCAGGCGCCCGTGCAGGGACCCTTGAAAGCAGTGATGCCCTCTTTTCCCGGGCGAAGGATCTGCTTACCGGTCGTGACCGCTGGCAGGGATTCTACTGCAATTACCGTGAGGTCCGTTCCAGCGCTCCCCGGATCACCCCGGGGAAATTCATGCTGATGGCGGTCAATATCACTGAAACAAAAGAGAAACTGCTGAAAATCGAACTTTTTATCAATGGCAAAAGGATCAACTGGCACAAACCGGGGAAAGGGCGCCTTGCTGAAAATATTAGCGCCCCCCTTGAATTCGGCTGCGGCAGGGGAAAAGAGTGGTATTTTCACGGCGAAGTCGCCATGATCGCCATGAGTACCAGGATCATCTCAGGCTCAGAACAGCAGAAATTGATGGAAAAGATCTTTTCTGCCAAAGTGAAGGATTTGAAAGGCAGCAGAGGAGATTTCACTCTGGATTTTTTTTCACAGCCCGGGAGCTTGCAGTAAAAACTCCCGGGGGAATAAAAGTCGGCACTCTGCAGCTGGGGGAAAGATCTATTGAGATCAGACAGACCAAAGGGGCTCTTCTTTTCGGGAAAGAACTTTCCATGCCCCTGCACAATCTGATTGCAGCATCATCCCCACGCCGCCTGCTCCTGAACCGCCGCCATATTGCCATTACCCGCAGTGCCGGGAAACTCAAATTTTATGTGGAGGGATTCCCCGTGCCGGGAACACTGGATGCGGGCACTCTGCCCTTTAAGGCTCTTGCTTTTGCGCCGGAAGGGGGGCGTTTCAGCCCCGTGACAATGTACAATACCGCCGTCAGAGAAGAGGATATGCGGCGCTTTTTCAGGAACAAATACCATGACGGGCACAAAGTGGAAAGAGTCCGTATCTCCTCTGATTGGGAAAACGCCGTCAGAAAAGGAATAATCACCCCTGAGAAATTTCAATTCAGGTGAGAGTCACAGAGGTTTTTCCATAACAAAGTCATCCATGAAAAAGCCGTTGCCGATATCTATTTTTACTGATTCGGCTTGGGAAAATCCGTTGCGCAAATAGGATCTCATGGCACGGCTGTTGTGTTTGTTCACATTGAGTCTGAGGATTTTGAAGCCCCGCTGCCGGGCTTCGTTTTCCATATCGGCGATCATGCGCGCCCCGAGCCCTTTGCCGTGGAATTGGCTCAGCAGATAGAGCTTGTGGAGCTTTGCCGTGCCGGGGATCGTGTATGGAGACCATGAGGTGTAACCGACGGGAACTCCATCGACATGAAGGAGCCGGAAATGGTATCCTTTTGCCATTTCTTCTTCCATGACTTCAGGGGCATACATCATCTGCATCATATAAATGAGGCAATTTCAAAACTCCTCAAAATTGTCAAAGCGTCCTCGCTTCGATCTGATAAAGGGAGCGTTTTTCCGCCTTCGCATAAAGCTACGGCGGGACAAGCGGCTGTTACCTTACAGGTAGCAAGTGCAAACTACCCTTTGCAGCTCTTTGCGAATGGCATCTTTGCCATTTCTTCTTCCATGACTTCAGGGGCATACATCATCTGCATCATATAAATGATCTGCTCCTGAGAGAGAATGCTTTTAAAAGTTTCGGGACCAGATCACCGCTGCAATGCGGCGCACCGTTTCAAGGTCGGCAGCAGCTGCCGCTTCAACAAATTTCAAGGATGGATCATTCATCTTTACATTCAAACTTTTCGCAGCTGTCAGTGGCTTCAATTTCTTTCAGAGTAAGGGCACAGCGGGTCATAAAGGGATGTTTCAGGTAATGGACGCAATGGAGACAAAAGTGTCCGTCATCAGCGGTTTTCTCAAAAGAGACCTTTTGCACCTTTTCCCCCCCCAGCAGTGCCGAGAGGCGGTCGGCGGCGGAGCTGTTTTTCACCTTTGGTGAAGATGATGATGGCGGGACCAGTTTTCCCCCGCAGAGAGCGCAGAAAAAAGAGCGTTCCTTGAGTGAAAAACTGTCGTCAAACTCTTTTTTTTCTTTGACGAAACTCTTTTCCCCGCAATGGGGACAATTTATTTTATCTCCGTTCTTCATGGAGCTTGATTCCCTTGTATAAACAGAAAAACGGCAGTGGGAAACAGGGCTCCCAACTGCCGTTTTGATTTGAGAAATCCTATCAGCCGAGACGGGCTTCAAGAGCTTCCAGCTGTTTCACCAGAGCGGCGGGCAGCTTGGAACCGAACTTGGCATAGTGTTCTTTGATCATAGCCAGTTCGTTCTTCCAGCCTTCCACATCCACGGCGAGGAGCTGGGCGAGATCCTCAGCAGTGACCTCATCCTCAATGCCGGTGCGGTCGATGCCGTCGGCGGTGGGGAGGGTACCGATGGGGGTTTCGACGCCATCAGCGGTTCCGGCGCAGCGTCCGAAGACCCATGCCAGAGGACGGCTGTTGTCGCCGAATCCGGGCCACATGAACTTGCCTTCGGCGTTCTTGCGGAACCAGTTGACGCAGAAGATCTTGGGCAGGTTGCCTTTGGCAGCGCCGGCTTCACCGATCTTCAGCCAGTGGGCAAAGTAGTCAGCCATGTGGTAGCCGCAGAAGGGCAGCATGGCGAAGGGGTCACGACGGACGGTACCGGCCTTGACGTCAAGAGCAGCAGCGGTGACTTCGCTGCCGACGGTGGAGCCGATGAAGACACCGTGTTCCCAATCCTTAGCCTGATAGATCAGGGGCAGAGTGGAGGGACGGCGACCGCCGAACAGGAAGGCGGCGATGGGCACACCGGCAGGATCTTCCCATTCGGGAGCGATAGCGGGGCAGTTGCAGGCACGGGCGGTGAAACGGGCGTTGGGGTGAGCAGCCTTGACGGGGTTGCCGTCGGCGTCCACCTGACCGGGTTTCCAGTCGTTGCCCTTCCAGTCGATCAGGTGATCGGGAGCATCGTAGCCGATGCCTTCCCACCAGACATCGCCGTCATCGGTGAGAGCGACGTTGGTGAAGATGGTATCCTTGGAGCAGGAGAGCATGGCGTTGGGGTTGGACTTCATGGAGGTACCGGGAGCAACACCGAAGAAACCGGCTTCGGGGTTGATGGCGCGCAGGTAGCCTTCATCGTCAAACTTCATCCAGCTGATATCGTCGCCGACGGTCTCGACCTTCCAGCCCTTGAGGGTGGGGATGAGCATGGCGAGGTTGGTCTTTCCGCAAGCGGAGGGGAAAGCACCGGTGACATACTTGACTTCGCCCTGGGGGTTGGTCAGCTTCAGGATGAGCATGTGCTCAGCCAGCCAGCCCTCATCACGGGCCTGGACGGTGGCGATACGCAGAGCAAGACATTTCTTACCCAGCAGAGCGTTGCCGCCGTAACCGGAACCGTAGGACCAGATCTCGCGGGTCTCGGGGAAGTGGGCGATGTATTTCTGATCCATGGGAGCGCAGGGCCACATTCCGTTGTCGCTTTCGCCTTTGGCGAGGGGCTTACCGACGGAGTGGACGCAGGGAACAAAGTCATCGTTGCCCAGGGTCTCAAGAACACGGGTGCCCACGCGGGTCATGACGTGCATGTTGATCACAACGTAGGCGGAGTCGGTCAGCTCAACACCGATCTTGGCGATCTTGGAGCCAACAGGACCCATGGAGAAGGGGATCACATAGAGGGTACGGCCGTGCATACAGCCCTTGTAAAGACCCAGCATGGTGGCTTTCAGTTCTTTGGGGTCGATCCAGTTGTTGGTGGGACCGGCATCTTCTTCCTTTTCGGAAGCGATGAAGGTGCGTTTTTCCACGCGGGCAACGTCAGAGGGATCAGAGCGGAACAGCAAGCTGTTGGGGCGCTTTTCGGGGTTCAGGCGGACAGCCAGACCGGAAGCGATCTGCTCTTCGCAGAGACGGTTGTACTCTTCCTGGCTTCCATCGCACCAGTAGATGGCGTCAGGCTCGCAGATGGCGGCCCACTCTTTGACCCATGCGACCAGCTTGGCGCTGGCGGCGGCGGGGGTCTGATTCAGTTCGATCATTTTACTTTTCCTTTTGTTTGGGGCAAAGCCCGTTTATTTTACAGGAGACAACTCCTCAACCAACTTTTCAAAACGGCGTCCGTATTCGATGTAGATCTCTTTGCGTTGATCTTCAGCGCTGCCGTTTTCGGTATCGTGGAACACATAGCCCATGTGGGGCTCCATGGAAAATCCGCCGTCGTAACCGTTTTTGAGCAGATCGCCTACGATCTGGCGGACTTTGCCGTCGCCTTCACCTGCGAAGGTGTAGCGGGCGGAAGAAAATCCGATCTTCTTTTCGGTGCAGACGCCGTCTTTGATGTGGACGTAGCGGATGAAATCTTTTACATTGGAGTAGAAGACGAAGGAGTCCTGCATTTTTTCCAGAGCATCGCCTTCTGAGCGGTCAAAGTTCAGCACCGGGTTGCCGGTGTCGAAGATCAGTTTGAGGCCGGGGACATTCTCCAAAAGTTTGAGGGTGTGTTTCCAGGACTGACCGCCGTAGTTGTTGCAGTTCTCGTGGAGATACTCGACCCCTGCATCCTGACACATTTTCACAAGGGTGTTCACCTTGGAAAAAACATGTTTTTCCACCTCGGGATCCCATGCGGGACGCTCCCACTGGGCTTTGAAGCTCATGCCCCGGAGCATGGTGCAGTTGAGTTTTTTCATGCGCACGATGGCACGCTCAAGCTGTTTTTTGGTCTGTTCAAAGTGGTCATCGTCCATGGGCTCCCAGCCCCAGTTTGCCACGCAGCTGCCGAAACAGTTGACACCGATACCGGCATCAGAGAGTTTGCAGCGGACATCTTCAAAGACCTCCTCTGAAACATCGTGCAGATTGGTGCCGTCGATCTGGCGGGCTTCAATGAATTTCCACCCCAGAGCTTTGGTCACTTCGATCTGACCTTCAATGGATTTTGATGCCTCATCGGCAAATCCTGTAAAGTACATTTTTAAGTTTCCTCCTTCAGCAGTATGAAATCAGCGGTACTTGGGAAGCATATCGCCGTGAGCGTCGATCAGAGCGTCGCACATCTTGATGATTTTGTCCACAGGGAGTTCCGCTGCGGTGTGGGGATCCATGAGTGCCGCCTGATAAATGCGATCTTTTTTCAATGTGAGAGCCGCTTCGATGGTGAGCAGCTGGACGTTGATATTGGTCATGTTCATGGCGGCGCACTGGGTGGGCAGGTCGCCGATGTAGGTTCCCTGAACGCCGTTGCGGTTCACCAGGCAGGGGACTTCCACCACGGCATCGGAAGGCAGATTGGTGATGAGTCCGTTGTTGAGCACGTTGCCGCCGATCTGGATGGGCTTGTCTGTGACCATTGCCTCCATGATCATGGAGCCGTATTCGTGTGAAAGGGTATGGCTCAAATGGGGATCGTCGTGGAGCTCTTTGTACATCTTCTTCCATCCGGCGATCTGGTTCACACAGCGGCGGGGATATTCGTCAAGGGGGATGCGGTACTCATCAAGGAGTTCGGGGAAACGGGAGTTCATCCACCAGGGACCGTATTCGGCGTTGTGTTCGCTGGACTCAGTCACATAGTAGCCGAAAAGGCGCATCATTTCCAGACGGACGATGTTGCCCCCTTCGGGCTGGTGCATGATCTTGCGGCCGCCGTCGATGAATTCCTCTTTATGCTTGCGCCACTCTTTCACCTTTTTGGCGGCGATCTTTTTGAGTTCGGGATAAAGATCCTTGCCGTCCCGGGTCAGTTCCAGAAGCCACGCCATGTGGTTGATACCGGCGATCTTGGACTGGGTGCGTGCCAGCTCCTCTTCAGTGGGTTTCAGTCCCAGAGTGTCGTAAAGAGAAGAAACGCAAGCCTGCACACTGTGGCAGAGACCAACGGTTTTGACTTCTGTTGCCTTGAGCATGGCGCCCGTAAGCATCGCCATGGGATTGGTGTAGTTGAGGAGCCATGCTCTGGGGCAGACCTCTTCCATTTCGTAAGCGAAATCCAGCATGACAGGGATGGTCCGCAGAGCCCGGAAGATGCCGCCGATACCCAAAGTGTCGGCGATGGTCTGGCGCAGACCGAATTTCTTGGGGATCTCAAAGTCGATGACGGTTGAAGGCTCATAGCCCCCCACCTGAATGGCATTGACCACAAAATCGGCATTTTTCAGAGCTGCTTTGCGGTTTTTGACTCCCAGATGGGTGGTGATGGTGGCGCGTCCTTCGTTGACATTCTTGTTGATGACATCAAGAATATAGCGTGACTCCTCCAAACGGTCGGCATCAATATCGTAAAGAGCGATCTGAGAATCTCTCAGAGATTCACGGCACATACAGTCGCCCAGAACGTTTCGCGCAAAAATGGTACTACCGGCACCCATGAAAGTAATTTTAGGCATGGCACAATTCCCTTATATGCAAATTAAACCAGATTTCTTATAAAATACACCCAAAAGGTATTTTTTTCAAGGCAAAAGCTATTATATAAAAGAAAAAATTCAAATTTGAAATAAAAAAACTCCGGAGAGCTCCGGAGTTTTTAGAAGGTATGTTTATTTTTATTCGGCGCGTGAGGCGGCGATACGGGCGGCGACTTCGGCTTCGTATGCGTCCAGATCGTCGATGGTGATCTGCGCCACGCCGCTCTTCATGGCGGCTTCGGCGACCTTGCGGGCGACGTGGGGCACCACGCGGGGATCAAAGGGCTTGGGGATCACCATTTCACGGCGGAGTCCGGCAGGGGTGTCAAAGAGTCCCTTTGCAGCATCGGCGGGATAGGCGGCTTTGAGGAGAACTTTGATCTCTTCGGGGATCTCAGCTTTGGCAAGTTCGGCGAGAGCTTCTGAGGCGGCGAGCTTCATCTCTTCGTTGATGTCTTTTGCCCGGACATCCAGAGCGCCCCGGAAGATACCGGGGAAGCCCAGAACATTGTTGATCTGGTTGGGGTAGTCGCTGCGTCCTGTACCGGCGAGAGCGGCTCCGGCGGCAATGGCGGCGTCGGGGAAGATCTCAGGAGTGGGGTTCGCCATGGCAAAGACGATGGCATCACGGTTCATGGACTGGATCATCTCAGGCGTAAAGCAGTTGGGGGCGGAAAATCCCAGCAGGATATCGGCGCCTTTGACCACTTCGGCAAGGGTACGCATTTCGGTCTCTCTGGCAAAGAGCTGCTGTTCTTCGCTGAGATCGGTGCGCCCGGTGTGAAGCACGCCGTTGATGTCAACGAGGGTCATATTTTCCAGTTTTGCTCCGGCGGTGAGGTAGAAACGGCTGCAGGCAAGTCCGGCGGCTCCGGCGCCGTTGACCACGAAACGGCAATCTTCGATTTTTTTGCCGACCAGCTCAAGTCCGTTGAGAATGGCAGCAAGGGAGATGATGGCGGTACCATGCTCGTCATCGTGGAAAACCGGGATGGAAAGCTGCTTTTTGAGTTCACGCTCCACCTTGAAACAGGCGGGAGAAGCGATGTCTTCAAGGTTGAAGCCCCCGAAACTGGGTTCGAGGCAGGCGGCGGCGGCGATGAGTTTGTCGGCATCGGTCTTGCCGTCGGGACCGGAGACACGGTTCAGACAGATGGGAATGGAGTCGATGGCGGCAAAGTGTTTGAAAAGCACCGCTTTCCCTTCCATGACCGGCAGTCCCGCTTCGGCGCCGATATTCCCCAGACCCAGCACGGCGGTGCCGTCGCTGATGACCGCCACGGTGTTGCTCCGTGAGGTGTAGCGCCACACATTTTCCTTGTCCGCTTTGATTTCCAGACAGGGCTGGGCGACACCGGGGGTGTAGGCAAGGGAAAGTTCCTCTGCGCTGTTGCAGGGCTTGGTGGAGCGGATGGCAACTTTGCCGGGTCTGCCTTCGCTGTGATAGGCAAGGGCTTTCTGTCTCAGTTCTTCGGGAGTCATGTTCGTTTCCTTTATAGTTACAGTACTGTTTTTATGACATTTTCTTAATATACTTTCCGGTGCTCCAAAAGTCAAATCGGGAGCCGCAAAGAGCAAAACTGTTTCCGATCACGGCACTAAAAAACTCCGGCAGTTTGTGCTGCCGGAGTTTGGGGGGGAGCTGCGGAAAAATCACTTTGTTCCGGGAGTGATCCGGTAGTAGTGGTTCACCAGCATATCCTCCGGGGTATTGGTCCCGTGGGTGCCTGATGTTTCAGAGATGGGGTGGTTCCCGTGGTCGGGAGCCCAGACCAGAGTACGGTTGTACTTTGCCCAGTATTTGTCAATGAGACCGGCGAAATCTTCAAAGTACTGCACGCAGTTTTTCAGCGCAGTGACCGATGTTTCAGAGTCGCATCCGGTGCAATGGGAAAGATGATCGTAATCGGTGCTGTAGCAGACGATCATATCGTAGTCATCATTGGCAAGGAGCATTTCAACCATCTCCCGGCAGCGGGCATCAGTCAGCATGGAGTAGTATTCCACATCCCGTTTCCTGAAGATCATGTCGATACTGCAGGTGTTCACAGCGACGATGGCGCACTTTTTTCCGGCTTTTGCCACGCTGTTGAAAAGTGTTTCCACTTCCAGAACAGGCTTGGCGTACTGCTTGATGCCGTGGACCTCCGGGGAGGCTCCGGAAAAGATGGTCCCGAAGCAGACGGGGGTGACACTGGGCATAACGCCGCTTGACAGCAGACGGATCCCCGCCACCTTCTCCACCCGTGCCAGAAGTTCCGGGTAGTGCTGGCGATGGATCTCTCCCACTGCATCAGGGCAGTAGATGAAGGTCTTTTCATTTTTTCCTTCACCGCCGAAAACCCGCTGGGCATGGTCCACGATCACAGGGATAGCAGTTGCTCCGCACTGTTCAGGGATGGGCCAGTTGTTGATCTCGCAGATGGTGGGCGTCAGGTCGCCGATGGAGTAATCCACATTGTACTGATCCTTGAACTTTTTCAGTTCGGCAAAACTTGTTTCGTTCATTATTTCACCTGATTGTTTTCAAAGTATGCCACCAGTTCGGGGCGCAGAGCGGGGACATCCTGACGGTTGTTGCCGTTGCGCATGGAGTAGTGACCCAGAACACCGGCTGCCACAGACTGACGGGCGGCGATGGGAGAGGTGTTGGTCTTGGCGCCGAAACGGACGAAATCAAGGAAGTTGTCGATAATGGGAGTGTCAGCACCGCCGTGACCGCCTTCCACGGGTTTCAGCTTGTAGATGATGTCCGGGGTGGAGCGGGGACCGCGCTGAGTCCACACATGGACCTCGCAGTTGCCGTAGTCACCGATGTTTTCCACCCGTCCTTTGGTTCCGATGAAGGTGTAGTTCCGTTCGGAGTCGGGGGTGTAGTGGCACTGCATGTAGGTCATCTGGGCGCCGTTTTCAAGCTGCATCATGACCATGCTGTGATCTTCCACGTCGATGATGGGGGAAAATCCGGTCT
>JAZODE010000045.1:0-67457 GCA_045596885.1 Victivallaceae bacterium
CGGCTGTTACCTTACAGGTAGCAACCTCAAACTACCCTTTGCAGCTCTTTGCGAATGGCATCTTTGCCATTTTTTGAATGACTTTTGAAATTACCTCCTAACTAAAAGATTGTAAATATATGGCTGAACTCAGTTTAATAAGAAATTTCTGCATCATCGCTCATATCGACCACGGAAAATCCACTCTTGCCGACCGTTTGCTGGAACTTACCGGCACAGTGGCAGCCCGTGATCTTCAGGAGCAGCTCCTCGACGGCATGGATCTGGAACGGGAACGGGGAATCACCATCAAGTCCCATCCTGTGCGCATGAAGTACGATCCCGGTGACGGAAAAACCTACGAACTCAACTTGATCGACACCCCCGGACATGTGGACTTTTCCTACGAAGTTTCCCGGTCACTGGGCGCCTGCGAAGGTGCCATACTGCTCATTGACGCGACCCAGGGTGTACAAGCCCAGACCGTTGCCAATGTGGAACTTGCTTTCAAGCAGTCTCTTCACATCATTCCCGTCATCAACAAGATCGACCTGCCGGCTTCAAATCTGGAACTCTGCTATGAGCAGATGGAAGAGATCCTTGCCCTGCCCCGTGAAGAGGCACTTTGTGTTTCCGGAAAAACCGGTGAAGGGGTACCGGAACTCCTGAAAGCCATCATCGAAAGAGTCCCTCCGCCGAAACTTCCCGAGGTCGCCAACGGAACCAATGCCCTTATTTTTGACTCCTACTACGATGCCTTCCGGGGCGTGGTGAACTATGTCCGGGTAAGCTCCGGTTCCTTCAAAAGAGGTACCAGAGTACGCCTTTTCAGCAACGGCATCGAAAGTGAATTGAAAGAGGTGGGCTTTTTCAATCCTTCCATGCACGCCGACGCCGAATTGACGGCAGGTTCCGTGGGCTATGTGATCCCGAATCTGAAAAGTCCCGCCGACACCAAGATCGGCGATACCATGACCGATACAGCCGACAGCTGCAAAGAGCCCCTGCCCGGATTCCGGGAAGCGACTCCCATGGTCTTCAGCGGCATCTACCCCATTGACACAGCTGACTACGACCAGCTCAAGGCAAGCATGGCGAAACTGCAGCTCAACGATGCCGCATTCCAATATCAGGCAGAAAGTTCCGCCGCTCTGGGGTTCGGATTCCGCTGCGGCTTTCTGGGACTGCTCCACATGGAGATCATCCAGGAGCGTCTGCGCCGTGAATACAACATGGACATTATTGCCACATACCCTTCGGTGATCTACCATGTATTCCTCAAATCAGGTGAAAAGATCAATGTGGACAACCCCGTATTTCTCCCTGATCCTTCTACCATCGAGCACATTGAAGAACCCATGATCAAATGCCGTATCATGACCCCTTCGACCTACATCGGCGATGTGATGAATCTGGTCATGAGCAAACGGGGACTTTGTTCTGACACCCAGAGCATTGACGCTGAACATGTGATCATCACAGCGGACATGCCCATGCATGAGATCCTGATCGATTTCCACGACAAACTGAAATCCATCACCCGGGGCTACGCCAGCATGGATTATGAACAGGCAGATTACCAGAGCTCCAAGCTGATCAAGCTGGATATCATGGTCAACGGCGAACCTGTGGACGCCTTCAGCTCCATCGTCCACGAAAGCATGGCATACGAGCGGGGACGCCAGATCGCTGAACGGCTCAAAGATGCCATTCCGCCCCAGCTTTTCCAGATCGCCATTCAGGCGGCAGTGGGGGGGAAGGTCATTGCCCGTGAAACGATCCGCCAGCTGCGCAAAAACGTTCTTGCAAAATGTTACGGCGGTGACATCACCCGTAAACGCAAGCTCCTTGAAAAGCAGAAAGAAGGTAAAAAGCGCATGAAACAGATCGGTCAGGTAAACATTCCTCAGGAAGCCTTCGTTTCTGTGCTTAAAGCTCAGGAAATCAGCCAGTAAAACACGATCGGCCATGCGGAAAAACTCCCTCAGGAACGGGATTTTTCCGCTTTCTTTTTGCCAGTTATGCTCTTGACAAAAGGAAAGTTCCGGGGTATATTATTAAAACGAGTGAGGGCAAAAATGAAAATCGGCTTTGATAACGAAAAATATTTGAAGGAACAGTCCGAAGCGATCATTGCGCGGGCTGGTAAATTTGACGGCAAACTGTATCTGGAGTTCGGCGGTAAACTGATTTGCGACTTTCACGCCGCCCGGGTGCTCCCCGGATTTGATCCCGATGCCAAGATCAAACTGCTGCAGCGGCTCAAGGACAAGGTGGATATCATCATCTGTATCCACGCCGGAGCCATTGAAGAAAAGAAAATGCGCGCCGATTTCGGACTTTCATACGATGCCGATACCATGCGTACCATCGACGACTTGCGCAAGTGGGGATTGGAAGTGAAGGCTGTGGTCGTCACCCGTTACTGCAACCAGCCGGGAGTCCGTTTCTTCCTCAACCGTCTCACCCGTCAGGGCATCAAAGTCTATCTTCACTACCCCATTGAAGGCTATCCCACAGATGTGGATGCCATCGTCAGCGAAAATGGCTATGGAGCCAACGAATACATCGAAACGACCCGTCCCATCGTCGCTGTCATCGGGCCCGGTCCCAACTCCGGCAAGATGGGGACCTGTCTTTCACAGGTTTATCATGAACAGCTCCGGGGTATCCGTTCCGGTTATGCAAAATTCGAGACCTTCCCGGTCTGGAATCTGCCTCTGGATCATCCGGTCAATGTGGCATACGAAGCCGCGACCGCAGATCTTGCCGATGTGAACATGGTGGATCCCTTCCACCTTGCCGCCTGTAATGAGACAGCTGTCAATTACAACCGTGATGTTGAAATTTTCCCCGTTGTCCGCCGTATCTGCGAAAGGATCATGGCGCCTGAACAGCTTTATGTTTCCCCCACAGATATGGGAGTCAACCGGGTGGGATTCGCCATCACCGATGATGCCGTCGTCCGCGAAGCAGCCACTCAGGAGGTGGTCCGCCGTTATTTCAGAGCCTGCTGTGATTATGCTTCTGGCATCGCCGAAAAAGGAGTCACTCAGCGCTGCAAACTGCTGATGGATTCTCTCGGCGTCAACGAAAGCTGCCGCTCAGTCGTAACTCCTGCCCGCGAAGCTGCTCAGGAAGCTGAAAAAAGGTCCAAAGGGGATAATGCCCAAGTCAATGTGTTTTGCGGCGCAGCGTTGGAACTTCAGGACGGCAAGATCATCACCGGAAAAAATTCGCCTCTGCTTCACGCTGCCACCAGCTGCGTGCTCAACGCCATAAAATATCTGGCAGATCTTCCTGAAGATCTTCATTTGCTCCCTCAGCTGGTCATTGATTCCGTCGGCAAACTCAAACAGCAGCTCTATCAGGATCAGCGGATCTCACTTACCTTGAATGAAGCACTGATCGCCCTCAGCGTCAGTGAACCCTCCAATCCTGCGGCTCAGCTTGCCATGTCCAAGCTGCCTCTTTTGAAGGGCTGCCAGATGCACTTTACCCATATCGTCCCGGAAGGTGATCTTGCCCCCTTGAGGAAATTGGGGATCACCTTCACTTGTGATCCTGTTTATACTAGCAAAAATCTTTTCATGGAGTAAGGCTCCATTCTTCCTTTGCTTGTAGTATGCGTCCGGGGAATTTCCCCCGGGCGTTTTTGCTTTTTCAGAAGAAAAATACCGTTGCTTATTTTTGAAAATAAAAAAAATTCCAACTTTTTTCAATTTTTCATTTGCAAAATTCTTTTTTTGGAATTATTTTCACTGGAGAACAGTTTTTTTGACATCCACCACCACCCAGGAGGAAATTATGAAACGGCGTGAATTTCTCAAAGCTTGTTTGACCATGGGAGCTCTCGGTGCCGTATCTCGGATGAGCCCGGCTTTTGCCGGAATGGATCTCCCCAAAAAAAACCGGACTTCCGGAAAAGCTAAAAGCGTCATTGAAATCTGGATCTGGGGTGGACCTTCACAACTTGAAGCCTTTGACCCAAAACCCAAAGCAAGTTTTGACTACAATGGCGGCAGAGGAGATATCCCCACCAATGTGGATGGGATCAGGATCAGTGAATATATGCCGGAGCTGGCTAAAATCGCCAACCATTATTCTATTATCCGCAGCATGACCCACCCCCACCGGGGACACGAATCCGCCACTTACCTCATGCAGACAGGGCGTATGCCGGGGGGCGGCATCACTTATCCTGCCATCGGCGCCATGCTTGCCATGCTCAACAAAGGCAATGTGCAGCACAATCTGCCCCCGTATGTGGCATTGACCACCAATAAAGGGCGTTTCTCTGAGTGCGGTTTTCTGGGGGATCGTTACTCCCCCTTCTCAACGGGCGGTCGTCCCGAAAGTGCCCGTTTTCAGGTAGACAGTTACAGTCCGGCAGGGGGAGCCTCCAAAGAAGAGGTACAGCGCCGCTTTAAACTCCTTGAAGAGCTGGACACCTTTGCCAGAGAAGGGAAAAACTATCCTGCTATTGAACAATTTGCAGCCTCGGGCGAAGAAGCAAGGACCATTCTTTTCGGGAAAGCTGCCGACATCTTTGACCTTTCCCTTGAGCCCCAGTCCATGCGGGAACGCTACGGAATGAACCGATTCGGTCAATCCTGTCTCTGCGCCAGGCGTCTGGTGGAAGCAGGTGTTCCCTATGTCACCATCAACGCCTCCGGCTGGGACACCCACAAAAAACACTTTGAGTCCCTGAACCGCATCGCTCCTGAAATGGATCGTGCCGTGGCAGCACTGATTTCTGACCTTCATGAGAGAAAGCTCCTTGACCAGACCATCGTCTGGTGGACAGGGGAATTCGGACGCACACCGCGCATCGACTGGCACGCTCCCTGGCAGGGAGGACGCAACCACCACAGCAGCTGTTTCTGCGCCATGGTTGCAGGGGGCGGATTTGCGGGGGGCAAAGTCGTGGGCTCTTCTGACGCCACGACAGATTTCCCGGCGACCCGTCCGGTCTCTCCTGCGGATCTTCTGGGCAGCCTCTACGAGCTTTGCGGAGTCAATCCGGACCAGCCTTTCCCCACCAACCCGATCGGTTTGAAAACCCCAATATTGGAGTCCCCGGCATCAAGCAGACTGCGTGAAATTTACCTCTGAGCACGAAATTCTGAAGTAACTTTAGAGGTAATTTCAAAAGTCATTCAAAAAATGGCTTTCGATGCCATTCGCAAAGAGCTGTAAAGGGTCGTTTGCACTTGCTACCTGGCTTGTCCCGCCGTAGCTTTATGCGGAGGGGGAAAGGTAACAGGCGCTTGTCGCGCCGTAGCTTTATGCGAAGGCGGAAAAACGCTCCCTTTAACAGATCGAAGAAGAGGGCGCTTTGACAATTTTGAGGAGTTTTGAAATTGCCTCTTTATATAAACGCAAAACTCAATTTCCGCAAGGCATTTTATTTCTGCAAACTCAAATTACAGAAACGAAGCTTTACTTTTGATTTTGCGCTGGAAAAGGCTTGCATTATACTGTTTTCTATGCTATATTATAGAAATAGATTTTTTAATCCGCAGAAATTGACTTTACTGCCGGAAAAAAAATAGTTTTGTAAAAATTTTAACACAGAGGTAATTTTGAATCTTTCAGCTTTGAAATTGCCTCAATACTGAGGAAACAAGATCTATGGAAATCAAAAACCCGTCTGGTCTGCTGTGCTTAAAAGTCCTCTTGGCGCAATTCAGAAGAGGCGTGAACTTTGCAGCGTTGATAACCAACGCTGTGCAACAGGAATACCAGGACAACGATTTTGAGACTCTCTTTAAATTGACAGAAGCTCAAGAACTCCGCAGCGAAAAAGTGACTTCACTGGAGGTAGTAAGCAACTACAACGGTCCTATGCTTGCCAAGCTGGATAACGGCAACTGGCTTCTGGTGGTCAACAGTTCACAAATTTCCAAAGAGACAATGGCTGTCCTTGATCCTTCCGCGGGGCAAAAGGTAACTTCCGTCCCCAGCGCACAGTTCAAAGAGCACTTCGCCGATTGTGCCATTATTTTCCGCAATCTTGCCCAGGTGGATGCTGCCAAACAAACCAAGTTGACCGCTTTCGTTGCAGTGGCAAAACATCACAACACACAGATCGACATCCGTGAGATCATGCATGAGTACGCCGTCACTGACGAAGAGGTGAAAGACAATCTCTTCCGCCAGATCGCAGCGGATAAACAATTCAAAACCAAGACGGTAAAACTTTCCTGGGAAAAACTGCGGCAGTCCTCAAGTGTGTTCCCCTGTATCGCCATCAAGAAGAGCGGTAAATATGCTATTTTCTGCGGTTTCCGCCCTCAGAAAGACAATCCGGAACTCTTTGATGCTGTGATCGTTGATCCTGAATCCAATAATTTCAATGCTCCGGATCATTTCATTTTCCTTTCTCAGGAGGAGTTTGCTGAAGAATTCTCCGGCAAATACATCCTTCTGAAAAAGATCTACAAACTTTCAGATGAGAATCAGCCTTTCAGTTTGCGCTGGTTCATTCCTGAATTCATCAAAAACAAGGGTATTTTCGGTCAAATCGCCCTTATGGTGGTCATGTTGACGGTCTTTTCTCTGATCATCCCTCTTTTCTTCCAGATCGTTGTTGATAAGGTGCTGGTCAATCAGGCATACAACACATTGAATGTTCTGGGTATCGGGATCCTGCTTGCTATCGTAGTCAATGCGATCGTCAGCTATATCCGCAGCTATCTGCTGCTCTTTGCCACCAACAAGATCGATATTTCAACTGCGACCAAGACTTTCGCCCATCTGATGCGGCTCCCGGTGGATTTCTTTGAAAGAGTCCCTTCCGGAGTTCTGCTCAAACACATGCAGCAGAATGAAAAGATCCGGGGGTTCCTGTCAGGTAATCTTTTCTTCACTATCCTTGACATTTTTGCCCTCTGCATTTTCATTCCGTTTTTGCTTTTCTACAGCTCCGCATTGACCTTGATCGTGCTGGGATTTTCCCTTCTCATGGCGCTGGTCATCGCCAGCTTGATCAAACCCTTCCAGCGGCGTTTGGATGAACTTTATCAGGCTGAAGGTAAACGCCAGAGTATGCTGGTTGAAGCTATTCACGGTGTCCGTACCGTCAAGTCCCTTGCTCTGGAACCTGTGGAACGGAAAATCTGGGATGATTCAACAGCCTACGCCATCAAATCCCATTTCCGGGTCGGCACCATCTCAATGACTGCTCAGAGCATAAGCCAGATGCTTGAAATGATGATGACAGTCTGCGTCATCTGGGTGGGAGCACATCTGGTCTTTAACCATACCCTTTCGATCGGTGAACTTATCGCCTTCCAGATGCTTGCCGGCAGAGTCACCGGGCCTCTGGTCAAAATGGTGGGGTTGATCCACGAATATCAGCAGATCGCGCTCTCTGTGCGTATGCTTGGTGTTGTGATGAACACACCGGCTGAACCGGCAGGCGGCGGCGTCCGGAATCCCTTCAAGGGCCAGATTGAGTTTGAGGATGTTTCTTTCCGCTACCGTCCTGACCTTCCTGAAGTCATCAAAAATTTCAAACTCAGTGTTCCTGCCGGATCCACCATTGGTTTTGTGGGTCGTTCCGGTTCCGGTAAGACGACTTTGACAAAACTGCTTCAGGGACTTTATCCTGTCACCCGCGGTCTTGTTAAGATCGACGGTATCGACATCCGTGAGATCGACAAGGCTCATTTGCGCCGCAATATCGGTGTCGTGCTTCAGGAAAACTATTTCTTCAGCGGTACTGTACGACAGAATGTGTCTCTGCCCAAACAGAATGCCTCTCTCGAAGAAATCATCTATGCCTGTAAACTTGCCGGAGCAGACGAGTTTGTTCAGAAACTCCCCAAGGGCTATGACACAATGCTTGAAGAAAACGCCTCCAACCTTTCAGGCGGTCAGAAACAGCGTCTTGCCATTGCCCGAGCTCTTCTGACCAATCCTCCGATTCTGATTTTTGACGAGGCAACCAGTGCTCTTGACCCCGAAAGCGAAGAGGTCATCCGCACCAATCTCAAAAATATTGCCCGCGGCAGAACGGTCATTATCGTTTCACACCGTCTCAGCATTGTCAGTCATGCTGACAAGATCATCACCATCGATCAGGGCGAGCTCAGTTCCGCCGGAACCCACGAAGAGTTGCTGAAGACACCCGGTATCTACCGTGAATTCTGGAACCAGCAAATGAGAGGAGAATAATCATGAATAACAACGCAACTCCCAAAGAGATCATCAAATATCAACCCGATGCTCTGGAAATCAAAAATGAACAGCTGCCGCTCCCGATCAAACTGGGCGTGTGGATCCCTTTTATCGTTCTCCTTGCCGCTATCATCTGGTCCTGCCTTGCGCAGGTGGATGTTGTAGTCCAGGGAACCGGAAAACTTGTAACAGACCAGCCGACCATTGTCATGAAGCCTTTGGAACGCTCTGTCATCAAAAAAATCAACGTAAAGATCGGAGATATCGTCCGTAAAGATCAAATCCTTATTACCTTTGATCCTGCGTTCAATAATGCCGAAGCTGCCAGACTCAAAAATGAAATGCTGACTTTCAAAGCACAGCTTGACCGTCTGCAGGCTGAATTCCGCAATCGTCCCTACACTGGCGGCAGCAATCAGTTTGAAAAATGGCAGCTTGCCATTTACAAGCAGCGCCAGGGATACTATCAGGAAAGAATGAACTATTTCAAAGAGTCTCTTTCTCAAATTGCAGCATCCAAGAAAAGCAAGTCCGACAATCTTGCCAAGCAGCGTGAACGGCTTGCTGCTATCAAGCAGTTGGAAGACATGTTCAAAGAGCTGCACGGCAAAAAAGCCGCTTCTCTCAAAGATCTGCTCCAGATGTCCGTCACGCGTATGGAAATGGAAGCTAATGTGGATCAGCTGGAAAATGATCTTCTTGAACTCAATCACCGCAGAGGTTCTATCCTTGCTGAACAGAATTCTTTCATTCAGGAGTGGCGCAACAGCATCTCTGAGCAGATGGTCACAGCAGACCGGAATCTGACTGCCAATGCCAAGGGGTATGAAAAGGTCGCCAGACTCATTGAGTACGTTTATCTGCGTGCCCCCTGCGATGCCGTAGTCCATGAGATTGCCGCCTTCTCTCCCGGTTCCGCCGTGCAGGAAGCTGAAGCTCTTATCACTCTGATCCCCCTGAACGGCAACATTGAACTTGAAACCGAGATCCGGACTCAGGATATCGGCAAAGTTTCCAAAGGAGCACAGGCCAGAGTGAAACTTTCAGCCTACCCCTTCCAGAAACATGGAACTTTGGACGGTATTGTCCGTGACATTTCAGAAAATACCCTGCAGAAAAATATTCAGGGACAGGAGATGACCTACTACCGCGGCAGAGTCACCATCAGCGGCAAACTCAATGGCGTAAAAGACTCTTTCCGTTTGATCCCCGGCATGGAAGCTCAGTGTGAAATCAAGTGCGGCAAACGCCGGGTCATCGAGTTCGTGCTCCATCCGCTGATCAAAGCGCTTGACGAAACTGCCAGAGAACCGTAAAAGACCGTCATTTGATGATTTGCATTTCCACACCGGCAGGATTTATGGAGATCCGGAGTCTGAACGGAAAAATCTCTTCTGCAGATTTTACAGGGGAGTATTCCGACAGCAGCAATATCAATGCTGTAGAAGTTGCGTGTGCCCGTCAGCTGCATGAGTATTTTTCACGGCAAAGGGAGGCTTTCGATGTGCCTTTGCTCTTGAATGGTTCTCCTTTTGAATTGGCGGTGTGGAATCAATTGTTAAAGATTCCCTATGGTGAAACCAGATCATACGGAGCAGTAGCCCGGCAAATGGGCAATCCCGGAGCTGCCAGAGCTGTGGGGATGGCGTGTCACCGCAACAAATTGGCAATTCTGGTTCCTTGCCACAGGATCCTGGGGAAAGCAGGACATTTAGTAGGATATGCTTCGGGAACTGATAAAAAAGACTTCCTCCTTTCCCTTGAAAAAAGAAAAGAAATGCTTTTCTGAGGAACACTGAGGGGGATATCTGTGAAATCTGAGTGTGTTTACGAATGCAGACAGTTGAAAAAGCTATGAAAAAGTTTGTAACAATTTACATGCTGCTTCTGATATGGAGCACAGCAACGGTCAGTGCCGCTCCGGCAATGCGCGAAACAGATTCGGTTTTAGCGGCAGTCAATGGCGATCCGATCACATTAGGTGAGATCGTCCCCTCTCTGCGTGAACGGGAATATCAGTTGCGCAGTGCTTATTCAGGCAAAGCGCTGGAACAGGAGATCCTGAAACTCAGATTTCAAGCAGTGGAAGAAATCATTGACCAAAAATTGATCGTTGCAGATTTTCACAGTAAAAATCTCCACATTCCCCGTCAGGAACTGGAAAACGAAATTGATCGCTGGGCAAATTATATAGGCTGTCACTCCCGAAAAGAACTGGAAGAGCGTGTCAACAAATCAGGCAGCAAACTTTCAGAACTCCGCAAAAGACTTGAAAAACGCATGATCGTCCAAATCATGCGGCGCAGGGAGTACCTTTTGGCTGGTCCCCCCTCCCCGGGGGATATTTTCCGCCGCTTCAAAGCAGAGGAAAAAAAACTTTCTTTCCCCGGAAGTGTAGAGCTGGCGCTGCTCCGTCTCCCCTCTGAAGATCTGCAAAAGATCGAACATCTCAAAAGTGCTCTTGCTGAAACCCCCGCTCAATGGGATCAATTTGCCACCTTGTATTCCATCACTCCCGGAACCAACGGAAATATAGGCATCGTCGAATTGGATAAATTACGCTCTGAGTTTTCCAAAGAAATGAAAGAGATCAAAGAGAACAAAATTTACCCAGCAGTAAAAACTTCAGATGGTGTCTATTTTATCAAAGTCTTAAAGTATACCCCTCCGCAAAAGCCTGTATTCAAAGAACATGCTTCCAAGATCAAAAAAATAATGGAAAATGAAATTTACCGGAAAAGTTCAGCAGAGTATGCACAAAGACTGCGGGATAAAGCTGTCATAGAATATTTCTTTCCGGTCCCTGAAGGAGTCAAGAAAAAATGAAGGTTTATTGTACAAATTGTCAAAAAGTCGTTGAAACAGAAATTCCTGCAGGAGCAAAAACGGTTCCATGTCCGGATTGTTCCTCTGAAATAAATGTTCCGGAAGGTCCGTTGGCGCCGGGTGCCGTGATCGGAGATTTCCTTTTGGAAAAAGCTCTGAGCAGTGGCGGTATGGGAATGGTTTATCTGGCACGGCAGATCTCTTTGGATCGACCTGTAGCATTGAAAGTGCTTCATGAAAAATTTGCAGCCAATCAGGAATATATCCAGGGGCTTTTCCACGAAGCACGGGCGGCTGCTAAATTGACCCATCCCCACATCGTCCAGGCATACGCCGTGGGTGAAGAAAACGGCATTTTCTACTTTGCCATGGAGTATATCCGGGGGGAAACGTTCAAACAGGTCCTTAAGAAACAGCATGTGCTTGACTTTGCTCAGGCAGTTAAGGTCATCCGGGAAATATGCAGTGCACTTCAGGTTGCATGGGATGAACAAAAACTTGTCCATCAGGATATCAAACCGGACAATATCATGTTGGACAAAAACGGTTTTGCAAAACTCTCAGATTTGGGGCTTGCCCGCAGTGCCAATAATGAGTCTGTCTCTACAGATGATGACAATACAGTCATGGGTACGCCTCAATACATCAGTCCCGAACAATTGACCGGAGTCCCGACAGATGTGCGCAGCGATCTCTACAGTCTGGGAGCGACATTTTATCAATTTGTAACAGGTCAGTTTCCTTATCCTGCGGAAAGTGCTGAAGAAATGGCACGACTGCATGAGGCAGGAAATTTGACTCCCCCCATTAAGATCAACCCCGAATTGCCTCAACAGCTCAATGATATCATTGTCAAGATGATGGCACGAAATATAGAAATGCGGTATCAAACCCCCAATGAGGTCATCGCAGATCTTAATGCCTATCAGGAATCGAAAAAAAATCCTGGTCCCTCTGTTCCAAAAATCAAATTGAATTTGAACATAAAGCCCGGCGGCAATGAGGCGCACAGCGGTGTTGCAAAGCCCCCCGTTTCACCTGCAGCTCCAACTGTGGTGAAACCGGGACTTCCTCCACTGCGCCCCGGTTTGAAAACTGCTCAGAGTGCGGTAAAACCAACTATCACTGCACCTAAACCTGCTGTTCCGCCACCAAAACCTGCCGCACCGGCGTCTGCGCCGGCACCAAAACCTGCCGCACCGGCGTCTGCTCCGGCACCCCAAACTGCAACTCCGGCGCCTGCTCCGGCACCAAAACCTGCCGCTCCGGCGTCTGCTCCGGCACCCCAAACTGCAACTCCGGCGCCTGCTCCGGCACCGGAGCCAGCTCAGGACCCCCCTGCTGCATCCAAGCCATCACAAAAAAACTCCAGCGATGAGATTTCTTTGGCTCCCAAAGAGGAAAAACCGAAACCAGCGCCGGAAGAAACTGATGACGGCAAGAAAAAGGGTTCCGACAAGAAACAGGATAAAAAACAGGATAAAAAACAGGATAAAAAGAGGGTCAGAGAAAGACAATCTCCCTCAAAAGTGGGAACAATCATCACTCTTATATTGGTTCCTTTGCTGCTCGTGGCAATAGCTGCAGCCCTGTTTCTCATGGGACACAAAGGAATTCTTGGCGAAAAAGGCAAGCAGATCTCAGCAAAGGCTGCAGCTTTTCTTAAGATCAAGCTGCCTCAGCCTGCGCCCTCTGAAAAGCCCGCTTCCCCCGATGCTGCGGCTCAAGCCCCTAAACCGGTGCTTCCGCCGCCGCCTCAGACACGCCCGGAATTCATCTCGGAAGCAGATAAACTTATTGTCTTCTACCGGACTGATCCTGCCCGGAATTCAGTAAAATTCCTTGAGAAAACAGAACAATTCCAGAAACGTTTCAAATCACCTGTCACACCGGAAGAAACAAAAATTTTTCAGGATCTGAGAAAGATTTATGCTTTGGCAGATGAAGGGACCCGTGCCCGTGTGTTCCGCGAAGAAGAGATCCGGAAAATACAAAAAAAACTTGATGATATTGAAACCCGGAGACTCCAGGCACAACAAAAGCTTGAAAAAGAAGCAAAAGAACGGGAAGAGCAAAGAATAAAAGATCAGAAGAGGTACGCAGAAATTGAAGCGGCAAGAAAAAAACGTATCGCAAAACTGCAAAATGAATTGGCTGTTGTTTATAAAAAATTGGCAACAACTTTCCTTGAAGCCGTGCAGAAGAATGATCCGGATTTGCTCAAGAGGGCGATCAATGAGATTCCCGAATACACGGTCTCTGCAGAAAACAGTTTTCTCTTGAATGAGCTCAACCATTTCACCAGATTTCTGTCCGTTGCCTTCAAGCAATTTGAGAAATTCAGAGAACAAATCCAAAAGATCAATTCAGAAACGGGATTCTATGCCGGTCCGATGATGGATATAAAGATCGTCCGGGTCGCCCCTCCGGAAGGCGTCTTCAAATCGACTCCCCAAGGAGAAAGAAAAGTATTTCTGACCTCTGCGATCCGAGCTGATTTGTACAGCTATCTGAGCAGAAAATTTGCGATCCGCAATGCAGCTTTCTTCTTTGAATTTCTTGAAGGACGACTTACTACAGCGGCGAAAGATAGCATGTATCCCTCCGGCGAGTGGAAGAAATTCATGAAGTTTTTCCTGCCCGTACTCAAAAGCCCCCGTTCCAAACGGTAAAGTGTAACACAAAAAACAGACATTGTGGGGATCCCCCAAAGATTCTCACAATGTCTTTAATATTTTTGATCGATTTTTTCTGTATTTTGTAAAAACACTGTTGAAAAATATGTTTATGTATGCTATTTTAATACAGATTATAATTACAGTTAACGCTCGTAAGGTGTTATAAAACACAATTCAGAGAGGAAAAAAATGGCACAATTCGCCCAAAACGAAATGATTTATGTGACTGCAATCAATTCGGGAGCAATACTCTCAAATGGCGCCACGATGTACGTGCAGTCTGGAGGAAAAGTTGTTTCAACAACGATGAATGCCGGAGGCGCAGTTGTCCTTTCTCAAGGGGCTGCAGCTGAATACTCCGTCATCAACTCAGGCGGGGCACTGCATGTGTATTCCGGCGCCAGTGCCAGCAACACCACCGTCAGGCAGAATGGATATCTGGGCGTGGGCGCCGGAGCAAAAATTTATGAGACCACCATCGACTACGCAGGAACTCTTACCGTCTGGGGAGGAGGCGAAGCCATTGACAACACCATCAACACCTGGGGAGCCATCATCCTTTCCAGCGGCGCTGCAGCCAACTCCACCGTCATCAATTCCGATGGCGGACTCCATGTCTATTCCGGCGCTGCCGCCAGCAATACCACGGTCAGTCAGGGGGGATTTTTCGGCGTCGGCGAGGGCGCTGCTGTTTACGGAACCACCATTGACTACGCAGGCGCTCTCACCGTTTGGGGAGGCGGAAAGGCTATTGGCAACACCATTAATTCATGGGGTGCCATCACCCTTTCCAGCGGTGCTGCTGCAAACTCAACTGTCATCAACTCAGACGGTGGGCTTCATGTTTACGCCGGTGCCGTCGCCAGCAACACCACCGTCAATCAGGGGGGATTTTTCGGTGTTGGCTTGGGGGCTGTCACCAGCAACACCAAGATCAACTACGCCGGAGCCCTTACCGTCTGGGGCGGCGGAAAAGTTTACAGCAATGAGATCCGCAAGTACGGTGCCATCATCCTTTCCAGCGGCGCTCTGGCTGTTGATACGGAAATCAACGCTGATGGAGGACTCCACATCTACGACGGCGCCGTTGCTTCTGATACAGAGGTCAAGTACGATGCTGCTCTTGGAGTGGGCGCCGGAGGAAAGATTTGCAATGCCGGAATCAATTACGGTGCCTCAGTAACTTTTTATGCTGGTTCCCTTGTTGAAGGCCTCATTGATTTGAAAGGTTCCGCAACACTCCTCGGCGCACTTGATTTTTCAAAGGCTTCTCTTAATTTCAATCTTTCAGATGTCAGCTGGTCAAACGGGGTGCTGCTCAACTCTGTTGCCGCATGTCAGCAGGGAACGATCTCCATTAAGCTGGACGAAGTAATACAAAATCGTGGCAGCTATGCTCTTGCCGCAGGTGCTGCAAACTTTAACCGCAGCGTATCTGTCTACGCCGGGAATCAATATATCGGCTCCCTGGGAGTAAACGGCGCCCAAATCGCCAACGGAAATGCGCGCTATTCTCTGAGCGTCGTCAACGATACTCTTTTCCTTAATGTGGATTACATCCACACTGAGCATGATGTAAGACTCCATAACAGCAGTTGGCAAGTTATACAACGCGGCGCTTCCCTGAACAATGTCACGGTCGCCACAGGACAGATCCTCCTCGCAGACCGGGGAGGTTCTCTTAACAATGTCTCAATCAATGGCGGAGCATTCCTTGCCTCCTGTGGCGCTCTTGTGCAAAATGCGGTGTTGAATTACGGACAAATGTCTGCCGGACAGGGCTTCGTTGAAACAGCAACCGTCAACGGCGGATATTTTACCGTTCTGGATCATGGAGCTGCCCGTAATTTGACAGTAAATGGCGGTGCTGTCATCGTTCACACTGACGGAACAACCTCTAACACCAAAGTCTCCGGCGGCACCATCGAAGCTCACACGGCAGGAACGATACTGAAAACCAATTTGCATACAAGCACGACTTTGCGTTCATATTCCGGTGGACTCGCAGTTGACACCATCGCCTCTTCAGGCGCTGTTATCTATGTGGAAAAGGGCGGTTCTGTGGAAAAGGCTGATATCCAAAATGGAGCTGTCATCGCAGTTTTCAGCGGCGGCCATTGTGAAAATGTCACAGTACAGCAAGGAGGAACGATTTATCTTTCAGCCGGAGCAAGCGTTGCAGATCTGGTGTGTACCGGCAGTCATATCAAACTCCAGCTCGGCATTTCCAGCGATACCAATGTTCAGTTTGTTTCCGGCGGAAAAAGCTATGAAGTCCGCAATGGAGTCCTTACTGATATCACAGCAGATGTCAACACCTATCTCGAAGTTTATAAAGGCGGCGTCGTTTCAAAACTGCACACGACCGGGTTCGTGTATCCCCAGGGGGGCGGTTCCGGCGGTGCCATGCAGCTTCACAGCGGCGCCAGAGCCTTTGATGTTGACAACCACGCCTCCGGACAGGTCAATGTCTTTGCCGGAGCCACCCTTTCGCGCGCCTTTACGGACAATGACGGAGAAATCTATCTTTACGGGGGTTACGCTCAAGATGTCGAAGCAGGCAGCAGCGGCTATATCTGGATCCACTCAGGCGGCGTGGGGTCTGATATCCGGATCGGTGCCAATGGCGGCTTTGTGATCTCTAACGGAGGAAGTGCCCATGATGTTATTCTTTCAGGAGGAATTACGCTGGTGGAACATGCCGAAGCCCGCATTACAGATGTCGCCATCAAAAATGGCGGTATCATGGTGGTTGCCGGAGGAACGGCTTCCAATGTTGTCATCTCCTCCGGCGGACTGATGACATACTCCAGCAGTTTTCAACAGATGGATGGACCTCTGTTGACTGCTTACAATGGTCAAGGCTTTGATATTACCGTCAGTTCCGGCGGTCTGCTTGCGCTTCGCGAGACCGGTTCTGCGACCCGAGTCACTCTTCACTCCGGAGCTAAATTGGAGATATGGTCCAATTCAGAAGTGCTGGATCTGACCGCCCATGCAGGAGCTTCCTCCGTCATTATGGCTGGGGGAAAATTGACAGGTGCCGATTTGGAATCCGGAACCCGGGTGGACATCTTCCGGGGGGCTATCGTTTCTGATTTGAATATTGCTGATGGAGCACAGGTATATACGGGGCTTTCACTGAACATGAGTTTGAATGGTTCTTGCAGAGATGACTCTTTGATGACGCCCTCCCCCACCCCATATTTCACGGACAACGGAACAGCAGCAGCCAATACCTGCATTGATGGTGTAACAGTCAGCAGGGATGCTGTACTTTACCTCTGTGACGATACTTCTGCTGCCAATATACAAACTTGCGGCAATACAGTTGTTACCTCAGGTACAACTGCCGATGGTATCACCGTCACCGACGGCAGCCTCTCCGTTTATTCCGGGGCGGCAGTCAATGATGTGACTGTTTCCGGCGGCGAAGCTCTCATCCGTGGCGGCAAAGTTTCAAATCTTGCCCTGACCGGTACGGGAAGTGCCTGGATCGCCTCCCCGGCAACAGTCAGAAATTTGGAACTTTCAGGATCACAGTGCAGTTTGACTGTTGCCAACGGTGCAACTCTTTCCGGAAAGATCGATTTGACTGACGGAATGGTCGTCGCAGACAGCGGGGTCAATGTGACTTTTGACCTTGTCAATGACTTTGCACTCTCGTTGACAACACCGTTGATCACAGGATTTGAGTATCTCAGCAACGCTAATCTGACACTCTCTGCTGCCGCAGGATTGGACTCCGGAATCTATAAACTTGCATCATTTTCCAATGGCGCTCAGTTTGCCGATATATCTCTCTCATTCACCTTGGATGGCGCAACCCTGGGAAGCTTGTCTGTCGGTCAGACCATCACATACGACACCACCTGGTATTCCCTTTATCAAAATGATTCAATGGAACTTATTTTTGAGGTCATGCCCCAACTGATGAGCGAAAATGAGTCCTGTGCTGCAGAGGATCCTGATTGTATGTTTGCAGATCCCAGCACCGCAAATGCGTTGATTTCTGACGACACCTTCACGCCGGAAACTCCGGCAGGGATTTCATCTGAGCTTTGTTTTGATGAAGAAATACCCAACGACCTCTTCGCCTGGAGCTGCGGTAGTGAATCTGTTGAGAGTATATTTTCTCAGGACAAATTTACGACAGATCCCCTTCTGGCTGCAGGCAGTTGAAAATTTATAAATCAAAGGATCCAGAACCGCTGTCAAAAATTTCCGGCAGCGGTTTTATTTTTTGAATGCGGGAGAGAATTTGGAGAGTTTTATATTGCTCTGAATACAAAAAAGCCTTCCGCAGAAATAAACTGCGGAAAGCCCGTTCTGTGCTGAATCATCACTCCTGAAAAGATCAGAGATCCAATCCGGTTTCAGGCGCCTGTTTCATTACAATGTTCATGCACTCAACAGCGGCACCGGAAGCACCTTTGCCCAAATTGTCGTAGCGGGCAAGGAGCAGTATACGCTCTTCATTGCCTTCAACCATGATCTGCATGGAGTCTTTGCCGCTCATGGCATTCCCTGAAAGCAGACCGCCTTCTGAAGCGTTTTCGGCATAAAAGACCAGCTTGCTGTTGTAGAGATCACGGTAAATCTTGCGGATATCTTCGATCCCCGCGCCATTACAGAGCTGAGACTTGAAAACAGGCACTGTCACCAACATACCGCTGTAGTAATCTGCAACGATGGGGCAGAAAACAGGAGCAGAGGAACAGCCGGAGATCTTCACCATCTCTTTAAGATGTTTATGCTGCTGGGTCAATCCGTACTGGCGGGGAGCGT
Organism: Victivallaceae bacterium; assembly: GCA_045596885.1. GTDB lineage: Bacteria > Verrucomicrobiota > Lentisphaeria > Victivallales > Victivallaceae > UBA1784. Next base: position 18,456 of record JAZODE010000045.1, read on the forward strand.
CAAAAAGTTGCGGACGCTCAGGATCATCATATTCAGCGATCATCTTCTTGCCGCCGCCGCTGTAGCCGGTAAGAGAATGGCATGTCAGCAGCGTATCAGCAGCCATGATCCCCGCATCGATCAAGGGACGCACCAATGCAATAAATCTGCTTGCATGGCACCCGGGAACAGCTATGCGCTTTGAAGACGCAACTTTCTGAAAGAATTCAGGAGAAAGTTCCGGAAATCCATACGCCCAATCATCCAGAGTCCGGTGTGCCGTTGAAGTATCAAGCACGACCACATCGGGATTTTCGATCATCGCCACAGCTTCCCGGGAAGCATCGTCGGGGAGACAGAGGAAAGCGATGTTGCAGGAGTTGAGCATCTTGCGGCGGCTTTCAGGATTTTTGCGTTCCTCCTCAGAAAGAGTCAGCAACTCGATATCGTTTCTTGCCTGAAGCCGTTCATAAATACGAAGTCCGGTAGTACCGGCCTTCCCGTCAATAAATACCTTTGTTGTCATTTTTTCCATCTTTGTTAAATTAAACTCGGCTTTTACGCCATGGAACTACAGGAGACTTCGATCCTGCCGATAAATCTTTTTCATCCCGCCCGCAAACCGGGGCAAAAAAAATGGAGCCAGCTGTGGGAGTCGAACCCACGACCTGCTGATTACAAGTCAACTGCTCTGGCCAACTGAGCTAAGCTGGCATCATTAAAAGGATGATACTTTCCTAATATAATACCGTTTTGCTGTCATTGCAAGAGCAATCATGAAAAAAAATTGGTATTTTCGGTTGAAATTTGCAAAAAACGGTGTTAAATTAACTCTCAGGAGTTCCGGAATACCCCGGAAAATGAGAAATCAACTGGAAAAATTAAGGAGTGATTTTATGAAAAAAGCAATGATCCTTTCCGCCCTGCTCACTATGGTCCTCGCCCTTCAGGGTGCCGAGACAAAACTTCCCGTCCCCGTCAAAAATGGGGGAATGACTCTCAACGAAGCTCTCAACGCCCGCAAAACCATCAGAAAATACAAAGCAGACATGCTGACCATGCAGCAGATCTCCCAGCTCTTCTGGAGCGCCTTCGGAGTCAACCGTGCCGATGGCAAACGGACTGCTCCCACTGCCAGAAACTGTCAGGAGATTACCCTTTATATGCTCACTGCCAAAGGAGCCTGGGCGTATGCCGCCAAAGAAAATAAGATGATCCAGGTCTCAACAAAAGATTTGAGAAGCAACGCCGGCCGTTTTGCCGCTCCCATCTACATTGTGATCGTTTCCAACAGCAAACTTTCCGGCGCAACGCCCAGAGCGCTCCATTACGCTGCAATGGATGTGGGTTATGTCAGCCAGAACATCTACCTTGCCGCCGCTGCCATGAAACTGGGGACCTGCGCCATCGGTTCCATTCCCAAACCTGCTGTCCTTGCCAAAGAACTGAAGCTCACCCAATCTGAGAAAGTTCTTCTGACTCACAGCGTGGGAATCCCAAAATAAATTTGATTTCTTTTCGATATCATATTATCTTGAATGCGGGAAGAGGAGATTTCTTTTCCCGCATGTTTCCGTCAAGGAACTTTCCATTTGTAAAAAAGAGGAGAATTGCATTTCTATGGAACAAAAGGATATTCAGCAGCTTCAGGATGAACTGCGCACCGTCTGTGCGCCGCTGCAGCTGATACGCACCCAGGTGTCCCAAATCATTGCCGGTCAGGAAAAACTTATCGACCGCATACTGCTTGCTATGATCGCCGACGGTCATGTCCTTCTGGAAGGTGTCCCCGGACTTGCCAAAACCCTGACCGTCAAAACCATCGCCCAGACTTTGGACTGCACCTTTTCCCGGATCCAGTTCACGCCTGATCTGCTCCCTGCCGATGTGGTCGGAACAAGGATCTACAATGCCGCCACCGGAGAGTTTTCAGTCAAAGCCGGTCCCGTCTGCGCCAATATGCTTCTTGCTGATGAAATCAACCGTGCTCCAGCCAAAGTCCAAAGTGCCCTTCTGGAGTCCATGCAGGAAAAACAGATCACCATCGGCGGTGAAAAGATCCCTCTTCCGGAACCTTTTCTGGTTCTGGCAACTCAAAACCCCATTGAGCAGGAAGGCACCTATCCCCTGCCTGAAGCTCAGTTGGACCGTTTCATGTTCAAACTGCGCGTGGGCTACCCGGAACGCTCCGAAGAACGCACAATACTGGAACGCATGGCTCATCCCCACGCTCCGGAACCTGCCGTAACAGTTGCATCCCTTGCCGACATACTGACCGCCCGGCGTATTCTTGACCGCATTTACATTGACGAAAAGATCCTGGAGTACATTCTTGACATCGTCATTGCCACCCGTCCGGGCTGGCGTGATTCTCTTTCATCCCGCCAGAACAGTGCCCGCCTTGATTTTATTGACGCCATGCTGACCTTTGGAGCAAGTCCCCGGGCAGGTGTTGCCCTTTCGCTGGCAGCCAGGGGATTGGCTCTGCTCAACGGCAGAGCATATGTTCTGCCTCAGGATGTGAAAGAGATCGCTCCCGATGTGCTGCGCCACCGCCTGATGCTTTCTTACGAGGCTGAGGCTGAAAATGTGGACTCCGATGCTGTGATCGAAAGATTGCTGGCAGAACTGCGTACCCCCTGATCCCCATGAGCATGAAAGCTGAACGGAAAAAAGTTTTATGATCCCGGAAGAACTTGTAAAACAGATCAGACTTCTTGAGATCCGCACCAACCGGATGGTCGATGAGATCTCAGGCGGCGCTTACCGCAGCGTCTTCAAAGGTGCCGGTATCGAGTTTGAAGAGGTGCGGGAATATACCGTGGAAGATGACGCCAGAACTATTGATTGGAATGTTTCTGCACGCATGGGGGCTCCCTTTGTCAAAAAATTTGTGGAGGAAAGAGAGCTCAATATCATGCTTCTGGTAGATGTTTCCAGCTCCGGCGCTTTCGGATCAGCGGCAAAGTCCAAGCGCCAGAGTGCTGCGGAGCTGGCGGCATTGATCGCTTTCAGCGCCTCAAAAAATCATGACAAGGTGTCGCTGTTGATGTTCAGTGACAAGATCGAACTTTATGTACCCCCCCGTTCCGGAAGGCGTCATACCCTGAGGCTGATCCGTGAAATGCTTGCATTTGAACCCCGAAACAAAGGAACGGATATCGGTCTTGCTTTGCGTGAAAGCTCCCGTCTGCTGAAAAAATCCAGCGTGGTCTTTCTCATCAGCGATTTTATTGACAGCAAAGAGTTCTCAATGCCGCTGAAACAGCTCAACCGCCGTCATGATGTGATCGCGGTTCAAATCTACGATCCCTCCGAACGCAACTGGCAGGTGGATTCCTCTATCGTCGTCGAAGATGCGGAAACAGGGGAAGTGATCTCCTTTGATGCCGGAGACAGTAAAAGACTCCAGGCTGAAATGGACAGCGCCTCAAATGCCGTTGCCGCCTTGTGCCGCAGCGCCCGGGTGGACAGAGTTGAAATTGAAAGCGGCAGCGATGTGCTGGGACCATTGATCCAATTCTATGCTCTCCGGAACAACCGGAGCAAACATTGAAGTATTCAGGAGAATAACAAGTTGTGAAAAAGATATGGCTCATACTGCTGTGCCTTGGTGCCGCACTCGTTGTGCTTTACCTGTTGTGGAGCGGCTCCGGATATGTTCTTTCGGAGCGGGAACAACTCCAAACGCAGTTGCCCAAAGAGGCAGCTCTCATCCACTCAGGCACCCCTTGCGTCGGTGAGGTCGTTTCAGTCAAAACTGAATTCAAACTCCCCCGGTACCGTGAAATATTGAGTGTTGCCATAACACCGGGCAAGGGCACAGTTATTTCCCGTCCGGCAACAGCGAAAAGGGTAAAAAGAAGTTGGAAATATGACTTCTATTGTGTTGAAGGATCTATCTGCTGTATCCGTCCGGGAGAATCCAAACCGGGAACTTTGACAGTGGAAATTTCACCGGCGCCAAAAAACGCAGCTCCGGAAAAATTTCTTCTGGCGGTCCCGGCGCTGAAAATACAGGAATTTCCGGCAGTCGGATCAGGAGCTCCGGAACTTGCCGCCGAATCCCCCCTGCCACGGGAGCGTTCCCCCTGGTATCATCTGCTCTGGCTTCTTCTGCTCATTATTCCCCTTGCGTTGTGGCTGATTTTCAAAAAACGCAGGAAGAGTGCTCCACCTCTTTCACTCCGCCAGCGTACACTGGGTGCTTTGAATTCTCTCAGGGCAGAGGTGTTGGGGCGTCATCTCACAGCCAGAGAGGGGATCGCCGGTATTTCAGATTTGCTGCGAAATTATCTGGAAGAGCGCTTTTCTCTTCCGGCATCCGGGAAAACGACGCCGGAATTTCTGGAGGAAATGGAGCACCACTCCGCCCTGCCCCCCCGTGCAGGCAGCTTTCTGCGGAACTTTCTCAATGCAGCCGATATGATCAAATTTGCCCAGGCTCCCTGCGATGCCGCCGCGGTCAATACGGCTGTGGAAAGTGCTGTAGAACTGGTTGAAAATACTTCTGCGGCTGAAAAGGAGGAAAAATAATGTTTGAATTCGCTTTTCCCTGGGCACTTGCGGGCGTTCTTCTCCTGCCTTTGCTCTGGTACTATCTTGTTTATCTGAAAAAAAATCCTTCCATCGTGGTGCCTTCTGCGGGGATCTTCAAACGCGCCTGCAGCAAAAAGCGTTCAACAGGTGCTGCCAACTGGCTCTATCTCCTTGCTCTGCTGCTTTTGATCGCGGCACTGGCACGCCCCCGGAGCGGTGATGAAAAACTGATCGTCCGTTCCAAAGGGATCGACATCGTGCTAGCCCTTGATATGTCTGACAGTATGCGTGCCATAGATGTTCCGGAACATATCTCAAGTGCCAAAGCCTTTTCAGAAGGAATCAGCAGCGGAGCTTTGAAAAACCGTCTGGAAACAGCCAAAGAGGAGATCCGCAAATTTATCCTCGCCCGCCCCAATGACAGGATCGGTCTCATCGGCTTTGCGGATCTTGCCTACAGCTTCTCGCCCCCAACTCTGGATCACCGCTGGCTTCTGGAACGGCTGAAAACCCTTGAACCGGGACAACTGGGCAGTGCCACCGGTATTGCCTCAGCCATCAGTTCCGGAACAAGGCGTCTTAAAAACTCCAAAGCTCCCCGCCGGGTGCTGATCCTTTTCACTGACGGCGCCAACACCGTGGAAAACCGCCTGACGCCGGAACAGAGCGCCAATCTTGCCAAAGAGTTCAACTGTATCATCCACACCGTAGGTATCGGCAGCAGCAATGCCTATATTCAGACGGGATACGGATTTCAGAAGGTACCGGCAGATTTTGATGAAAAGCTTCTCAGCGCCATTTCAAAGATCACCGGCGGAACAACTTTCCGGGCAGCTGACGGCGAAGGCATGAAAAAGGTGCTCAACGATATCAATGCTCTTGAAAAGACCAACATCGAACAGCCTAAATACACTGAATACAAAGAGTATGCCCCTTATCTGGCGCTTGCGGCGGCACTGCTGATCCTTGGGGGCTCTCTTCTGGAAAACACCTTCAAATTACGAATCCCGTAAATTTCTTGAAATTCGTACTTTTCCGCAGTATATTATATAAATACCAAATCTGATATCTACGGAGCAGTTTATCTACGGAGCAGTTTATGAAACAATCAATCCGATCTGCGGCAGTTGCAGGAACATTTTACGGTGCTGAATCTGCCATGCTCCGGCGCCAGCTGCAGACAGTGGAATTGCCGGATCCGGTACCGGGCGTATGTGGGTGCATGGTTCCCCATGCGGGCTATGTGTTTTCCATGCCAACAGCCCTGCGGACTCTGGCAGCTGCACGGGGGAAAAATTTTTCAAAAGCGGTCATCATCGCTCCCTCCCACCGTTCCTTTCTGACAGGTGCCGCCATTGCTGATTTCAGCGGATGGGCAACACCTTTCGGCACTGTTGAAGCAGATAGTGAGGCACTGAACCTTCTGAAAGACGCCCCCATTCCTGAGCTGCACTTTGACAACGCGCCCCATTGGCAGGAGCACTCCATTGAAGTGCAGCTGCCTTTGCTGCAATACCTTTTTGAAGGGATAAAAATAGTCCCTGTCCTTGCCGGACAGCTGGATCTGCGTTCTGCCGCAGCTTTGGGAAAATCTCTTGCAAAACTCCATACACCGGAAACGCTCTGGGTCATCAGCGGTGACTTTACCCATTACGGGAAAAGTTTCGGTTACCCCCCCTTCGGTCTTCCGGTGGATCCCCCAAAGCTCAATGCTCTTGACAGAGAAGGGGCTGAATTCATTGCCAATGGTGATATCCCGGGACTGGCAGCCTTTCTCAATAAAAGCCATGCCACTATTTGCGGTATCAATCCGGCAGTGCTCTTTCTGAAAACCATGGAAGCTGCGGGAGTATCCATCACAGGCAAAGTAACTGAAGTCACCGATTCCGGAGTTGTTTCCAAAGATTTCAACCACATCGTCGGCTATGCCGGTATCATCTTTACAGAAAAAGAAAAATGAAACTTGATTCTGCTCAAAAAGCCTGGGTCGCATACGATATGGGCAATGCCGCCTACGCCTTGATCGTCCGGACTGTCTTTGCGGCTATCCTTTTCAAATATTGCGCCAATGATGTCTGGGGCAAAGAAAACACCACAGCCTACTGGGGATATGTCTGCAGTACAGCGGGGATCGCTGCCGGGATCGTTTCCATATCTCTTGGATTTTTTGCAGATAAATTCCACTGTAAAAAACAGCTTTTTGCGGCATTCGTTCTGGGGGGAGTCCTCAGCACAGCCGCCTTTGTCTTTATGCAGCAAGGCATGGCGTGGGGTGTGCTGCTTTTAAGTTTCATCAGTCTTGGGTGCTACATGAGCGCCAACTCTTTTTACGACTCACTGCTTCTTTCAGTGGCTCCTCCTGAGATCCGGGACCGGCTCTCTTCACTGGCTTATGCTCTGGGATATGTGGGGGGCGTCATTCCTTTTGTGATTTGTCTTGCTTTGACCTTTGTGATCCAGGATCTGATCGCCGCCATCAAATATGCTTTTATCATTGCGGCAGTCTGGTGGCTGGTGCTGACGCTGCCTGCCTTATATCTTATCCGTGAAACCCGTAAAGAAAGAGATCTGTCTTTGAATTTTATTTCCAATTTCAAGAGTCTGCTGAAAAATAAAAATATCCTTCTCTTTCTTATTGCCTACTTTCTCTACATCGACGGCGTGGGGACCATCTATACTATGGCAACTCCTATTGCCGATGATATCGGCATTACCACGCCTCAATTACTGGCGGTCATACTGGGATTGCAGTTTCTCGCCTTTCCCTGTACGCTTTTGTATGGGAAACTTTCTTCACTCTACCCTCCCCGGAATCTGGTTCTGGCAGCTATCGGCATCTACTTTCTCATTTCGGTGCTGGCGCTTTTGCTTTCCATTCCGGCACTGCACGGATATCGGCTCCATATTTTCATCGTTCTTGCAGTTTTGATCGGTACCTCTCAAGGCGGTATCCAATCTCTGAGCCGCTCCCTTTTCAGCCGGATCGTGCCCTCTGCCCATGCGGCTGAGTTTTTCGGATTCTACAATCTTTTCGGAAAATTCACCACCATCGTCGGTCCGCTCCTTATCGGTATCGTCACTGCCTGCGGCGGAAAACCTGAACTGGGTATCGCCTTTCTTGCCATTCCCTTCGTTCTGGGGGGCTTCTTGCTGACCAAAGTGGATTTCACCCCTGTGGAATAGGATAACAATGAGTATTGAATACATTATCAAGCGCCTTTTGCTGGCATCGCTGACCTTGCTGATCATTCTTTTGGCAAGCTACATGCTGCTGCGTCTTGCGCCGGGAGATCCCACCAAAAGCAATATGCTCAACAGCGGCGATGCGGGGAATGCTGTTTCGGCAGAAAAAGGGGGGCTGCGGAGCAATAACGCCCTCCGGGAAAAACTGCATCTGGACCGCCCTGTTGTTATTGGATTTTATTACTGGATGCGTGGCGTTCTGAAAGGTGATTTCGGGGAATCCGCCACGGTCGATCCGGGAAGGAAAGTCCTTGATCTCATTGCCGAACATCTCCCTGTAACGCTCAAACTGAATATATTTGCTGTCATCCTCACCTATCTCATTGCCATTCCAGTGGGTGTTTACTCGGCAAAGTACGCCGACTCCAGAGCAGACCAGGTAACGGGATTCATTCTCTTTGCCCTCTATTCTCTCCCTGTGATATGGGTGGGGCTTCTGCTTCAGGCGCTCTTTTGTTCAGGGGGACTCTGGGAGATATTCCCTCTCAAAGGGCTGACACCTGACAACGGTTCCCGTCTGACCATCTGGCAGCTCCACTGGGAACTGGTCAAATGCTATACACTCCCGGTGCTCTGTCTTTCCTACGGCGGTCTTGCCGCCCTTTCCCGATACGCCAGAAGCGGTATGCTTGAAGCGCTTCGGGGGGACTATGTGCGGACAGCACGGGCAAAAGGAGCGGGAGAAACAGCGATCCTCTGGCACCACGCATTCCGGAACGCCGTCATATCCCTCATCACCCTTTTCGGCGGTATGCTCCCCGCCCTTGTCTCGGGAAGCGTTATCGTTGAACACATCTTTTCCATTCCGGGAATGGGGACTCTTGCCCTCAACTCTCTTTCCAGCAGAGACTATCCGCTGCAAATGGCGCTTTTTGCCATTGGCGGCGCCCTGACTCTGGGAGGAATATTCATTTCAGATCTGCTCTATACCGCTGCCGACCCCCGGATCCGCCTGGAATCCGGAAAAAATTGATTTTCCATACCTTTTGATGTGGAAAAAATCCTCTTTCTGTGCTATTTTATGCAAATCACATTTCAACACAGGAGGAAACTATCATGGCACGCGGTACTTTAGTACAAAAGATCATTGATGCCCACTATGTCTCAGGCTCCAAAGTTCCCGGGGAGCCGGTAGCGATCAGAATCGACCAGACCCTGACTCAGGATGCCACCGGCACCATGGCTTATCTTGAACTTGAAGCAATGGGTATTCCTCAGGTCAAAACGGAGCTTTCCGTCTCTTATGTTGACCACAATATGATGCAGAATGGTCCTGAAAACCGCAACGACCATCTCTATCTCCAAAGTGTTGGTGCCAATAAGGGCGTGATCTTTTCCCCTCCGGGCAATGGTATCTGCCACCAGCTCCATCTGGAGCGTTTCGGTATTCCCGGCAAAACGCTTATCGGTTCCGACTCCCACACGCCAACGGGGGGCGGTATCGGCATGATGGCTATCGGAGCAGGCGGTCTTGATGTAGCTCTTGCCATGGCGGGAAAACCCTTCCGCATCCCTTATCCCAAAGTCGTCGGTGTAAAACTGACCAACCGTCTGCGTCCCTTCTGCGCCGCAAAGGATGTGATCCTGAAACTTCTTTCCATCCTTACCACCAAAGGCAATGTGGGCACTATCGTTGAATATTTCGGTGAAGGCGTTGCAACGCTTCCTGTTCCCCAGCGTGCCACCATCACCAATATGGGCGCTGAACTGGGAGTGACCACCAGCGTATTTCCTTCTGACGAAGCCACCCGGGATTTTCTGAAACGGCAGAACCGGGAAAAGGACTTTGTTCCCTGCGCCGCCGATCCCGATGCTGAGTACGACAGAGTCATTGAGATCGATCTTGCAGAAATCGTCCCCATGGCAGCTTGTCCCTCTTCCCCCGACAACATCAAAGAGGTCTCATCTCTGGCAGGGATGAAGGTGGATCAGGTCCTTATCGGCAGCTGTACCAACGGCGGATACCGTGACCTTGCCACAGTGGCGACCATGCTCAAAGGCAAACATATCAGCGACACTGTCACTCTGGGTATCGCCCCCGGCAGCCGCCAGACCCTTGAAATGCTCGCCCGCAACGGTATGCTTGCCGATCTGGTGGCAGCGGGAGCCCGTATTCTTGAAGTGGGCTGCGGTCCCTGTATCGGTCAGGGGCAGAGTCCCGCCGACGGCACGGTCACGGTCAGAACCTTCAACCGCAACTTTGCCGGGCGCTCCGGAACCAAGGGCGATCAATCCTATCTGGTCAGTCCTGAAACAGCTGCAGCGACAGCTTTGACAGGTGTTTTCACGGATCCCGCAACGGCAGGTCTGGAAGTTCCTGTTTTCACTGAGCCTGAAAATTACTTCATTGACGATGCCTATTTCAAACAACCCAAAGCCGGTACAGAGATCATCCGCAAACCCACCATCGGCGAACCGCCTTCAAACACGGCGCTCCCGGAAAATCTGGACGGCATTGCGGTCATCAAGGTAGGGGACAAGATCACCACCGACCACATCATGCCCGCCGGAGTCCATCTGAAACTCCGGAGCAATATTCCCGCCTACTCCAAGGTGGTTTTTGAGTGTTTCACCCAGCCGGGAAAACCCAGTTTTGCCGAGCGTGCCGCCGCCGTCAGAGATGCCGGAAAGGCTGGTATCATCATCGGCAGGGACAGTTACGGACAGGGCTCCAGCCGGGAACATGCCGCTATCTGTCCCATGTATCTGGGGGTCAAAGCTGTTGCGGCACTTGCCATTGAGCGTATCCACCGTGCCAATCTGGTCAACTTCGGGATCATTCCCATGATCTTCGCCGATGCGGCAGATTACGAACTCATTGAAGAAGGAGATGCTCTTTTCTTTGCCAATATCCGTGAACAGCTTGCCAAAGGCAATGATCTTACTGCCGAGTTGTGCAAAGCAGACAACAGCAAAAAGCAGATATCTTTCCAGGCGCTTCTTTCAGAAGCAGACCGTGAAACCGTTCTTGCCGGCGGCACTCTGAACCAATGATGCTCCCGGAAAACTGGAAAACTTTTCTCACCGGCTTCACCGACTTCAACGCTCTGGCGGAAACTGAAAAAAAGGTTGCCGCCAGGCGTGAAGCAGGGACGGTGTTTCCGCCGGATCACGGGGCTTACACAGCTTTTGAGCTCACTGCGCCTGAGGATGTCCGCGTAGTCATATTGGGACAGGACCCCTATCATGATGAGGGACAGGCCTACGGCGTTGCCTTTGATGTGCCTCCCGGCATCAAGGAGCCTCCTTCGCTGCGGAACATCAAAAAAGAGTTCCGCAACGATCTGAAACGGGAGCCGGGCTCTCTGAGATCATGGGCGGAGCACGGCGTGCTGCTGCTCAATGCGGTCCTTACTGTGGATGCCCATACACCCGGCAGTCATGGCAAACTCGGGTGGGAGCTTTTCACCGATTCAGTGATCAGTGCTCTCAATGCCAAAAAAGAGCACATCGTCTTCATTTTATGGGGAGCTTTCGCCATAAAAAAAGCTGCCCTGACGGACAGCTCAAAACATCTGATCATCACCTCGGCCCACCCCTCCCCGCTTTCAGCCTCCAGAGGATTTTTCGGCAGTTCCCCCTTCAGCCGCACTGAAACCTATTTCAATGGGGAATGGCAGTGGCCTGAATGATTCACTTCTTTTTGCCGTAGTTGACATCGGCAAGGCGGAAAGTGACAGGAGGGAGTTCTCTGTTCTCAAGAAAAAGTTTCACAAGCTCAAAAGGATCCGGCTCTTTTCCCTCACGGCACCAGAAAATCTCCTGCCCGGAGCGCTCGATCTTCCGGAAGAAAATATCCTGACGCTTGGCAAACTGGCGGATCTTATCCAGCAGACTTTGCCGCATCTCTTCAAAAGAACATTTGCCCTGAAGATAAAAAGCGATCTCACGATACTCAAGGCCGAAAAACTCAAGTTTTTCAAATGAAACGCCCTTTTCATCGTGAAGCTTTTTCACCTCGTCGATCATTCCCGCCTCAAAGCGTGCGTCCAGACGCTTCTCAATGCGCTCCCGGACAACAGAACGGTCAAAGAGAACTCCGATGACCAGAGGTGCAAGTTCAAAGGGAGGGGTGAAGGAAAAAGCCGCACTCTGATCAGCCGTGCTCCGCGCCACACCTTTTTCCCGTGGCGGCAGCTGTCCTCCCGGAAGGCGGTACCCCTTGAGCAATGCGTCAAGATACAATGCCGTACCGCCGCAAAGTATGGGGAGTTTCCCCCTTTTGCGGATATCATCGACTGCGGCAAAGGCATCGCGGCAGAATTCGCTCAAGTTGTAGGTATCACGCTCCGGATCGGCAATATTGATGAGGTGATAAGGCACAGAGCCGTATTCTTCAAGATCTTTTCCCGTTCCCAGATCCATGTAAGAATAGACCTGCCGTGAATCCACACTGACGATCTCTCCGTCAAAGGTTTGAGCCAATTTCACAGCCAGCGCCGTTTTTCCGGTAGCTGTAGGACCCGTAATTGCAACAATTTTCACTTTTTCAGACATAAAAAACAACTTTCAATTTGAAATTACCCCCTGTCAGGTATTATATTATTACGCATGAATGTGTCAAAGTCAAATCAAAAAGACAAAAAAAGATGAAAAAACAGAAAACTTTAGCCGGAACAGCCCAATTTTCCGGCATTGCACTCCACACAGGGGTGCGGGCGACGCTGCGGATCACTCCGGCTCCGGTAAACACCGGTATCCTTTTCTGCCGGGTGGATCTTCCGGAGCGTCCTTTTATTCCGGGCTCTGCCCGCTGCGTGGTAGATGTCCAGCGGGGCACCACCATTGCCATTTCCAAAACTGCGATCGTTTACACCGTTGAACACATCCTCTCTGCGCTCCATGCCTGGGGAATCGACAACTGCATTGTGGAAATGGATGGTCTCGAACCCCCTATCGCCGACGGCAGTTCCCTGCCCTATTACAACATGATCGCCGAAGCAGGCGGTGCCGTTGAACAGGAAGCAGAGGTAAAAAGTTTCACCCCTCCCCATCCCATACTGATCGAAGGCGGAAACACCCAGATCGCCATGTTTCCTGACAGTGAAAAGCTGACCATTTCCTGCATCACCTCTTTCAAGGGGTGTCCGGTCGATCCGCAGTTCTTTGAGTACGAACTCAATACAGAGACCTACGGTGCAGAAATCGCTCCCGGACGCACCTTTGTCAACTTTGCAGACTTGAAACAGCTCCTCGCCATGGGATTGGTCAAAGGGGGCAGTCTTGATGCGGCGGCGATCATCCATGACGGCGCCATCATCTGCAAAGAAAAACTGCGTTTTCAGAACGAGATCGTCCGTCACAAGATCCTTGACATGATCGGGGATCTGAAACTCACCGGGATGCGCCTGACAGGCAGGATCATCGCCATCCGTCCCGGACACCCGAAAAATGTTGAACTTGCAAAAAAATTGATCGAACTTGCCGCTGATCAGGCATAAAAAATAATGAGGAGGAAAGTATTATGGGTAAATTGTACGATATCAACGCATTGAAAAAAGCGTTGCCGGTGTGGAGCCAGAGGCTGATGCTGGACCGGGCGGAAATCATTGATGAGACCCACGCTGTTGCTGTCAAAAACCTGACCAACAATGAAGAGTTTTTCAACGGTCATTTCCCCAACCATCCCATCATGCCCGGCGTGCTTCAAGTCGAAGCAATGCGCCAGCTTGCCGAACTGCTGGGCAAAGACAAACTTGCTCCTGCTGAGGGGGAATACATCTATATCAAAAGCATGGGCAAGACCCGTTTCCGCCGTCCCAATGTGCCCGGCGACCGGATCAAAGTCGAAGTGGAGCTCATCGCCGAAGCCGATCGGGAACTCACATTTAAAACTGAAATTTCCAACGCTTCAGGCGCCGCCTGCGACAGTCAAATCACCCTTGCGGTCCGTCCTCTGCCCGCTCCCAAAGCCATGCCTGAGCTTTTCAACGCAGCTGACCGCGGTGCTGAACTCAAACTCAACGAGGAACAGACCAAAGCGCTCATGCCCCACCGTTATCCTTTCCTGCTCATTGATTATGTGCTGAAAGAGGAAGGTACCACGATCGTGGCTGTCAAAAATGTCTCTGCCAACGAACCCATTTTCGCCGGGATGGAAGCTCCTGTCATGCCCGAAAATATCCTGTGCGAAATCGGTGCTCAGGCAGGTTGCGCCTGTGTGCTTTCACGCCCCGAAAATGAAGGAAAACTTGGCTTTTTCATGTCCATCGACTTTGCTGAATCTCTGATTCCTGTGGTTCCCGGGGACCAGCTGGTCATTGAATGTGATCTGCCTCCTTCAAAGTCCCGTTTCGGCAAGGGCAGCTGCCGCATGACCGTTGACGGCGTTGAGGTTTTCAAAAGCGCCATCATGTTCGCTATCGTGGATGCCTGACAGATGTTGAAGATCGTTCAGCTTGAGGACTTTGTTTCCAATTTTGACCATCTGATAGACAGCGCTTTCTGGAGCGGTGAAGGGGAGTTCAAAGCTTTCTTGCGTACCGCTCCTGAGGAGGTCGTTGAGCGTGCTCTTGATGCCGATGCGCTGCTTATCAACAAGACGGTCATCAACAGCGAACTCCTGAAGCAGCTCCCCCGTCTCAAATACATCGGGATCCTTGCCACAGGATACAATGTGGTCGATCTGGAAAGCTGCCGTGCCGCAGGTGTAGCCGTGACCAATGTTCCCTCTTACAGCACCGACAGTGTGGCACAGCACACCTTTGCTTTGCTCCTCAATCTTGCCCGTGAAGTCGAACTCCACGCCCGGTACGATTGGAGCACCTCACAGGATTTCTGTCAGGTGCTTACACCGCAACTGGAGCTGACCGGCAAAACTCTGGGAGTCGTGGGTTTCGGCGCCATCGCCCGCAAGGTGACAGAGATCGCCCTTGTTTTCGGCATGAAGGTTGCGGTATATACCCGCACACCCGGCAAAGTTGATATTCCGGGAGTTGTTGTGTGCCAAAGTTTTGAAGAGCTTCTGCCCTTGTGTGATGTTCTTTCGTTCCATTGTCCTCTTTTCAAAGAAAACGAAAAAATGCTCAACAGCAAGGCAATTTCACTGATGAAAGAGGGCGCTATCGTGCTCAATACCGCACGGGGCGGCTTGATCGACGAAAAAGCGTTGCGTGAAGCACTGGATTCAGGGAAAATTTCAGGAGCAGGTGTCGATGTTTTAAGTGTTGAACCGCCCCCCGCGGATCATCCTTTGCTCCACCATCCCCGCTGCCGCATCACGCCCCACACAGCGTGGGCAACGGTTGAAGCCCGTATGAGGCTTTTCAACACAGCAAGAGAAAACTTGCGTTCTTTTATTTCCGGCGGAACTCTCAACCGGTTGGTGTAAAGTAAAAAAACTTGAGCCGCTGCCGTACTTCACTATCAGTACAGCAGCGGTTCTTTTTTATGGCTGTGATTTTGTTCTTTTTATCACCCTATATTGGGAACTGCAGATTGTTTTATTCGTAGTAAATGCCGCAAAGCCCGGCGGGGATATACACCTTCCCCTTGTAAAAGATCACTCTCCCTGTCAGGGTAAAGGGGAGTTGGATACGCCTTTCCCGGCACTCTTTCATCTCTTTCCCGTCAAAACGGTAAAAACAGATCCGGCCGTTGCGGCGGTCGCTGACTGCGATCAGATCCCCGTCTGATGTGGGGATCCCGATGCGGCAGGGTTTCATAGGAATTCTTACAAACTTGCCGGGGGAATCCGGAGAGAGCAAATAGGCTTCTTTTTTTCCTATCAGCAGAAATTTACCATTGACTTCAGTGATACCATTTTGCTGATTGCTGTGACGGCGCAATGCCGGTATGGAACCGCACTCTTTGCCCTCCTTATTGATCCAGCGGACAAAGCGGCTGTGCCAGTTGACAGGGAAAATGCCTTTAACACTCCGCTCCGGGAGCATATCTCCGTAAAGGATACCACCGCCGGAAAACTCGGCCTGCCGTTTGGGAACAGCAGGATCACTGATATCCCAAGCGTTAAGTTTTCCCGTCCGGCCCCCGGTATAGAGGCGATCCCCGAAAAGCCGCAGCTGCAAAAAAGGAACTTTCCCCGGTGCTTTGGTCATACTCAATATCTTACCAGTGGCTTGTTCTATGATTTTCAAGTATTGATCCGCAGCAATGACCAGCAATTTTTCAGAAACGGCACAATCCATTGCAATACCTGCAAAAGTTCTTTCAGGCCGGAGAGAGCCGTCAGGAGCAATAGAAAATTCCTTCAATCCTTCCTGACCGCAGGCGGCATAAAGGCGGTTCCCCCACCGGGCAAGACTCCAGACAAATCCAGGCAGAGCAAGATGACGCAATCCTTTTACAGCAGGCCGCACGGGAGCTGTACCGGGAACGGTGATTTTTGACGGAGCAAATTCATTTTCTCCCGCCCTGGAGTCCCTGAAAAGATAGAGTCCGCTGCCATATCCTGAAACATAAACAGTGCCTTTGCCAATGGCGATTTGTGAAGCACTGTCTCCGGGCAGCTTGACTGACCGGAGAATTTCCGGACGGCTTTTGTCTGCAACATCCACCACATAAACACCGTTGGCGGCGTTGGCAATGAAAACGGTATTGCCGCTGACCCGGACCGACCACCAATCAGGAAATCCCGAAGGGTTGACCTTGAATTTGACAACTCCGGTACGCCGGGGATTTTTGGGGTCAGAAATATCAAATATTTCCAAACCGTTTCCTTTTCCCGCCCCCCCGGGGCCTCTGACTGCCGAATACATCCCCGTTGCCGCATAAAGGTATTTTTCCCTGACAGTAACACCGTCTCCGAAACCATCAAGTTTTGCCAAAGCCAGAGGGGCTGGTGCCGCAGGATTACTTGCATCGCCGATAAATATCCGCCGTGCGCCCCAATCGCCGACGGCGATCCTGCCGTTACCGAAGAAGGCTGCCGATTGAGCTTCAGCCGTGCGGAGCAATCCCAACGGACGGACTTTCAGCGGATCGCTGACATCAAAAAACTCAACACCGTAGATACGCAGTGTTACAGCCAGTATATTTCCTGAAAGTGCCAAACCGGTTGCCAGTTCGGAAGGGTAAAAATGGCTGACTTTCCGGGGGGCTTGAGGTTTTTCGAGAGAAAAGATCTCCACGCCCCGGGAACGACAGCTCAAATAAAGATACTTTTCCCCCGATACCATCTGCCGGTTTCCGGCAGCCGGTGTTTTGTGTACCAGACGGGGACTCTGAGGCACTGATATGTCGTATGTGCAGAGAGTGCCGTCAAGAACAGCATACAAACAGTCTCCCGTCAGCAGCAGTGCACCGCCTTTTCCCTCAGCGAACTTCACAAGTCCGCTGCCGCTCAAAGACAAACTGCAAAACAGCAAGATACACAATAAACATTGACAATACTTCATTTTTTCAAAGCCTTTTGGTTTATACGATCCTTCTCCGGAAATTATTGTGGATTTACACCGAAAGTATAAAGGTCATTTTTCAGCACATAAACAAGATCGTTCATATTTTTAACGGGATAATCCGTCAGAATGGCACTGCTTCCCACATCCACCGTCTGGTGGCAATCGGAACCTGCAATCTTGTGCAGATCATATTTTTCCGCCCAGGCAAGAGCGATGTCGTTGCGGCTGTCGTGACGCGGATGAGTATTCAAAACCTCGATCCCGAAAAGATATTCAGGCGGAACCACCGTTATCCCGTTGCGGAAAGGATGAGCCTGATAGAACAATACCCCCCTTTCATCAGCAAAAGTTTTGAATTCCCGGGGCGTCATTGCAAAAATCTTTTCACAATCCTGACACATCTCCTCTGTCATTCCGTAAACGAGATAATCATTCTCATTTTCGTCGAAACGGAGTTCAAAACCACCCATAACGAGCAAGTTGCATTTCTTTCCCAACTCGATGCCCTGACGGATAGTATCAAAATAAGATTTCAGATAATCAACGCCCCCATTGTTTTCAAACCACTGCCGGGAGACCGTGTTGAAATGATTGGTAAGAACAATGGCATCATAACCGGCCTTGCTGTAAAGTTCAACAATTTCCGCAACAGAGAGTTTCCCGCAATAGGAAAATCCTTCCGTATGAATATGAAGTTCTATTTTCATCCTATTTACCCTTCAGACAATATATACTGCTGAACTTCTGCTCACTGAGCCGTCACCCGCACTCTGGGGTCGGCCCAGGCGTAAACCAGATCACACAGCAGATTGATAAAAACAAAAAGCAATGCACTCAACACCACCAGAGCTTTGAGCAAAGCGATATCGGAATTGTAAAGTGCTTCGATTCCGGCAAACCCCAGTCCGGGGATACCGAAAAAGGATTCCAGAAGCAGACTGCCGGTAAAAATAAAGGGGAGTGAACTCCCGGCACGGGTAATGATCTGCAAAGCCCCGTTGCGCAAGAGATGCACGCCGTAAAGCCGCAGCGGAGAAACCCCTTTGGCGGCGGCAGTCCGCAAATATTCTTTCCCCAGCTCGTCTACAAAAACCGTTCTGTAAAAACGGACATTGGCACCGATACCGCTGATGATCCCAACTGTTACAGGCAGCAGCAGATTGGCGGCACTTTCAAATCCCCAGAGCGGAAAAAGTCCCCAGCGGTATCCGAGGAACCACTGTGCCATGATGATGACCACCACATAACTGACACTCATTCCCGCCACCGAAAGCACCAGCAGCATCCTGTCAGGCCACCGGTTGCGGAAGGCTGTCGCTATAAGGGCGAAAGCGATACCGAAAAGCATTTCTCCGAAAAACACAGGCAGCATGAGGAGCAGAGAGACCTTCATGCCCCGCCAGAGGATATCTTTCACAGGTTCTCTGGTGATGAGACTTTCACCGAAATTGAAGAAAGTAATATAAGGGAATTTTTTTTGAAAAGAGACGAACTCCTGCAAAGTTTTAAGGAACTGAGAGTTGAATCCGTTGGACTGATAACGGTAAAAAAGGGTTCCGGGAGCGCCTTTGAATTGGTCTCCTTTGACCTCCACCATGCCTGAAGGGGTCTGAGCAAAGATCTTCTCCTCCCTGAAAGTGCGTTTGAAAACGCCGCTGCCTGCAGGAAATTCCCGGAAAGCTTCACTCCGGCAGAAGTGTCCGTAAAACAAAGGCAGATCACTTCCCAGCCGACGGCGCAGTGTTTCGATCTCAACGGGAGTGGCATTTTTGCCGAGGACGGCTCCGGCAGGGTCTCCGGAGCCCACATTGAAAAGCAGAAAAGTCAGCAGCAGCACTCCCAGAACGATCAGAAAGGAGTAGCCGGAGCGGCGCAATATATACTCAACCATGCCATTGCTCCAATATATCCACTGCGGCAGCTGCACGGCGGCGGAAATCTGCTTTTGCGCCGTAAGCAATGGCTTTTTCTTTCAGCAAAGAAAGTTTTTCATCCTGTAAAAAATCTTCCAGAGTCCGGTCCAGCTCCTGCTGGTCAAAAGGCAGAGTCAGCGCACATCCCCCGGCATCTGCGGCAAAGTTGGCAAAGCCGCATTCACTGGAGGCAATGACAGGCAATCCGGCAGCGAGGGCTTCGACGATCACTGTTCCAGTCGCCTCCTTGCGGGCGGGATGGACCATCAGATCTGCGGCAAGAAGCCACAAGGGGACATCATTTGCCGGACCGGGCATGAGCAGTTTTTCAGGAGAAATACCAACCTTGCGGCACAGTTTTTCACAAGGTTTCCGGGGCATGTTGCCCACAATGGCGATACGGCACTTTTCTTTGAGACGGGCGGGCAATGCGCCCACGGCACGCAAAAGACGGTCAGCCCCCTTGCCCTCAAAGAAGGAGCCCACCAGAAGTAAAAGCAGTTCATCCTCTTTTATGCCAAGCGCCTCTCTTTTTTTCCGCCGTTTTTCTTCTGCGTCAGCAGTTCTGAAGCACTCTTCGTTCAATCCGGGGGGCAAATAAAAAAAACGCTCCTCCTGAGTCCCGTAAAATTTCCGGTAGTCCTCTTTCTGCCTTTCAACGATGTAAAAGATTTTCGTCCGGCTTGAAGGTTCCATGACCGACCGCTCCTGCTGCAGTATGGCGCGGTGGCGGGGAGAGATTTTCAGAAACCACTCCGGGTAAGCCCCCAGGGCTTCACTCATGATACAGTTGTCTGCGGCAAAGTAAAAATCCGCTCCGGGGATACGGTTGAAAGTGAAACGCAAATCAAATCCCGCTGCGGCTTTGCCGAAAAGAACTCCGAACTCAGCGGCTTTACCGTGATTGGTGAAGGCTGAAAGTTTGAGGATCTCCACCTTGAGTCCTTCGGGCACATCTCCCTCAAAACTGCGGGTAAAAACAGTCACATCATGCCCTCTTTTGAGCAACTCCTTTGCAATACGCATGAAATCCCGCTGCAGTCCGCCGTGAGGGAAATATTTGAAAATGGCAAGAGCGATCCTCATCGTGCCGCTCTCCGGGGAGCCGGGGGCTCGATCCCCAAACGGCGCATGACCTGCTTCAAATCTTCCCAGGCGTCCCGCTTGGCAGACTCCTGCCGCAGCAGGAAGGCAGGGTGAAAGGTCGGCATTACGGGGATCCCGTCATACTCCAGCCATCTTCCCCGCAAACGCATGATCCCCTCTTCCCTTTTCAGCAGAAAATGAGCAGCTGTTGCCCCCAGCAGGACGATCACTTCGGGTTTGATCATCCGTATCTGGTGCTCCAGATATCCGATACATGCGGCAGCCTCTTCGGGCATGGGAGCCCGGTTGCGGGGCGGACGGCATTTCACGATATTGGCAATGTAAACATCTTCACGCTTGAATTGCATGGCAAGGATCATCTTGTCAAGCAGCTGCCCGGCAGCCCCCACAAAGGGGCGTCCCTGACGATCTTCGTCGGCACCGGGGCCTTCACCGATAAACATAAGTTTGGCATGAGGATTTCCCTCCCCGGGCACAGCGTTGAGCCGTGTCTCACAAAGGGGACACCCCCGGCAGGTGCGAACCGTTGCCGCAAGATGCTCAAGGGTTCCGGGAGCGGGAGCAGGTCCCGCAGCTTTCTTTTGCTCTCCGACGGGCGGAGCCGGTGAAAATTCAGGTGGAACAAAGGGATTTTTTTCTTCTCTTCTGACAGCAGGCGGGACCTTTTGGAAATGGGGTTCTGCAGTTGCCGGCAAAGGAGGTTCCTGAGTTTTGGCAGTTTCGGTAAACAGCTCCTGCAATGTCTCCTGAGACACATTCATTCCCGGACGCCTTGCCGCTTCTTTTTGCAAAGATTCTATCAGTTGTGTAAAAAATTCAGTCATCAACAACTCCCCTGATTTATGTTTTAAAGGATAATTTACCACAGGAAAGGGTATTTTGCAAGTCCTGCCCTTGAAAAAAAGTCATTCAGATATTATATTATCTAAATGACATTTAACAAAGACAGCAGACGCAACAGGAGCAAGTACTCTGCAGGTCTCTGTCACACAACAAAATTGAAGGAGCTGAAAATGAAAGTTGTCGTTGCCTATTCCGGCGGTCTTGACACCTCAGTGATCGTGAAGTGGGTCAAAGAGACCTACAATGCCGAAGTCATCTGCTATTGTGCCGATGTCGGTCAGCAGGAGGAACTTGACGGTCTCGAAGCCAAGGCTATCGCCACCGGTGCCAGCAAGTGCATCATTGATGACCTCAATGAAGAGTTCGCCCGTGATTACATCTTCCCCATGCTGCAGGGTGAAGCCATTTATGAAAACAACTACCTTCTGGGTACCTCCATTGCCCGTCCTCTCATCGCCAAACGCCTGGTCGAAGTTGCCAAGGCTGAAGGCGCTGACGCCATCTGCCACGGTGCCACCGGCAAAGGCAATGACCAGGTCCGCTTTGAGCTGAACGCCAATGCCATCGATACCTCCATCAAGATCATCGCCGCATGGCGCGACCCCAACTGGCACTTTACCGGCCGTCTTGATATGATCGAATATGCCAAAGCCCAGAATATTCCCATCAATGTTTCCGCCAAGAAGCCCTACAGCATGGACCGCAATCTGCTCCACATCAGCTTTGAGGGCGGTATCCTGGAAGATCCCTGGGAAGAACTCCCCGAAGAGATCGCTGTCATGACCGAACCTCTTTCCAAGGCTGCTGACGAAGCTGAAGATGTAGTCATCACCTTTGAAAAGGGTATCCCCGTCAAGATCAACGGCAAAGAGTACAGCCCCGCCAACATCATGCGAACCCTCAATGCCATGGGCAAAAAACACGCTGTGGGCCGTGTGGATATCGTCGAAAACCGTTTCGTGGGTATGAAATCCCGCGGTGTCTATGAGACCCCCGCCGGAACCATTCTTTCCAAAGCCCACCGCGGTCTGGAAGAGATCACCCTTGACCGTGAAGTCATGCACCTGCGCGACAGCCTGATCCCCCGCTACGCCGATATGATCTACAACGGTTTCTGGTTTGCTCCTGAGCGCGAAATGCTTCAGGTCATGATCACCGAAAGCCAGAAATATGTCACCGGCGATGTCCGTGTCAAACTCTACAAAGGCGCCTGCCATGTCACCGGCCGCCGTTCCGAGTTCAGCCTTTATGATGATGCCATCGCCAGCTTTGAAGAAGACGGCAACAACTACGATCACAAAGATGCTGCCGGTTTCATCAAACTGAACGCTCTGCGTCTGCGCGTTCTCGCCCGCAGCAAACAGAAACGCTACTGATCGGAGTTTGACCATGAAGAAATACAATATCGCAGTCATCCCCGGTGACGGAACCGGTCCTGAAGTGGTCAATGAGGCGTTGAAGGTCCTTGAAGCCGCCGGTAAAAAGTTCGGTTTTGAACTTGACCGCAAAGAGTTCTGCTGGGGCGCCGATCACTATCTGGCTACCGGAGAGATCCTGCCCGATGATGCTTCCGATCAGCTCCGTAAATTCGATGCCTGTCTGCTGGGTGCCATCGGCAGCAACAAAGTCAAGCCCGGTATCCTCGAAAAGGGGATCCTCCTGCGTTTGCGCTTTGAACTCGATCAGTACATCAACCTCCGTCCGGTGAAACTTTTCCCCGGCGTGGAAACTCCCCTTGCCAACAAAGGCACTGAGGATATCGACTATGTGGTCGTCCGTGAAAACTCAGGCGGCGTCTATACCGGCATGGGTGGAAGCGTCCAGCAGGGTACTCCCGATGAAGTCGCCTGCCAGAACTGGGTCTACACCCGTAAGCAGGTTGACCGCTGCCTCAAATACGCTTTTGAACTGGCAGAAAAACGCCACACCAGAGAAAATCCCTGGAAGGGTCTTTCTGAGGAGGACAAGGCGGCAGGTTTCACCTCTCAGCTCACTCTGGTTGGCAAAACCAATGTGCTGACCTATGTCTGCGGCATGTGGGAACGCGCCTTCAATGAAATGGCAAAACAGTACCCCACCGTCAAGACCGCTTACTGCCATGTTGACGCCACCACCATGTGGATGGTGAAAAATCCTGAGTGGTTCGATGTCATCGTCACCGAAAACCTCATGGGCGACATCATCACCGACCTTGCCGCCATGACTGCAGGCGGCATGGGGATCTCTTCAGGCGGAAATATCAACCCCGAAGGTGTCAGCATGTTTGAACCCATCGGCGGCTCCGCTCCCAAGTACACCGGTCTCAATGTCATCAACCCCATGGCTGCCATCGGTGCCGGGGCTATGATGCTGGACTATCTCGGTGAAAAAGAGGCCGCCGCTGCCGTTGAAAAGGCGATGGCTTTTGTCACCGGAAACAAACTTAAATCCATGGCTGCCGGCAAGATGGGGTACTCCACCAGCGAAGTCGGCGATCTGGTGGTTGAAGCTCTCTGAGTCTGAGACCATGATGAATACCGGGGATGTGAAATTTGAGCGCAGCCGGAAAGGTGACCTTTCCGGCTGGTGCCGCGTGGACTCCCCGGTAGATCTTTTTGAATCTGCCGCCTTGTTCCGTAAGGACAAGGTCCGGATCTGCAAAGCAGGATCAAAAATCACCGCCGCCGTTGCCGAAGGTGTCTTTATCAAATGCTATTTCTACCACACTCTGTTTAATCAGATCCGCCACAAATTCCGCAAATCCAGGGCAAAAAGTGCGGCATTTTGCGCTTTGGCAATACAAAAGGCTGGTGTCCCGACCCCTGCCCCCTGGGGATTTTTTCGGGAATACGGCATTTTTCTTCCTATCCGGGATTATCTTTTTACCGATGTGCTCTCTCAAGATACTGTTTTTGTTCCGCAGCTGATACGGAGCGCTCCGGAAGATACTGCCCGCAGGGTCGTTGATTGCGTGGCAAAACTTCACAGTTGCGGAATAGAGCACGGAGATTTGAGTCTGAGAAACCTTTATGACGCCGATTCAGGCAAAATCGGAGTCATTGACCTTGACGGATGTCAGATCCGTAAAGCGCCCCTCTGCGGTAAAGTCCGGCTTAGAGAAATGGCAAGAGTCATCAGTTCTGCTGCCAAGTACAATCCTGATATTTCCCTTGCCGAATTCAAAAGGATGTTTTTGAAATTTTACAAAGTTTGCAGCGGTATCGATTTGAGCTCTGCTGAACTTGATTCAAGAGTAAATTATCTTTATAACCGTCGGCGTGCGTGACCCGGAGATCAGTTCTTTGCAACTGGTCCTCAGCTCACGGATGCAGGCTTCCCCAACAGCTCTTCTGTTTCAGAAGAACAGTAACCCCAGAGGAATAAAACCAATGGATCCTTTGAAACAAATAGCCTCCCGATTCAATATTTCAGCAAATTCTCAACATCTCCTTGAGGCCTTTACGCACCGCAGCTATGCTGTGGAACATAATCTTTCATACGACAATCAGCGTTTGGAGTTCCTCGGAGATTCCGTTCTGGAAATCGTTCTGACGGAACATCTTTTCAGACTCTACCCCATGATGTCAGAAGGGGATATGACCAAAACCCGTTCCGCCCTTGCCTGTGAAAGTTCACTTGCACTTCTTGCAAGAGAGATGAAACTTGGTCCCATATTGCGGACCGGCAGAGGCGAGCAGGAAGCCGGAGGCGTTGAGAGAGATTCCACTCTGGCAGACCTTTTTGAGGCATTTATCGGCGCTCTGTACCTTGAGTTGGGATTCACGCCCGTGCGGGAGTTTCTTCTGGAACTTATACAGAAACATTTCCCCGACCCCAAACAGCTGCTCCAGGAGTTGAATCCCAAAGGAAAACTCCAGGAGTTTTCACAGCAGCACTGGAACGATGTCCCCCGCTACAGCGTTCTGCGCCACAGCGGTCCTCAACACATGCCTCTTTATGAGGTGGAGCTGAATTTGAAGCGTTACACAGCCATCGGCAGAGGACGCAGCCGCAAACAGGCTGAATTCAATGCCGCTGCGTTGCTTTTTCAATTTTTACGCCAGCAGGGAGTGATCAAAGATGATTTTTGAAATGCAGTCTCCGGAAAAAGTTTTGTTCGGCAGAAAGGTCAGAGAAAAATTGCCGGGACTTCTCCCGGAAGGCAATATTTTCATCATCTGCGGCAACCATTCAAAAAATATTCTTGAAAAAGAGCTGCTCCCGCAACTCAAAGGAAGAAAAGTGGAGCTTTTCACCGGATTCCCCGCCGAAGCCCCTCTGGATATGACCGATCAGGCACTTGATACCGCAAGGCGTGTCAATGCCCATTCCATTATCGGCTGGGGCGGCGGAAGCTGTATCGATGCCGCAAAAACAGTGGCATCTCTGCTTGACTCAGCTTTCAGCGCAACAGAAGCGTTCCGCTCTGATCTCCCTTTGAATGAACGGAACTGTTTTTTTGCGGCACTCCCGACCACGGCTGGGACTGCCGCTGAAATGACGCCTAACGCAGTACTCACTGATCCGGAAAGCGGTATAAAAAAATCACTCCGGGGTTCCGCCATGTTCGCAGATGCGGCTTTGATCGACCCGGAACTGCTGGCAGGCGCTCCCGACCATGTCATTTATTCATCAGGTTTTGACGCTTTGACCCAGGGGATCGAAAGTACCATCTCAGCCAAAGCTGATGCCATGACTATGATGCTTTCCATTGAAGGTACATTCCTCAGTTGGCAGGGGTTGCAGCAATACAGTGCAGGAAACAGAGGGATCAAAGTGTTTGAAGCCCTCGCCCGGGGCTGTATGCTTTCCGGAACAGCCTTTGTCCGCTCCGGTCTGGGGGCTGCCCACGGTATCGGACACCCTGTCAGCGGTCTCAAAGGAGTGCCCCACGGCGTTTGCTGTGCCATATTGCTCATAGAGGTCCTCAAGTGGAATCTGCCTGTGGTCTATGAAAAGATTCTCCAACTCTCCCGCCGTTTGGATTGCGGTACACCGGAACAATTTATTGATGCCGTTGCCGCTTTGCGCTGCAAATGCGGACTGCCTGAAAATTTCAAAGATTGGTCACTTACGGCGGCAGATTTCCCCTTTGTGGTCAAAAACTGCCGCTCCGGCAGCATGAAAAGCAACCCCAGACCTTTCAGTGATGAAGAGGTCGCCGCATTACTGGAAAAACTGATATGACAAAAATTGCAGTTCTGGGTCCCAATCCCGCTTGGCAGAAGACGCTTTTTTTTACAAATTTCAACAAAGGCTCCGTCAACCGGGCAAGGACAATGGATTCTCTCGCCTCCGGTAAAGGGATCAACTTTTGCAGAGCGTTGAGCTGTGCAAAAAAGAGCCGTTATACCTTGATCCAGTTCAGCGGCGGCAATAACGGGCGGCTTCTTGATGAAGCACTGGAAAGAAGCCGAATGGATTTTATTTCCATAAAAGTCAAAGGTGATACCCGCTGCTGCATTACATGTCTGGATGAAAGCGCTCAGGTGATGACTGAACTCATAGAGCCCTCGTTCCCGGCTTCTCCGGAAGAGGCAGAAAAGCTGCTCAGTGCTTTCGATCAGGTGTTGGAAGGAGCTGCCGGTGCGGCTTTCTGCGGTTCTCTGCCCGATGGAACAGACCCGATCCTCTATGTCAAAGCAGCGGCGCTTGCGGCAAAACACCATGCCCTTTTACTTATCGACGCCTTCCGGGATCTTTCAGAAGTCTTTGGTGCCGCTGAACAGGTACTGCTTAAAATCAACAAAGAAGAGCTGGAAAAACTTTCCGGAGAAAAGGGGATCGATGCCGGTTTGAAGAAACTTTTTTCCACATACAACTCTTTGAAATATGCAGCGATCACAGACGGTCCGGAAAATGCTTTTGCCTCAGACGGCACATCCCTTGCAGAATACACATTGCCCCAACTGCCCCAGGTCATAAGTCCTCTGGGCTGCGGAGACACTGCCAGTGCCATACTGCTTTCTGAAGTTTGCTCCGGGACACCCCTTTTTACCGCATTCCAACATGCCCTTGCAGCGGCGAGCGCCAACTGTCTCAATGCGACCCCGGGCAGTTACAAAATAGAAGATGCGGAAAAACTCCTGCCGTCGTTCCGTATCAGAAATCTTTGACCCGTGTATAATCCGCAGCAAAACGGGTGGTTTCCTCTTGATTTATGAGTCCTGCGGCATAAAGATCGGTCAGAGATTTTTCCATGGTCTGCATACCATCCTTGAAACTGGTTTCCAATGTGGACTGCAGTAAGTGGCTCTTGTTTTCCCGGATCAAAGCCCGTACAGGGGGCGTTCCGACCATGATCTCAAAAGCGGCGATCATCCCCTTGCCATCTTTCCGGGGAAGCAAACGCTGGGAAACCACTGCCAGCAAAGTTGCCGCCAGCTGCTGCCGGATCTGGTTTTGCTGCCCGCCGGGAAATGAGTCAACGATCCGGTCTACCGTTTGAGCGGCGCTGTTGGTATGAAGCGTCGCCAGAACCAGATGGCCTGTTTCTGCGGCAGTCAAAGCTGCACCGATGGTTTCGATGTCTCTCATCTCTCCCAGCAATATCACATCCGGCGCCTCGCGCATGGCGGAACGCAGTGCACCGGCAAAACTCAGGGTATCTCCGTGAAGTTCACGCTGTTCTATTGCAGACCGGCAGTTTTCATAAATGTATTCGATGGGATCTTCAACAGTGACGATATGACAGGCTCTTTCCCTGTTGATTTGCTGGATCAAACTGGCAAGGGTCGTTGACTTGCCGCTCCCGGTGGGACCGGTCACCAGTATCAAGCCCTGTTTCTTCCGGATCAATTCTGATAAGATCGCGGGCAATCTCAATGTACCGGGTTCGGGGATCCGGTCGTTGATGATCCGGGCAACAACGCCCAAAGCGCCCCGCTGATAAAAAGCATTCAATCTGAAACGGCAAACCGTTTCCGGTTCATCTTTCCGGATCTTCACCAGCCGGACAGAAAGAGCAAAGTCCAGTTCTTTCTTTTCCTCAAGAATGATACGCTGGCGGCGGGTCACAATACTGAAAACAAGTCTTTCGATATCCATTGGCATCAGTTCCGGAAGATCCAGTTTCTGGAGGGTTCCCGAAATCTTGACCAGAGGCGGCACACCTGCAGTCAGTATCAAATCGCTGGCACTGTTTCTTACCGCTGAACGCAGAAGCGAACGCATATCTATTTGCTCTTTGATCTCCCCGGTTTCATCACCGGTCCCATAGCAGGGCACCAGAGTTGCGGAGCCGTTTTCCATGCCCCGGATCAGCAATTTGAACTCCTCCGGATTGGATGAGGCACCGATGGCTGTCTCAAAGGAGATCACTCCGGCATTGTACTTGGCAAGGAGAGAACGGTTGAAGGTGATCATGCCGGGCTTTCTGCCGGAGCGCAAAGTCAGTTCCAACGCTTCCAGGTCTCTTTCGGCGATCTGCTTTTTGACTGTGGGAGTTCCGGAAAGGATCTCCATTACAGGAACCACTCCGCTGCCGTCCGCTTTGGGCAGAAGTCTTTGGGAAATCACACCGTTGATCGCCAGCGAAAGATCCAAAGCCGCCTGCTCCCGCAAGGATTCAGGATAAAGCCCCAGTACCCGTTCGACACTCTGCACCGTATCTGTGGTGTGAAGCGATGCAATGACCAGATGTCCGGTAAGGGAGGCATTCAAAGCCGTTTCCATCGTTTCAGGATCCCGTATCTCACCGATGACCACCACATCAGGATTTTCACGGAGTGCAAATTTCAAAGCCTGCTGAAAGCGCCCCTTTTCCCCGGAAGCGATCTCTCTTTGAGTCACCATGGATTTTTTACCGGTATGAAGATACTCCACAGGATCTTCGATCATCAGTATGTGTTTGGAAAAATTCTGATTGATAAAGTTCACCATAGCGCTCAGGGTAGTCGTTTTACCGCTGCCGGTGGCTCCTGTAATCAGGACCAATCCCCGGGGAGATGAGGCAAATTCCTTGAGGATCTCAGGAAGAGAAGAGTTTTCAATGGTGACGCTGCTGCCGCTGCGCAGAGGACGCACAGCCATGCCGGGACCGTGGATGGTGGAGAAAAAATTGATCCTGCAGCGCCGGTTGCCTGAAAGTGCGATGGAAAGATCCAATCCTTCATTTTCCCGGTACTCCTCTTCCCCCTTCGCTCCTGCAGCATTTATACGGAAAGCATCTATTGCAACCGCTGTTATGAGACCGAATTTCTCTTTTTCAAACAATTCTCCATTGCATCTGACTCTGGGCAATGTTCCGGAAACAAGAAGAATGTCTGATACATTTTCTTCAGCGAGGATCTCCAACAGCTCTTGAATTTCCATTTTCTTTCAATCCTTCATTCAGCCGTTTTGTCAAATTCATCGGGACCTTGCAAAGTCACCGGACACAAAAAAACCCGGAGAAGAAAATCACCGGGTACTGGATACCAAATTGGTACCGGAGATGGGACTTGAACCCATACTTCATCACTGAAACCAGATTTTGAGTCTAGCGCGTCTGCCATTTCGCCACTCCGGCTTGTTCATGAGTATAACATAATCCATCTTTTGCGATTTTTCAAGTCTTTTCAAAAAAATTTTCCGGATTTTTTTAATTTGCTCTTGAAAAATGACCGTGCGGTCATTATATTAGATAAACTTTAATATTTTTTCTTTAATTCAGAGTAAAAACAACGGGGAGAACGAATGAAAAAATTTTTATTTTTACTGCTGGCGGGAGTTTTGACCATCTCCTGTGTCACCGGATGCCGGAAAAAAGAAGCCAAAGTGCGCAAAGAAAGGATCATCCGCGTCGGCGTGATGAAACCGGTCCACAAAGTTTTCCAGCACAGGATCCCGGTTCAGGGAACGGTCGGTCCCGTGCGTTACGCCACTCTTTCCAGCAAAACCTCCGGCTCTCTTGATATCCTCGAAGCATCAGAAGGCAAAAAGATGAAAAAGAATGCCCTGCTTTTCCAGGTCGATAAATCCAATCTGGAAAATCAGGTCACTGTCGCCCAGCGGCAGTTCGATGTTTGCCGTTCTGAGGTGGAAACCGCAAAGATCGCCCTTGATTTGGCTAAAATCAGAAAACGCAAAGCTGAGCTTGATTTTAAACGCGCCAACACGCTTCATAAAACTAAAGCCATCTCTCAGGAAAACTACGAAAGCGCCGAAGTTGATCTCAAAGGCGCCATTGCTGAGGTTGAAAGCAGCAGCGCTCAGCTGAAAATCGCCATCGCCAAACGGGAACAGCAGGAAAATAATTTGAAGATCGCCAAAAAGAATCTTTCAGACTCCGAAGTCCGCGCCCCATTTGACGGTACTATCACACTCTGCGACTTTGAACCCAACGAATATGTGAGTCAGGGAACAGCCATTCTCAAGATCGAAGACCAGAGCCTTCTGGAAGTGGAGTGCTTCATCAGTTCAGTGTATTACAATATGATCGTTCCCGGCAAAACCAGAGCCGATTTCAAACTTGATGGGAAAAAAGCCGGTTCCGCCGTTGTTACCTACCGCTCTCCCAGTGTGGATCCCCTGAGCAGAACTTTCAAAATCAAGATCCTTCTGCCCAAAAACACGCCTCTTGTCAGCGGTTTGCTCTGCGATGTGGATCTGATGCTCCAGGAGCGCAAAGGCTACGGCGTTCCCGCCGACGCTATTATGAGCCGTGGACAGGGACGGGAAGTCATCTTCCTTCTTGACAACGGCAAAGCAAAGATCCTTGAAGTGAAAAAAGGAATCGTTGAGCCCTTTTACGCTGAAATCATCGGCGGCAGCAAGTTGAAAGATGCCTCCGTCATCGTTTCCGGTCACACATTCGTCAACAATGGCGACAAGGTCATTTCCAACAAAACGGAGAAATAAAAGATGTTTCTGACCACCTGGTCGGTGCGGCGACCTATTGCTATGACCGCATTCATCATTGTGCTTCTTATGCTGGGAGTGAACTCTTACCGTAAGTTGAGCATTGACCTGATGCCCAGTATCGACTCCCCCTTTGTGTTGATCCGGGCAGAGTATCAGGGCGGCAGTCCTGAAGAGATCGAAGTGGAAGTCGCACGGCGTATCGAAGATGCGGTATCCTCTCTTGAAGGATTGCGTCATGTTTCCGCCATGTGCATGGAAAATGAATGCCGGGTCAATCTTGAGTTCAATATGGGTTCCAACATTGATATTGCCGCCACGGAAGTCCGTGAACAGCTCAACCGTATCCGTGATGACTTTCCTGACGGCGTCGATGAGCCTACGATCCGTAAGATCGACAACAACGCAACCTCTGTGGCTTACATCTTTTTGACGGGCGACCGTCCCATTGATGAGATCTACGATTACGCCGATGACAAGCTGGCTGACAGATTTTCAGCGATTCCCGGTGTAGGAGAAGTCCGTGTCCGCGGCTCCAACGAAATGCAGATACACATACTTGTCAACCGCCAGAAACTTGCCTCTACCAACCTGACTATGGATGATCTGGTGAAAAAACTCCAGGAAAACAATGTCAAGATCCCTGCCGGGCGTATCCGGGGCAACAATCAGGAAACCAATATCACCTTTGACGGTGAATTCAAGAGCTTTGATGACATCGAATCTCTGG
This sequence comes from Victivallaceae bacterium, assembly GCA_045596885.1. Lineage (GTDB taxonomy): Bacteria > Verrucomicrobiota > Lentisphaeria > Victivallales > Victivallaceae > UBA1784. The sequence goes on from JAZODE010000045.1 coordinate 49,988, forward strand.
AAATCGGTAAACATCAGGGCAAACGCGTCTACCTGCGCGATGTGGCAAAAGCACAGCTTATTTCCCGCGAAGCCCGGGGCCGTGCCTTCGTCAACGGCAGACCTGCCGCCGGATTCAGTATCGTCAAACGAAGCGATGCCAATGTGATGGAAGTTATCAAAGGTGTCCGTAAAACTTTCGATCAGATCGTCAGCAAAGGGGAGTTGCCTTCCGGAATGGAAATGATCTGGTTCAGTGACTCAGGTGACTTTATCCAATCCTCTGTTGATGACTCCTGGAGCAGTATTCTCACCGGTATCATCCTGACAGGTCTCCTTCTCTTCCTCTTCCTCCATGAAGTGCGTTCCACATTGATCGTTCTTATTTCAATGCCCATCTCTGTGATCGTGACTTTTGCCGCCATGCAGATGCTGGATTACACATTCAACATCATGACTCTGCTCTCTCTGGGCTGTTCCGTGGGCGTGCTTGTTACCAACTCCATCGTGGTCATTGAAAACATCTTCAAACGCCTGGATGCAGGGGATTCCCCCAAAGAGGCCGCTGAACGGGGAACCAATGAGGTTATCAACGCAGTTGCCGCAAGCGCCCTGACCAATGTGGTGGTTTTTGTTCCTGTGGCAATGATGACCACCCGGACCGGATTGATGATGGCTCCCTTTGCCGGTGTCATGGTGGTGGCGACCATTATCTCTCTTTTCATCAGTTTCACCTTGACCCCGATTTTGGCAATGCTTCTGCTGAAAAAACAGGAACAGGGTAAAGTTTCCTTTGTTGAAAAGTGTTTCACGCCGTGGAACTACTGCTACGATGCCCTCTGTAACGGCTTTGACCGCACCATGGATTTCACCCGGCGCTTTGCATGGCTGATCCTTATCATCATCGTAGGTGGGTGTGCTTTCATTTACTTTGTCATCGTTCCTCAGGTGGGACTTTCATTCCTTCCCAATGCAGACCAGGGTGAAATGACGATCCGTCTGGAGTTCCCCACCTATTACAACCTTGAAACGACCACAAAACGCACCCTGGAAGCAGCTGCCAAAATTAAAAAGCTGCCCTTCGTCAAAGGCGTAAATATCAATGTCGGCAACGTAAGCGGTGCGGGCGGACAGGTCTCTGTGGCAGTTTATCTGGGGCAGATCCATGTGCGGATGACCAGAAAAAATGAACGCAAAGAGACCTTGCCCCAGCTCATTGACATCGCCCGTGAAACTTTGGCTTACATGGATAACTGTATCGTCACCATCAATGTGCCGAAATCAGGCGGCGGTTCTTCTGCGGACATCCCCATGCGTATAAGCGGCTCCAGTCTGGAGGAACTTGAACGCATCGGCAGAAAGGCTCAGGAACTTGCCAAAGATATGCCCCTGATCTCTGACCTTGACACCAGTATCCGTGTGGGCAAACCCAATATCGACGTGACTCCCCGCCGTCCTGTGCTGCAGAATCTTGGTATTTCCGCAAAAACTCTGAGCAACTCAGTCCGCGGCACATACGAAGGTATCGAAGTCGGCACCTTCCGCATGGGCAACCGCTCCTTTGATATCCGTCTGAAACAGGATGAAGAGCTGGGACTTGACCAGCTTTCCAACCTTGCCATCGGCGCCCGGGAAGGGTTCCCCATGAATATCAATGTCCTTGCCAATCTGACTCAGAACACCCGTTCCGTCTGTATCAACCGTTACGACAAAGAGCGTGCCATCTGGCTCTACGCCAATGTGGCTCCCGGTGTGGCTCTGGGACACGCGGTGCAGGCTTTGCGGAAAACCTCTGAGCAGATCCTTCCTCCCGGATACAGCGTCCGCTTCATCGGTCAGGTGGAGCGCATGGGCGAAACATCTCTTGAGTTTATTGAGGTTATCGTGCTGGCGATCTTCCTCACCTATTTGCTGATCGTGGCGATCATGGAGTCATGGACAAAGCCCTTCCTCATCATGTTCACAGTGCCGTTGGGCTTTCTCGGCATGTACCTGACACTTTATCTGGCAGGTATGTCCATGTCTATGATGGGACTCCTCGGCGGCGTCATGATGATCGGTATCGTGGTGAACAACGCTATTCTTATTATGGATGAGTGTGCCGTGCTGACGACACAGGGAAAATCCACCCACACAGCCATGCTTGAAGCTGTCAAATCAAAATTCCGTCCCATTGTCATGACCAGTATCGCCTCAGTGGCTGGTATGCTCCCCATGGCATTGGGTACAGGACTTGGTTCTGAGCTCCGCAGTTCCTGCGGTATGGGCGTGGTGGGCGGACTTGCCTTCTCTGCCGTGCTGACACTCTACATGATCCCGGCGCTTTACTTTGCCTTTGTTAAAGACAAAGTGATTGCAGTTCCGGAAGAGGAAAAGAAGTAACTCCCCTTCCCTGTTTCACACTTTCCGCTTTGGATCTATTTCAACAGCGGAAAGTTTTTTTATTCTGCCAATCCCCGGCAGAGAAGAAAATTTATTGTTTGTTGCCCACTACAGCTTGACATTTCGGGTTTCAAAAGCTACTTTATCACAATATCTGTCAACTTATGGAGTTTTAACATGTCATTCCTTTTTCCTGAAAATATCCGTAAAGTCGGACTTTTTGCTTTGAGCTTCGGCAATCAGGGACAAAAATACTTTGATACAGCCCTGAAACGCCTTGAAGAGATGGGTGTCCAATACGAACTCAGCCTTCCGGAAGGGGGAGAATACCGCTATCTGGCAGGAAACGACAAAGCAAGGGCAGCAAGTTTCAACAAGCTCCTTGCCGATGATTCCATCGACCTTCTCTTTGCCATCCGGGGCGGATTCGGCGCCGTGCGTGCCCTGCCCTACATTGACTGGGAACTGCTTTTGAAACGCAACATCCCGGTGGCAGGTTACAGTGATATGGGCAGTTTCCTGATCCCCGCATGGAAAAAGGGGTTCAAAAAGGGGATCATGGGCAAAATGGCAGAAGCAACCTTCGGCAGTGTCCGACTTTCACAGGCAGAAATTGACTGCGGCGCCCGGGCGCTCCATGAGTGTACGGCGGGGAAAGTCATTTGCCCCACAAGTGATCGGTCTCTTTGCGCCGTCAAAGCCGGGAGCGCAACAGCTCCGGTCATTCCCTGCTGTCTGCCCATCCTGACCTCTCTTATCGGCACTCCGTGGATGCCCGCCCTGACCAATACCATACTGGTCCTGGAGTCTGTCAACACCAACGCATGTACCGTTGAACGCAGTTTGACGCAGCTTGAGCAGTGCGGAATTCTCTCCAAACTTGCCGGAGTTGTCTTCGGCAGTTTCACCAACTGCGATCAAATGGAATATCTGCCTGAGCTTTTCCGTGATTATGGTGCAAAAGTTCCGGGTCCTGTGTGCAGTGATTTCAAATTCGGTCACGATGAACCGGGTGCCGTGATCCGTGTCGGCGGCGTGGCAACCCTGGAGGTCTCTCAGACAGGAACCGTTTCCTTTGCGTAAAAAATTTTATGAGGGAACAGATGAACAGTATAAATTGCCCTTCTACGGTTATAAGCGGAAAAGACAATGAGGTCACGCTCCGTTCGCAATTTCTGAAAGAGAAATGCCGTCTGACTTTGATCGGCGACTACCACGCCACTTTGGACGATGAACGCGGCACACCTTTCAAACAATACAGTGCCCGTATGGCGCAGTGGGGACACAGTGATATGCAGGAGTTGGAATCGCTTTTCAGCAAAGCATTCCAGAATGGTTCAGATGCGATCATGCTGCTGGGGGATATACTCTCCTTCCCAACGGAAAGAGGTGTGGAAACTCTGGCAGGCATGATGAAAGACTCCCCCATTCCGGTTTTATTCACCGCCGGAAACCACGACTGGCACTATGAAGGTATGCCCGGCAGCGATATGCAAAAGAGACAGGAGTGGATCAGCAAGCGTCTGCTCCCCCTTTATGGCGGACACGATCCCATGAATTATGCCTTTGAAATCAAAGGAGTCAAGATCCTCATGGTGGATAACTCCGTCTATGAGATCACGCCGTCGCAGTTGGAGTTTTGCCGCAAAGAGCTTTCCGACGGAAAACCGGCACTGGTGGGGTGTCATATTCCCCTTTATCTGGGAATGCCCTATCACACCATCGTCAATTACGGCTGCGGCAATCCGGAGTGGAACGGTGCAAACGATCCCTATTTCGCCATCGAACGCCGGGAACGCTGGGCGAAGGAAGGTCAGAGTGCAGAAACTTTCGCCTTTTGCCGCGAACTCCTGGAGTCAGAAAATCTTCTCGGCATTGCCGCAGGACATACACATACCTATTGCCTTGAAACATTCAACAATAAATTCCAGTTGGTCATATCTTCTCTGAGCAGCGCAACACTCACCATGTATGGCAATTGAATCAAATAATACTTGTAAAACAACTTTTTATGATATATTAACCGCAAAATCAAAAAATCTCAAATAATGGAATATCTTCTTATGGCAAAAGTATTTTTAGCACTTATAGATGGTATGCGTCCCGACAGTCTCACGACTTGCAACCATCCTTTTTTCCGGGAACTGCTGCAGACAAGCCGCTATACCATGAACATGAGGACCATCATGCCCTCAGTGACGCTGCCCTGTCACATGTCCCTTTTCCACGGCGTCTGCGCTGAACGCCATGGGATCCTTACCAATACCTATGTTCCCCAGGTACGGCCGGTCAACGGCATTTGCGAACACCTTGCTGCTGCCGGAAAAAGCTGCGCCTTTTTCTACACCTGGGAGCCCTTGAAGGATTTGTCACGCCCTCAATCTCTCGCCCGGGCAAACTATTACAGCGGCAAACTCTATTCCTTTGAAAAAGCCGATGCACTGGTGACGGATGATGCCGAAAGGATGCTCCGCTCCGGGGATGCCCCTGATTTCGTATTCTTCTACCAGTGTAATGTGGATGAAGTCGGTCATAAATACGGGTGGATGTCCGATGAATATATCGCTTCTGTCAATGGAGCTCTTGATAATGTGCAGCGCATTGTGAAACAGCTCACCAAAGAATACAGAGTCATCGTCACCGCCGACCACGGCGGACACAGCCGCAGTCACGGCACAGACTCTCCTGAAGATATGACCACCCCCTTCTTTCTGCGCCACAGTTCCATTGAATCCGGAGAAATCAGCGGGAGTGCCAGCATACTGGATATAGCCCCCACAATCACCTCCTGCCTGTCTCTAAGCCCGGATCCCGACTGGGAAGGAAAAACGCTGTTGTAATAAGGCTCTCTTATGATCAAGTTCAGGTGATAAAATGTTTTTTATTGTCACCTTTGGTTGAAAAAATGACCGGCAGGGTGTATATTAAGCAGGAATTCATTTTGTTTCAGATTATATGAGAGTTTTTTGTGTTTTCCAATGAGAGGAAGACAATAGGAGAAAAGCGGTATGTATTCACGAGCCTTTGAGCTGAAACGTGATCAGATATTGGTTTTGATAGTCAAAGACTTCAAGCTGAAGTACAATTCTACAGCCCTCGGATTTTTGTGGAGCCTCCTGGTTCCCATTTTTTCCAGCATCATCTATTATCTTGTCTTCGGCGTCATGATGCGGTTCCGTACAGAAAACTACCTGTTGTTTTTGTTGAGTGGAACCTTTTTGTGGCAGTTCTTTGCGAATGTGGTCATGATGAATGGAAATATTATGCTCAGTAATGCCAGCCTTTTGAAAAAAACATCTTTTGACAAAAGACTCCTGATTTGGGGAACTTTTTTTACCGAAAGTGTACATTTGCTCCTGACAGTCCCCGTGCTGGTCGGTGTCATGTTATGTTACGGTGTCATTCCGGATTTTCTGACTTTTATCCCCAATTTGCTGGTATGCCTTGTGCTGCTGAGCTATTTTGCTGTCGGAGTCAGTTATGCCTATGCGGCTGTCAATATCTATTTTCATGATGTGGAACGCATCATGACCCTTTTTATGCAGATGTGGATGTTTGTAACTCCCATATTCCTTCCTGAAAGTTCTGTTCCGCTGCAGTACCACTGGGTTTATAATGTGAATCCTATGGCGGGGATCGTCCGGGTTTGGCGAGATGTATTTTATAAACCGGATTTTCATCCTGAAGCGTGGCTGCCGCTGGCATTGATCAGTTTGGCGGTATTCCTCCTGGGACGCTGGCTTTTCCGGCGTTTGCAGAATCGCTTTGCGGAAATGATGTAAATGCTGAGAGGAAGAAAGAACCATGGAAAACGATATCATCATTGACATCAGGAATTTAACTAAAACATTCCAGCTGGAGCAAGTTCAGTACGGCTTCAAGAGTATGCTGCTCCATTTGCCCATGTACATCAAAAGCAAGGCGCAAGCCAAAACTTTTGTGGCGCTTGACAACATCAATCTTGCCATCAAACGCGGCGAAAGACTTGGGTTGACCGGGCACAACGGCTGCGGAAAAACCACACTTTTAAGTATTATCGGCGGGGTCTACAAAGATTATCAGGGCACCTGTGATGTCCGTGGGCGCTGTTCCATGATGCTGGCTTTGGGTGCAGGATTTTGCAATCAGCTGTCAGGCAGAGAAAATATTATTCTCAACGGCGTCCTTCAAGGCAAGACCCGTAAAGAAATGCTTGCCCTTGAGGAAGATATCATTGACTTTGCTGAAATAGGGGAATATATCGATGCCCCTGTGTATCAGTACTCCTCAGGAATGATGGCACGGTTGGGATTCGGCATTGCCACAGCCATTGAACCGGAGATACTCCTGGTTGACGAAGTCATGGCAGTCGGCGATGCCAGCTTTGCCGGTAAATGTGAAGTCCGCATAAACAAACTGCTTGAAGGTGGTACGACTTTGATCCTTGTTTCCCACAATCCGGCAGATATCGACAAGTACTGCAACAGAGTCGTCAGGATAGATCACGGGCAGATCGTGGAAGATGTCTGCCGCTGAGTGCCGCTTAAAAACGCCTTCAGCTCAGATTGCCGGAAGTCACCTGCTTACCTGATTTGGGGCAAAAGTTCCTGGAAAATCGCATAATTTTTCCTCACGCCCTCATCAATGTCTATAGGAATCATCTTATTGGCAAGGAGATGGAGTTTTTTCTCATACGAAATAACCTCCTCAGCCCGGGCCTTGAGCCGGAGCTGCTGTTGGGCAAGTTTCGCCTTTTCGCTGCCGGAACATCTTTTTATCTGCAGCGTCAGGGAATCCGGCGCCGTGCGGAAAAACTCCTGCTGTTTATGAAGATATACTTTGTGCATACGCTTCAGTGTATCCGGGGTGAAGCGGTGCATATAGATCAACGCTCTGAAACCGCCTTTTTTTCCGCTGTCAAAAAGCCAGTAAACAGGGCGTTTCTGATAGATCCTGCAATGATCCGCAAAAAAATCATCTCTGAAATATTTACGGATCACCTCTCTTGAGCTCCCGCTCCCGCCCAGAGTACCAGCAATAAACGAAAGGTTTTCCTCAAGAGTCTCTGCGCCATACATTGTGCGGACAAATTTTATAAAACGCTCTGTTATATCCTCCTCTCCCCCATCATAAACAACCGGAATGATATTATCTTGCACAGGGGGAAAGAACCGGTATTTATCAATATCATACCGGCGGCTTGCGCAGATGACTCCAGCCGTATCGGGGGAATAGCGCCCAAAGAGACACCCCACTGCGTATGAAATAAAACTGCGGATCTCCCGTGAAGCATCTGCTCTGCAGACCGTTACATCTTTATCTTCCACCTCCGGGGAAAGTTCCCCCTGCAATCCGTAAACATCAATAAAGATCCGGTTGAGCTCTTCTTCATTATTCTTGAGTTCAGAGAAACGCTTTTCGCACAGATCAGCCCATATTGCAAATTTCTCTGAAATGAGCCCCTTGTCTGCACAAGGGACAACTGCCAGAGGATGGCGCACAAAATCCCAGGAGATTTCAAAGGAATCCCAATCTGCTTTGGCAAGGGCGATATTTTTTTTCACGAGAGCGGTGATTTCCTGCTTTCGTGCATCGTCGATGATGACCGGCAATGAAGCGATATGACCGACCTCATAATTCATTGTGGGGGCGATCACTCCGGCAACAGCCGCAGTGACCTTGCTGTTGCAGAGTCCCAGCAGATAATACAGAGTCTCAGTTTCTGCAAACACGCTTGTTCCAGCCACATCAAAAATGTGTCCGCAGGGCTTGTACCGGAAAGCAATGGAACCGCTGGAAATCTTGGACCAGGTGATACTTTCTTTGAAATAACACTCCATATTCTGCGGCCGGGAGCGCAAAGTACCTTTTTCAGATTTGAAATTCCGGATCGATGCACCATCGTTTTCCCAATTTACAACAAATAAGTTGTTGCCGTACCATTTCCGGAATTCCCCTCCCTTGTTGTAAGGGAACCATCTGCAGCCGGAGTCTTTCGCCTCCTGACGGGAACGGGCATTCAGACAGAGACGGTCTGAAGCACATTCAAACCACAACCGCGTAAAAATATCGTTGCATCCTGTAGCCAATCCCTGACGGGGCGAGGCGGTTTCTGCCAGCTTTTCATTCTCAAATACCGAAAGAAATCTGTCGCTGATCCAATAAGCTGCCGGAACCCCGGGAAGAGCTGTAAATTTTTTTACAGATCCTTCAAAATAAAAACCGCACCGGGGATCGTTTATTGCTTCCAGAGTCTTGCGTTTCTGTATTTCCATCCCCCCCTTGAAATCCACAAGCCGGATATAGCCGCCTTTTTTGTTGAAGTGGCTGTTGCAAAGGGTGAAAGAGCAAACCGGAACTGTTGCCTCTTCAAAAGCGGAGTATTCAAATTGTATCAGATTTTCTATTGTTTTAGTATTGTAAAGAAAATAGCGCAATTTTTCATAGGAGTGTATAAACATCCAGACATAGGGAACAAAGAATCCTGAAAATCCCTCCGGCTTGGTGAGCCGGGTGCATTTGACTATAAAGGCTGCGAAAAAATCATATCTGAAGTCGGCGTAATTCTCTTTTATGAATTTATTCAGCGCTCCATTCATATTGCTGCTGCTCATGTAGGGAGGGTTGGTGACAACCACATCATATTTCTGAGCCATTGCCTGTGCGCACTGTATGACCGGGGTCAACTCTGCAAGAGCTTTGAGTGCCGGAGGTTCTGAAAGTTTGCGCAGCTGTTCCAGCCTTTCGTACATGGCTCCGAAATCAGCAGGCGTGATATTCAAGATTGAGCCGTACTCCCCGGCATGACGCATTTCTTCGATCAACCGGGGAAATTCCCGGGAAAGCACCGGATCATCTCCGCAGAAATATTCCGCAAGATCAGAGGAAATATGATCGCTTTCGCAAATGGCATATACTCCGGGCTGAACAGTGTGCTCAAAAAAATCCCTGTCATACTGCCGTGCTTTCATCATAACAGCAAAATAAGCAAGCCGGGCAGCATGTTCATCTATATCCAGCCCCACAAGGTTGTTGGAAAGGATCCCGGCAACGGCGGTGCGGTCATCATATCCGGCTTCCCGGTAGATCTGCATCAGGAGATCAAACATATAAACCAGTACATGACCGCTGCCCATACAGGGATCGATCACTTTCAGCATTCCGGGATCACAACTGTTTTGGCGGCTGTCAAGTTCTGCTCTGATTTCCGGCGTTTGCTCAGGCTCCGGCAGATAGTAGTGCCATCCGAGTCTCTCTGCAATGTTTTTTTCTGCTTTACGGCGCGCTGCTTCACTGCCAGACCATTTGCCGATCCGGGAGTTGATAAAGATACGCCCCAAACTGTTTTCCACCATATAGCGGACGATCCAATGAGGAGTAAAAAGCTGGGTCGCTGCCGGAATATTTTCTCTGCTGATCTTGACATTGTCTTTCAGTGCGGCAAATACCTGATCTTTGGATTCACTGTTGTAATACTGGTAAAGCCATCCGATGATCTGAACCTCATACCAATCTTCCGCCGGGATATCATGAACCAAACGGGCAATAACACTCTCTTCCCGGAGCAGACCGCCGGGGCAGAGCAGATCTGTTACGCCATCATTTTTCAGGAATATTCCGGGAAGAACAGCGTTGAGGGCATTACATTGTGCTGTAAGCAGATATTTGAACAATTCCTCCCTCTCTCCGGTCTTTTTAAGAGAAGAAATCTTTTCTTTATCCGGATCTGCAGTTTCAAAGAGAAGAGGATCATCTGTGATTTGCGGATGAAATCTGTCTTTCTCATCGGTAAAAATACGGTTCCCGGAAGGCAGATAACCGTTGACTTCCATAAAACGCAAAGCGCAGAAACGGATGAACCAGGTATAAGCGGTCTCTTCAACAGTCTGCCCAAAGCCGGAGTGCCGGATCCTGTCAACCAGCAGCTCCCGCTGTTTTGCTTCAGAGGCGCTGACAACTTTCCTCTTGACCGCCCCTTCTGAAACGGGCAGCACAGATTTTTCAGAAATACCATATTGACTGGCTCTCTGACTGATCTGGGAAATCAACTCCCTCCGTGCCCATATTGCAAAGTTTCTGACAGCTGTTTTGTTCATTTGCCCTACCGTTTGAGTTCAACAGGACCGCTCCGCACAACTGCAATGTGTCCTCTGAATGGAACTGTCAGTAAAAAGCGGTACTTTTTCATGGAATACGCTCCAATCACTTTTAAAAAAGTGCTGCAGCAGGAATACAATATATCATAGTTTTCCTGAAATTACAACACAGCTCTTCATGATTTCAGTTATTCAGCTGAGTTTTTGCGGGATTTCATCGACATGAGGGCACAGGGGAAAAAGCCGGTGCCGGAAAAAAATACTGCAATAAACACCTTCTGCAATGGGTATGATTCTTGTAATTTTAAAAACCGGCTGTATATTATGATTTGAAAGGTACTTGATTCTAACTTCAGTCAGGGAGTTAACATTATGATGTTGGGTAAACTGTTTTGCAAAACCAACTACTACAAAAAGCATTATCGCCGTGCAGAGTTTTGGGGCGGGTGTCTCGTTGGTTCCCCGATACACACAGCTGTTTTTGGCAGTACTCAAATCATGTATGCTGTCGATTTTTCAAAGATCCCCTCATTTTCCGGCGTAAATTTTGCTTTGCCTGTCCAGCCTTTGAAATACGATGCCATGATATTGGAAAAAGCCTTGAAAAATATGCCGCCTGCCGGTAATGTGATCTTCGGGATATGTCCTTTCAGTTTTCTTCTGGCGGATTTTTCGCCCCGGCAGAAGGAAACTGAGTTATTCAGCCGCTATCATCTTATGTTTTCCCCCCAAGAGCTGCCGGAGGAATTGACAAATACGCCCCCTGTTGCGAAACATACATTTGAATGGAAACACTTTTTCCGTCTTTTCAACAGAAAAGAGCCCCGAGCGCTCCGGCATCTGGCAGCTCCGGAGGAATACTCTGCCAATGCCGGACGCCGCATGAAACAATGGCAGCAGGCATTTATGGTCCCGCCGGAATACAGTGTTTTACTTGCCCCGGAAGCAATAGAAATAAACTGCAATGTCCTGCGGAGCATGATTTCTCTTGCCCACAGCCGCCAGCAGAATGTTTACATTCTTCTGCCTCCGGTCAGCAAAGAGTTGTACAATGCTCTCTCTTTACCGGTATTGGAAAAATATCTTTTTTCTCCTTTGAAAAAAGCCACATCCGGCAGCAGAGCAAAGCTTCTTGATTTTACAGCCGATCCCCGTTTTTCCCGGCAGGAACTCTTTCTGGATTCACTGCTGCTGGATGACAAAGGACAACAGCTGTTGTCGCAGCTTATTGCAGATGAATTGAAAAAACATCAAAAACAGACTATACAAGATGCATAAAATAAATTTAACCTCTCAGTGCACCGGCTGCGGTGTTTGTGTTGCCGTTTGTCCGGTGAAATGTCTGAAACTGACCATTGATGCGGAAGGTTTTGCCTATCCGGTATATTCCGGAAAGGGGTGTATTGACTGCGGATTATGCGAAAAGCGCTGCCCGGTGGAACATCGCAGTTTTTTGCCGGAACATCAGAAAGACCCGAAAACCTTTGCGGCGTTGAATAACGATATGGAAGTCCGGCTGGACAGTACCTCCGGCGGCGTATTCAGTGTTGCCGCCTCCACCATTATGGATCGGGGCGGATATGTGGGCGGAGCTGTGTATATGCCCGATTTCAGTGTGAAGCATATCATTACCAATGAGCGGGAAAAGATTCCAGCTCTGCGTTCAAGCAAATATCTGGAAAGCCGTTTTGAAGACATTTTTCCTCAGGCAAAAAAAATCCTTGACAGCGGCAAAGAACTGTTTATTACCGGCACCCCCTGCCAGATCGCCGCACTCTACAGTTATCTGGGCAAGGATTATGACAATCTCTTTACCGCAGATTTCATCTGTCTGGGAGTCCCTTCGCCAAAAGTTTTTCAATCCTACATCCGCCAGCGGGAAAAAGCAGCCGGCTCCAAAGTAAAACTGGTCAAATTCAAAGACAAAAGTTTCGGATGGCACAACTTTGCACTGCGCCTTGAATTTGAAAACGGAAAACGCTACTGTGAAAGCCGCGGAAATGATCCTTTTTTCATTGGATATTTGCAGTATAAAAACTTTTCCCGCCCCTCCTGTTACGATTGCCGGTTCAAAGGACGGCAGAGCGCAGATATCACACTGGGGGATTTTTGGGGCATTGAGAAAATTGCTCCTGAAATGGATCAGGACAAAGGTACAAGTCTGCTCATGCTCAATACGCCAAAAGGGGAGCAGCTTTTCAGCTGCATGCGTGATGCTTTAAGTGTCAGAGAATTGAAGGCAGAAGCAATCGCTGACGGCAATCAGGCATGGAAAAAATCCATCGCTCCCAAAGGCGGCAACAGAAAAAAATTCTTTGCCGCTTTGGAAAAATACGACTTTGATCATGCTGCTGCGATGTACTTTCCCGGGAAGGGCAAAACAAGGCTCCTGCGAAAGCTGAGAAGTCTCAAAAAACTGCTGAAGTTCTTAAAATATTCTGCATTCCATCTTTCCGGCTGGAAAGCGTTTCTGCAATATAATCTCTTTGGCGGCAAGAAGGTCCGGCAGGATGAACCACTGCGCTTTCTGCCCCGTGCCAATACCGTTGTCTCTTTGGGAAAAAAGACGGTGCTCAAGCTGGCGGGGGACCTGACTTGCGGTGTGCAGCAGTGTAAAGGCAGTTCCCTTGAAACAAGAATATCCCTGGAAGATCGCGCAAAATGGAACGTTATGGGCAACTTTACAGTATATGCCGGGAGTTTTATCCGGGTGCTGGGCAATGGAGTACTGACGACCAATTCGGGATTCATCAATGAAAATGTGCAGATAATTTGCGGAGAAAGCATTACAATAGGAGACTCCTGCAATATCGCAAGAGATGTTGTCATCCGCGATTATGATGGGCACCTGATCGATGCAAAGGAAAGCATATCCAGCCCCATCCGGATCGGAAATCATGTTTGGATCGGTCAGCGGGCAATGATCCTCAAGGGAGTAACCATCGGGGACGGCGCAGTCATTGCAGCGGGCACCATTGTTACCAAAGATGTTCCGGCAAGGACACTGGTTGCCGGTGTTCCGGGGCGTGTGATCCGGGAAAATGTCGATTGGCAGTGATATATGGAGAATTTTTTATGCGTTGTACGATCGTAACTCATCCTCCTGCGCGGAATTACGGCGGTATCCTGCAGGCTTATGCTTTAAGCAGTGCCATCAAAAATGCCGGGCACGATGTGCAGATACTCCAAGGTCCCTTCAAGAAACTGCCGTTCCTCAAAAAAATCCTCTATGCCGTAAAGAAACTTTTTGGGCATGACCGTAATAAACGATTTTCCCATCTGCAGAAATTTGTGCATGACAATTTACCTTTAACTCCCTTATGGCACGGTGAAAGAGTTCCTGTCGGGGATTGCGTCGTAGTCGGGAGCGATCAGGTATGGCGTCCCTCATATTCCCCCTTTCCCGGGGCATTTTTCTGCGATTTTCTGCCGGAGGGATCTGCCGTGAAGCGCATTGCTTACGCTGCCAGTTTCGGTGTGGACCACTGGGAGTTTTCGCCCCGGCAGAGTGAAGAATACGGCAAGCTGCTCAAAAAATTTTCTGCCGTAAGCGTCAGAGAAGAAAGCGGTGCGGCACTTTGCAAACAATACTGGCATCTTGATGCGCAGCAGATGCCGGATCCTACATTGCTGCACACCGCAGATTTTTACCGCAAAAGCTGCGATCCCTCCAAGGGCACCGGGGATGTTTTGTTCACCTATTTCCTTGATCCGGATGAAGATAAGCGGCGTTTGGCTGAAGAAACCGCTACTGCTCTGGGGGTTACGCTTTTCAATTTTCTACCGGAAAACAAGAAAGCGGCACTTTTGCCGGTTCAGGCATTTTTATCCGGCATCGACAATGCCCGCATGGTGTTGACAGACAGTTTTCACGGCATGGTTTTTTCCATGATATTCGGTACACCCTTTGCAGTTACCGGCAATGTCAAACGGGGTATGACCCGTTTTGTTCTGGCAAAAAATGCCGGTGCCGCCGCGGCACTGCTGGAAAAACCTTACAGTGTCGGCAAGTGCGTGGAATTGGCTTCTTCTCCTGAAATATTTGCTCAGGTGGACTCTTTTCTGCAGCATGAACGGAAACGGGGCAGAGCATTTCTTGCAGAGTATCTGGGCGGGAATTTTCAATAAGATCCACACAAATTTCCACTGATTGTTGAAAAAATTCCAGAGAAGAGATTGAAAAAAAAGTCAATGTGTATTAAATTATCTCAAGGAGTCAATTTCAAAAGTCATTCAAAAAGATGGCAAAAAGGAAAAAAGAACTATGGGATACAATTATGACGATGATTTCCGGAAGAATGCTGCACGCTGTTATGAGACTGCGCTGAATATTCTCAAACCCAGTAAAAAAGAACTTGAACACGGACTCGAACTTCACGCTGACGCATTCGTGGCAGAGCCCTACGGTTTTCTGCCTGCAGCTCATGTGCGGATCGATCTGTATGACCAGTGGCTCGATGAAGGGCTCAGCGGTATTGAACTGCGGGACCGGTATGAAGAGTATGTTTTGATGAACTTTCTCAAGGATGGTTCCAATCTTGAGGCGTTCAAATATGTGATAGAAAAAGCCGGAGTCAACTGCATCGGTGTGAACGCCGGCATTGAAAACAACTCCGTCTCCGAACTCATCAAGCGATTGAGTTATTACACCTGTCTGTGTGATTCTTATCCTGAGCTGCTCCAGCGCTGCACGACTCCGGAACAGATGGTGGAAGCAAAACGCAACGGCAAGTTCGCTGTGGCTTTCGACTGCAATGCCGTTCCTCTGCCGGGACAGATCGAAAATCTTGAACAGGCACTCTCATTTATCCGGGTCTTTGCCCGTCTGGGAGTGCACATGATGCACCTGACATACAACCGGAGAAATCTGATCGGCGACGGCTGCTCCGAGCCAAAAGATTGCGGCTTGAGCGGCTTCGGCAGATCTGTCATCAAAGAAATGAATCTCCACGGCGTTGTCCCCGATGTTGCCCACAGCAGCAACCAAACGGCAATAGACGCCGCAGAATGTTCTGAAAAGCCCGTGGTAATCAGCCACAGTGCCTCTGCTTCATTGAGCGATCACTACCGCTGCAAACGGGATGATGCAGTCCAGGCTGTCGCCAAATCCGGCGGCTTTGTGGGTGTGTGCGCTTATCCTCCATTTCTGCGCGGCAGCGGAGATATTGCTTCCATGCTCAACCATCTTGAGCATTTCGTGGAACTTGTGGGCGCAGACCATGTCGCCATCGCCACCGACTGCGGCGCTTCAGTAGGACCTTTGCGCCACACCACCAAGGTCCACCGTTCCCTGCCCCTTTTTGATTCATGGTGGGCAAAGAATTCAGAGCTCAAACCCTTTGAAGACACGGGGGAAATGTGGGACTCCATGTCATGGACCAACTTCCCGCTTTTTACTGTGGGAATGGTCCAGCGGGGACTTTCTGACGCAGAGATCAGAAAGATCCTGGGGGAAAATTATCTGCGGGTGCTGAGAGAAACTCTTGCATAAGAGCCCGGAGAAAAAAGGAAACTCTTGCGCCGGAGAAATGTTGAAGGCCACAGAGTTTCCTGCCCTTCTCTCCAAGCCGCTCCAGGTAGAAATACCCCACCCCAGCCAGTTTATTTTTTATTTTCCCTGCTTAAAACCGTTGTCTTGATTTTCTTCCAATCGGCATTGCGGAGCAGAGCTGGAATATTGGTATAAATGCGTTTGTGGTGTCCGTATTTGCGTTGCTGCATCTTGGATTCAAAAATCTTCGTCTCGGCCCGACGCTTCCGGCATTTCTTTCGCCCAATGTTGCGAAAAAACTGGTTGAAACCTTTGACATCAGCTGTGTCCTGATTGCTGTTTGTGTGTTTGAAATCGACTCCGTTGAAATTTCCCATTCTGCAAAAGGCTCAACGCCCTTTCCTTTCCAAGGTTCTCAACATGATTTCAAAGTCCTTCCGGATTTGCGGAACTTCATCCATCGCCATAGCGCGGCAACACTCTAAAACGATGAATAAGAATCCGATAAAAATCACAGAAAGGAATATTCCCCACCAAATGACAAACGAGGCGGCAACTCCCCAGAGCAGGGCAAAGATGCCAATAGCATACAACAGCCATTTGTGTTTTCCGCTTTGAGCGATTGAAATATGCAAAATCGTTTCTTCTCCTGCTGCTTTTTCACACCGGATGAATATATCTCCCCTGGAAGTGTTACGGTATGCTTTGATCGGATGTAGATGCAGCGGATCATCCGGATCGTAGGAAAATACAATCGTTTTGCTCAAGCCGAAAGCTGCTTTAATGGCTTTCCATGACAGAATATCCGATGTCGCCGGACATTCTTGGGCAAGAGCTTCTTTCAATTCCTCTTCCGACAAAGTTGTCCGCAAACAGTATTCAGCATAAGGCTGGAAGTATTTGTCAAAGAGTTTCATCTATATTTTTCTTTTCAACTTGCTTAAAAACTCAAGTCAATTTTTATATTGCCGTATCGGTACAGTAGAAAGAGAAGGATAACAAGTGCAATTTCACACGCCAAAAAACAATAAAAATGATGTTTTTTGTATTCTTTCCGTGAAAATATAAGCAAAAGTCCGAGTAATATGCCGTCCAATACCAGAAAACCGGTTGTCAAAAAAACAGGCAGCGACTCCGCCATTTTAAGGTGTTCTGAATTTGATATTTTATACAAGATCAAAAGAGGAAACAACGCTGATTGAAACGCAATAACACAAGCCAGTCCTCCGGCATAGCGAATAAGTTTATATAGAGAGAATCTTTCTTTCAGGATGTTATTTTCCATAGCTCGTAATTCCTTGCCTTGTTCCTTTTATACTGTTCTGGTGACCGCTTAAGTAATATATCATAGACAGCAGTTATTTACAACTGCGGCAGAAAAATTATTCCCCTGGCATGGCAACATAACCTGTCTTTTCAATCAGCTCTTTTCCGGCGGGGGAGAACAGGAAATTTACAATTTTTCCGACATTTTTACTACGCGGCTTGACGGTGATGATACAGCAATCGGCAATAAAGGGATAAGTACCGTTGCGGATATTTTC
>JAZODE010000046.1:0-62473 GCA_045596885.1 Victivallaceae bacterium
ATTTGAGAGGCAATTTCAAAACTCCTCAAAATTGTCAAAGCGCCCTCTTCTTCGATCTGTTAAGGGGAGCGTTTTTCCGCCTTCACATAAAGCTACGGCGGGACAAGCACCTGTTACCTTTCCCCCTCCGCATAAAGCTACGGCGGGACAAGCCAGGCAGCAAGTGCAAACTACCCTTTACAGCTCTTTGCGAATGGCATCGAAAGCCATTTTTTGAATGACTTTTGAAATTACCTCTTGAAACTGCCTCATTTCTTTGAAAGTCCCTCAATAAAGGCGATGGTCTTTTCGGTCTTGCGGTGCATGTCAAAGAACTTTTCCTGAGACTCCCCGACCTGAAAGGCTCCGGCGGCAGGGGCTTTGCCTTTGAAATACCCCGCCTTGAAGCCGGGGAGAGGCGGCATCTGCCGTCCATCTTTGCCCAGTTTGACTTTGTTGATGTCAACGCCGCTTGCTTCAGCAGGGGAATTGGCTGAGATAGTCACATCGGGCAGTCCGTATTTGCCCCTGTTGTTCCAGATCTTTTCGTGCTTGACGATACCGATGGAACGGTTGACCTTGTAAAGTCCGGGATCGCGGAGGGACTTGTCCTTCATTTCAGAGGGTCCGAAAAGATAGAACAAATTGCCTTCCATGGCATCGATCCAGCGGCTGTTGTGCCGGGGACAGAACTTGACGATGTTGTTGATGAAATAGAAAGGCAGCACGGAACGGAAGATCCGTGCCAGACGATCGACCTGAAGTCCGTAACCGCCATCCTGCCCCCCCCAGAAGGTGTTGTGGTAGATGTAGAATCTGCCGGGATCCACCGGCTTGGGAGGATTCTTTTTGTAAACCAGCTTTCCTTTTTTGTCTTTTTCAAAGTTGATCACATCGTCTCCAACGAGCATGGAGGAGCAGTGAACAAAAACATTACTGCCGCCGTGGGGCGCCTGAACAAAAAGGTTGCGGTAGTGGTACTCTGTGCGCAAGGGATCTCTGTGTGCTTCACGGATACGGTGGATACGCAGCGGGATACCGCAATTCATGACAAGGTTTTCATAAAAGTGTCCGCCGCCGTAAGGTCCGGTGACGATCCCCACGCTTGACATTTCACGGATCACATTGTCATGGAGCTTCACATCAGGTCCGAATGCCTGCACACCGATAAGTCCCCGCAGTATGACATTGTTGGTGATAAGAGTATTTTTACCCCGGTTGGTGACACCCACATCGTCAGAAAGAGAGGTTCCGATGATGTACTTGAAAATCAGATAAAGAAGTCCGCCCCGCATATCGGCGCTGCTCCGGAGTCCGAAAAGGTCATCCCGGACAAAACCGGCAGTCATGATATTGTTGTTGACAGTCACATCGGAACACCCGGAATCAATTCTGATACGGGCACCGCCGTGCATCAGAAGGCACTTCTCAATGGTGATAAAAGAGCATTTCTTTTCAAGGTGGAACTGGTAACGGCTGCCCCGCATGTGAAGATCGGTAAATTTCATGTCCGACACACCGGAAAGGGTGAATCCTTCACCGAAAGCAGCAGTAAATTTATGTTTTTGGGGAGTGCTGCCGTTGGCAAAACGCACATAAAGAAAGCCGTTGCTCCATCCGGAAAGCACATAGTTGAGGACGGGCCAGAACTGTTCACGGCGCTTGCCGAAATAGTGATGCTTGACCTGGATATCTTTATCAAGAGCAAGAAGATCCAATCCGGGGATGCGTTTGCATTTAGGACCGAAAGCGCTCCAGATATCATTTTCCTGAATAAGATCCGGCAACTTTTTCCAGCGTTTGAGCGCCATGGTTCTGGAATTGATCTGAGCGATCATTTTGCCATCCATCATAACGATGCCGGGGCGCTTGGCGACCTTGGCTTTCCAGACATTTTTGCCGATTTCAGGGGCAAGCGCCCACTTGTTGAGTTCCACGCCGTCAGATTCAACGATGGTCAGGAATTCCCCCTTTTTGCCCCGGGTGCCGGAGATGGTGATGGGAGCACCTTTTTTGCCGGAACGGGTAAAGGTGATCTGCTCCCGATAGGTACCGGGGAGAATTTTCACAGTGTCCCCGGGGAGAGCTTTCCGGGAAGCAAAAGCAATGGTTTTGAAAGGCGCTTTGGCACTTCCCGGATTTTTGTCGCTGCCAGCGTTGGAAACATAGATCGTTTTGGCGTCCGCCGATAACAGACAGAGCACCGGCACAGCTGCAAGTAAGATTTTTTTCAACATAAGCACCTCATTATTTCAAGTTTTTGATCATTGTCATTGCCTTATGACACTTGTCGTAAAGTTTTCTGAAAAGTTCGTCGGATTCATTTTTCTGCAAAGCGCCGGGGAAAGGCGCTTTTCCTTTGAAATATCCTTTTTCAAATCCGGGCAGCGCATCGTATTTTTTCCCATTGAAAGTGTAGGATCTGGAAATATCCACAGCACATTCAAATTTTGGATCAGCCGCAAGAGCCACTGCCGCCATTCCGGAACTTTTTTTACCGGAGCGCCAGAGTTTGCCGGATTCCTTCAGAGAAAGGACCCGGTTCTTTTGGGGAACTGTGGGATCGAGGCGTTTTTCCTTTTTCTCCAATTCCATTGTTTTGTAGAGCAGATTTCCTGTCAGGACATCGTGGGCTTTGCCGTAATAACGGGGAGAGTCTTTCGCCACATTGTTGATAAAGTGGAAAGGCAGCGGTCCGCGGAATCTGCGCGAAAGCCCCCGGACATCGAAGGCGGCATTCAGATTGCCGCCGCCCCAGAAGGTGTTGTGATAGATGAAGAACTTTCCGGGATCAACGGGATCCGGAGGATTCTTTTTGTAAACTCTGCCTTCAAAGTTCATCCTGTCGGCAGGGGTCTTGAAAGATTCACAGTGAACATAAATAAAGCCGCCGCCGTTAAGTCCCTGCATGAAAATGTTGCGGTAATGATACTCTTCCCGTTTGACACGCTCATGACGCAAATTATGGATACGCAGGGGGATCCCGCACTCCATGACGAGATTTTCGTAAAATCTGCCGATAGTCGTGGCTCCGGTGCAAATGCCCACGCTTGACAAGCCGTAAAGGGCATTGTTCCGCACGATCACCCGGGGACCGATGGCGTCAATGCCGATCAAGCCCTGAAAGATCACATTATCTTCAATAAGAACATCACGCCCTTTGCAGTAGATCCCCACATCATCAGAACGGTTGTTGCCGATGAGATATTTGAAAATGGTATAGATCAAACCGCCCCGGGGGTCCCTTGCATCACGGTGCTTGAAATAATCACCAATGGTAAATCCGCAAGTCATGGTGTTGTTCCGCACTGTCACAAAAGAAGCGCCGCTTTCTATTCTGACCCGGTATCCGCCGTGCATCATAAGGCAGTTTTCAATGGAAATGTGAGAGGTTTTCCCGCTGACGAGAAACTGAGTCCGGCTGCCTCTCAAAAAAAGATCCCGGAAATTGAGGTATGAAACATTGCGCATGGAAACACCGTTGCCGTAGCTGGCAGTAAAGGTGTGCTTTTCAGGGCTGTCACCATTGACAAAACGCAAATAGAGATAACCATCTTTCCAGCCGCAGAGCACATAATTTACCAGCTGCCAGAAGGGGCTTTTCACATTGTGGAAATAAACATGCTTGAATGTGGCGTCTTTGGAAAGGATAAAGAAATCCATTCCCGGCAGCCGTTTGCATCCGGGACCGAATTTGCTCATAAAGTGGGTCTGGATAAGGTCCGTGGGAATATTTTTCCACCGGGGGAGCTTCATTGTGTTATTGTTGATCTTGGCGATCATCTTACCGTCCATCATCACCAGCAGAGGATTTTTGGCAACTTTTGTCTTCCAGACATCGGGACCGATCTCTGGAGCCTTGACCCACTTGGAAAGGGTGATTCCGGGGGATTCGATAATGGAAAGCCATTTGCCGTCCTTCCCCCGGGTCCCCGCAAAGGTGATGGGAGCGTTTTTCTTCCCCGAATTCTTCACAGTTATCTCATCCCGGTAAATACCCGGACCGATCTTCACCGTGTCTCCGGGCATCGCTTTGGATGCCGCAAAAGCAATGGTTTTGAAAGGCGCTTTGGCAGTACCGGGATTCTTGTTGCTCCCTGAGGGAGAAACGAACAACTCTCTGCCGCAAAGCAAAGAGAGGGGCAGACACATCCCCAACAACAACCATTTTTTTCTCATAACTCTTTAATTCTCCTCTATGTTATTTGGCGTTTTTTATGATTTCCGCAGCCTTTTGGGCTTTTCGATACAAGTCAATGAAAAACTGCTGTGATTCCCCCTCCTGAAAAGCTCCGGCAGCGGGGGCTTTGCCCTTGAAATATCCCGGTTTGAATCCGGGGAAAGGAGCGTATTCTTTGCCTTTGAAGGTAAAGGTTTTTGAAATATCGATACCGATACCGATAGCCGGGGAGTTTTTGGCAAGAGTCAAATCATAAAGCCCCGGAATATTTTTATTGTTCCAGAGGGTATGCAAAGATTTTTCCGGAATGAGGACATTGTGCTTTTTTACCTCCGGATACCGCAAAGGATGCTGATTGGCAGCACTGGGGTAATTGTACAGCAGATTCCCTGCAAGCATTTCCTGAGAATGATCCTCCCAGCGGTGGCACCCTTTGACCACATTGTTGACAAAGACAAAGGGCATGACAGATTTTCTGAAACGGTTGTAGTAATACCCCACATAAAATCCGGGTTCAACATCGCCGCCGCCCCAGAAGGTGTTGTGATAGATATAGAATCTTCCGGGATCCACAGGGGCGGGCGGATCCTTTTTGTAGACAGGATATTTATGTTCGGGGCGCGGGGGTTCAAAGTTCACCGTGTCGGGTCCGGAAACATGAGAGGAGCAGTGCACAAAAATCTGGGACCCGTCGTTGGGCGCCTGAATGACCACATTCTTGTAATGGTGCTCCACCCGTTTGGCGCGGGCGCCACGCAAATCGTGGATGCGTATGGGGATAGCGTTGTTGATAAGGAGATTGTGGTGGAATTTCCCGATGGTCCGGGCGCCGGTGTAAATACCCACGCTTGACATCTGCATGACCACATTGTTGAAAAATTCACACTCCTGAGCATTGGCATCAATGCCGATAAGCCCCTGAAGGATCACATTATCATGGACAATCGTTCCTGTGCCGTAGTTCTGGATCCCCATATCATCAGAGAGAGACGCGCCGATGATGTATTTGAAAAACTCATACAAAACCCCGCCCCGCATATCGTTTCTGGAACGGAGCTGAAAAAGATCCCCCCGGATGAATCCGGCAGTGAGAATGGAGTTCCTGACCACATTGTTTACCGTTCCTCTTTCCATCCGCACCCGGGCGCCGCCGTGCATCAGAAGGCAGTTTTCCACCACATTGTTGGAACTGCGCCAAATCATGTGGATCTGGTAACGGCTCCCCCGCATGTGAAGATCGGAAAATCTGAGCCATGAGGCTTTTTTCAAGGTGAACCCTTTGCCGTATGAAGCGGTGATCTTGTGCTTGTCAGGCGTGCTGCCGTCGGCAAAACGGATATAGAGTTTGCCGTTGCTCCAGCCGGTGAGCACATTGCCGATGGTGGGCCAGAAAAGTTCTTTGCGCTTGCCGAAATAACGGTGGCGGATCAGAATGTCTTTTTTCAAAGCCAGAAGATCCAATCCGGGGCACCGCTTGCATCCGGGACCGAATTTGTGCCAGAGCAAAATTTCATCAAGCTCCTCAGGCAGCTGCTTCATGCGGGGCAGCGCCATGGTGTATTTGTTGATGTAGCCGATCATCTTGCCGTCCATCATCATTAAGTCAGGACGGCGTTCCAAATCGGTCTTCCAGACATCCGGAGCGATCTCAGGAGCTCTCTTCCAATTGGAAAGAGTTGTCCCGACACCTTCAACAATGGTGAGAAAATTTCCCTTTTTGTCCCGGGTCCCCACAAAGGAGATGGGAGCTCCCTTTTTGCCGGAACGGGTGAAGACGATCTGCTCCCGGTAAACGCCGGGACCGATCTTCACCGTATCCCCCGGCTGTGCTTTTGAAGCGGCAAATGCAATGGTCGCCCAGGGCTTTTTTGCCGTTCCGGGATTTTTGTCATTTCCCGCAGGAGACACAAACCACTCCCCTGCCCCCAGCATGGAACAGGAAAGAACCGCCCCGAACAAAAGAATTTTTCTCATTTGATGTCAGCTCCTGCAATACTTTTATCTGGCGTTTTTGATGATCTGCATGGCTTTTTCAGCCTTGCGGTACATATCAATGAACATCTGCTGGGATTCCCCCTCCTGAAAGGCTCCTGCAGCGGGGGCTTTGCCCTTGAAATATCCGGGCTTGAATCCGGGGAAGGCAGGGAACTTTTTGCCGTTGTAGGTAAAGGGCTTGGAAATGTCGATACCCACGCCGATGGCGGGAGAGTTCTTTGCAAGAGTCAAATCGTAAAGACCGGGGATCTTCTTATTATTCCAGATGTTCCTGCTCTGCGCTTCTGCAAGGAGAACATTATCTTTTTTCATGTGGGGATGACGCATGGGATTTTTGTTGACGGCACCGGGATAACCGTATAAAAGGTTGCCCGCCTGAAGCTCCTGAGCGTCGGGATTCCAGCGGTGGCAGCCTTTGACCAGATTGTTGACATAGTAAAAAGGCATGACGGAACGGAATCTTCTGGAAAGATAGCCCACATCAAATCCGGGAGTCCAGTCGCTGCCGCCCCAGAAGGTGTTGTGATAGATGAAGATCTTTCCGGGATCAACGGGAGCAGGAGGATTTTCTTTGTAGGTATATACGACACGCTTTTTGGAATTGACTTTTTTGTCAAAGTTGACCATGTCAGGTCCGTACAGATGGGAAGAACAGTGGACATAGACCTGTGAACCATCATGAGGAGCCTGAATGAACACGTTTCTGAAGTGATACTCTTCACGCTTGCCCCGTTCGTGCCGGAGTGCATGGACACGCAGAGGGATAGCGGAATTCATAACAAGGTTGTGGTAGAATTTTCCGCTGGTCAGAGGCCCGGTACAGATACCGACACTTGACATATTCATGACCACATTCCCGGCAAATTCGCACTCAGGTCCGTAGGCATCTGAACCGATGAGCCCCTGGGTGATCACATTGTTCAGCACCCGGGTGCCTGTTCCGTGATCTCTGACGCCGATATCATCGGAACTGGAGTGGCCGAGGATGAATTTGAATACCTGATAGAGGACGCCGCCGCGCATATCGTGGGCAGCACGGAGCTGAAAAAGATCTCCGCGGATGAATCCGGCGGTCAGAATGGAATTCTGAATGGTGGTGTTTTTGGCGCCTCTGTCGATCCGCACCCGGGCACCGCCGTGCATGAGAAGACAGTTGTCGATCATGTTATTGGTACTGCGTGCGGTGACTGCAAACTGATAACGGCTGCCCCGCATGTGGAGATTGGAAAATTTGAGCCAGGAGACACGATCCAAAGTGAAACCGGCACCGAAAGAGGCGGTAACAGTGTGCTTTTCGGGGGTGTCGCCATCAGCAAAGCGGATATAAAGTTTGCCGTTGCTCCAGCCGGACATCACATTGCCGATGGTGGGCCACAGCATCTCTTTACGCTTGCCGAAATAACGGTGGCGGAAGAGGATATCCTTTTTCAGCGAAAGAAGATCAAATCCGGGACACCGCTTGCAATCAGGTCCGAAAGAACTCCACATCAATTCTTCATAAAGCTCATCGGGGAGTTTTTTCATCCGGGGCAGCGCCATGGTGGATTTGTTGATATAGACGATCATCTTGCCATCCATCATCATCAGATCAGGGCGTTGTTTCAAGTCGGTCTTCCACACATCGGGCGCGATCTCAGGCGCCTTCACCCACTTGGTCAAATTGGTTCCCACACCCTCAACGATGGTCAGAAAAGCGCCATCTTTGCCCCGGGTTCCTTCAAAGGTGATGGGGGCACCCTTTTTGCCGGAGCGCTTGAAAACGATCTGCTCGCGATAAAGACCGGGAGCGATTTTCACCGTATCGCCGGGATTGGCTTTCTGAGCGGCAAAAGCGATGGTTTTCCAGGGGGCCTGTTCCGTTCCCGGATTTTTGTCATTTCCTTTCGGGGAAACAAAAAAATCTTTTGCTGCAAGAGGCAGGAGTGCACATAAAGCACCGTACATCAAAAATACTTTCTTCATCTGAATCTCTCCTGTTTCAGCCCTGTCCTTGTAAAGAATGGACTTTGTTATGAGTTGGAGTAATATAGCATATTTTTTCGTTCAATGCAAACTCTGCCTTGAAAAAATTTGTTTCGAGATGAGTTTTTTTTGAAAATCCTACACTCTCTGCTTGACAAAAAAGTGATTTTGTGCTAATTTTACCCTGAGCAGTTTCTTGACCTAAAATGAAAGGAAAATCCCTCATGAAAACAGCGATCGTCACCGGCGGCAGCCGTGGTATCGGCTACGGCATCGCCGAAGAATTGGCAGCAAATAACTGGAACCTTGCTATCTGCGCCCGTCAGGAATCCTCCGACGCCGCAGAAAATCTTATGAAAAAATTCCCCGGCGTCACCGTGCGGTATTACAAGTGTGACGTCTCAAGCGCCGCTGACCGTGAGAATCTTATTGCCTCAGTGGTCCGTGATTTCGGCTCCTTTGAAGCTCTGGTCAACAACGCCGGTGTCGCTCCTCTGGTTCGCGCTGATCTCCTTGAAATGACCGAAGAAAGTTTTGACCGTGTCATGAACATCAACTTGAAAGGACCTTTCTTCCTTTCCCAGAGCGCAGCCAAAATTTTTGCTGAACGCAAAACCGGCGTCATTGTCAACATCGGCAGCTGTTCCGCAACCGTTGCCAGCATCAGCCGGGGAGAATACTGCATTTCCAAAGCCGGTATCGGCATGATGACCAAACTTTTCGCAGTCAAGATGGCAGAGTTCGGCGTCAATGTCTATGAGATCCGCCCCGGTGTCATCTCAAGCGATATGACCAGCACTGTGAAAGCAAAGTACGACAAGCTCATCGCCGAAGGACTGACGCTCCAGCCCCGCTGGGGAGAACCTTCTGACATCGGCAAAGCTGTCGCCATGCTGCTTCGGGGAGACCTCGCCTACTCCACCGGAACAGTCATCGACATCGGCGGCGGTATGGAGATCGCCAGACTGTGAAAAAGCGTCATGTAAATACTCTCGTCATCGGTTCCGGAGCTGCCGGATTGTGTGCGGCACTCCGGCTTTACCGTGAAGGCGTCAGGGATATCCTTGTCATAACTGAAGGGGTGAAGATGGGGACCTCCATCAACACCGGCAGCGACAAGCAGACCTACTATAAACTGGGTATGTACGGCGCCGAACCGGACTCCCCTTCAGACCTTGCCAAATCTTACATGGCTGGGGGAGCCGTCCACGGCGACATTGCGCTGGTGGAAGCAGCGCTTTCTGCCAGAGGATTCCTTCACCTCTGCGATCTGGGAGTCCCCTTCCCCCACGACGAACTGGGGCAGTACATCGGCTACAAAACCGACCACGATCCCAGACGGCGTGCCACCAGCTGCGGTCCATACACCTCCAAAGAGATGTGTCTTGCGCTCCTCAGGGCTTTGAAAGAGACCACCGTTGAAATCGCAGAAAAGCGCATTGCCGCAGCTCTTCTCAAAGTTGACGGCCGCGCCGCAGGTGCCGTCATCTACAACGGCGAAAGCTGTGGATTTGAGACCGTCACCGCCGAAAACACCGTCTTTGCGGTGGGCGGTCCCGGCGGACTTTACGCCAACAGTGTCTATCCCCCCTGTCACACCGGCGCCATCGGCCTTGCCATGCGGGCGGGCGCCAAGTGCCGCAATCTGCCGGAATCCCAGTTTGGACTTGCCTCCATCAAGTTCCGCTGGAATGTTTCAGGCACCTACATGCAGGTGTTGCCCCGTTTTGTCTCCACGGCACAGGATGGTTCCGATGAAAAGGAGTTCCTGCGTGAAAAATTCGATGACGCCGATTTGAACTCCCGGGTATTCCTCAAGGGCTATCAGTGGCCCTTTGATGTCAAAAAATTCCCTGACGGATCCTCTGCCATTGATGTGGCGGTCTTTGAAGAAACCTCCAAAGGCAGACGGGTGTTCCTCGATTTCAGGAGCAACCCGGAAGGTCTTGATATCAGCAGGATCTCATCAGAGGCACGGGAGTACCTGGAGCGCTCCAATGCCTGCAGCGGCACCCCCATTGAACGCTTGCAAAAGATGAATCCGGGAGCTGTCGCCCTTTACGCCGATCACGGTATCGACATCACCAGAGAGATGCTTGAGATCGCCGTCTGTGCCCAGCACAACAACGGCGGTGTTGCCGGAAATATCTGGTATGAATCCGAAAACATCCCCCATCTCTTCCCCATCGGCGAAGTCAATGGCTCCCACGGCGTCACCCGTCCCGGCGGTTCAGCCTTGAACGCAGGTCAGGCAGGGGCATTCAGAGCGGCAAAGTATATTGCAGGCGCCTGTCAAAATGATACTCTCGACCGCAAAAAAGCGGAAGAACAGGCAGAAGCAGAAATTCTCCGTCTGCAAAAAATCATTTCCGGCACCCGGGACGCCCGGGCAGATCTGAAAAACATTCAGGAACGGATGTCTCTTTGTGCCGGATTCCAGCGCCGTATCGCTGAGATCGACGGGGCTCTTGAGGAAGCCAAAGCTTTGCTCCAAGCCATTGAAAAAGAAGGTTTCTGCAACAGTTCCGCCGTCCTTGCTCTGACGGTGGCTCAGCTGGCGTTCAGTTCGGTGATCTACCTTGCCGCCATCCGCTATCAGATCCTTGCGGGCGTAGGCTCCCGGGGCTCTGCGGCGGTCTTCGGATACGACAACGAAACTGTGGCAGAAAATGAAGAGTTCCGCACAAAGATCCTTACCACACTTTGGAACGGCAGCGGGATCGTCAACGACTTTGAAGCCTGCCGTCCCCTCCCCTCCCCCGACGGATGGTTTGAAAATGTGTGGGCAGACTACCGGAACGGAAAGATCTTTGCAGAAAAATGAAAAAATCTTTCCTTCTTTTTCTGTTGACTGCAGCCTTTCTCATCTGTTTGACAGGCTGCAGATCCACCCCCAAAGCTGACAAACGGCTGCAAAAATATGCTCCGGAAGCGTCTGAAGAAAATTGCATTCTCAACTGGAATGGCAATATCTTCAAACTCCACCCCAACCGGCAGTATGCTGTTTTCAACGGGACCCCCATCCAGTTGCCGGCAGCGCCGCAGTACGGTTCCGACAAGATCTATTCGGTGACGCCGGGCACATTGAAAAACATCATAGATCCTCTTATGACCGGACGCTATCCCAGACGCTCCATCAGAAGGATCCTGATCGATCCCGGACACGGTGGACACGATGCCGGAGCCATCGGCAAATTGAGCAAGGAGAAAAATTTGAACTTTCTTCTGGCAAAAGAGATCGCATTTGCTTTGCAGAGAGCTGGATTTCAGGTATTTATGACCCGCAGCAACGATACCTTCATCCCCCTGAGGACACGGGTAACGATGGTCAAAAAATGCAAAGCGGATCTTTTTATTTCGGTGCACCACAACTCTTCAAAACGCAATTTGGCAGCGGCAGGGATCGAATGTTTCGCCTTCCGCTCGCCCCGCCCGGAGGATACCGTTCTTGCCGCCATGATCCAATCCCATTTGATCGGTGCCACAGGCAGCATCAACCGGGGAGTCAAGTTTGCCAACTTTGCCGTGCTGCGGGGCAATCCCGTACCGGCAGTGCTCATTGAAGCGGGCTTCGTCAGCAACGCTGCTGAAGAAAAACGGCTGGTCAACGCAAATTTCCGCAGGAGTGCCGCCAAAGCCGTTGCTGCAGCGGTCAGATCCTACGCAAGAAAATGATTTGCGGATAGTTCATCCGCGCCGGAACAGTGCTTTTTCAGCTTTGTTCCGGCGTTTTTTTGCGTCCGGCAAGGACCACGGCGATGAGACCGCAAAAGACCAGCACCATACCGGTGACATTGAAAAGGGTGATTTTTTCCCCCAGCAGAAGAAATGATCCCATCATGGTGAAAACGGGCGTCAGGTTCTGCGTCAGAAGCAGTTTCCACATTTCGCACTGTTTCAGAGCAACACCCCATGCGATGTAGGCAAGGGCGGAAGGAAATATTGCCATGACCGCCACGCCGATCCAGGTCTCAGGCGCAGCAGGCAGGATCAAAGTGGGCGCAGCAGGGATCATGACCAGCGCCGCCATAACTCCTGATATGAGTTCGCACCAGCCGGTCATGACGAGAGAATCTCCCCCCGATTCCATAAGAGCTTTGGTGCAGCGGGAGCCGGTGATCCAGACGATGGCGGCGGCAATGCAGAAAAGCTGCCCCGCCAATCTGCCGCCGTCATAGATAAATCCGGCAGGGGTAAGGATATTCAGCACCATGAGAGCCCCCACAGCGGCGACAGCCACAGAAAAAAGCTCCAGTTTGGAACTTTTGAACATGCACAAGTTCCAGAAAGCCACCAGTATGACAGGTCCTGAATCCACCAGTAATGCCCCTGCCGTGGCAGTAACACTTTTCTGCCCGGTAAAAGAGAGAAAACTGGTAAGCAGATAGAGCTGGAATGCCGTTCCCAGCACCAGATAAAACTGCCGCGTTGAATTGAACCATAAAGGGCGTCCGGTGATTTTCCCCACGCCGAGAATAATCAGACCTCCCAATATAAAGCGCAGAGCCGTCAGGGTCAGAGGATCTATTTTTTTTGCTCCTCCCCCCAAAAGGAATCCGGCAGTCACAAAGGCAGAGCTCCACAAAAGTGAAGCGCTCCCCGCCAGAAGCATACCTTTCAAATCTTTATTGACCATCGGATAAAAAACTCCTGTGCAACGCCTTATCTCCGTAAGGGTCTGTCAAATCCTTGAGCTCTTGCGGGGTGTATCCTGAAGCGATTTTAAGCACGGTCACTTTCCCCGCCTCTCTGACAAAGGAGATCCGCCAGGTGCGGTAGGCTAAAAGCTGTTCCCCGCCGGGAGTTCCGGTGATCCGCTGGTGTGCCGGATCCCCGGACTGCAAAGTCAGCTGGATCCTTGCAACATCAGCAAGATCCGGTCCACCCAATCCAAGGAGTCTTTTCATCTTTTTCTCTGCCTCAGGTGCTATGACCAGTTCAGGCACAGGGGGCACCTCATCACGCCAGCCCGCTTTGGAGTCAGGGAAAGCGTCCGCCTCGGGGATGTAGGGCTTGATGTCAAGAATGGGAGTTCCTTCAAGAAGATCAAAGTTCCTGATGAAAACCTTCAGTCCTTCTATCTTCACCAGTTCCACGGCAGAAAGACCGATGGGATTGGGGCGGTAAGGGGAGCGGCTGGCAAAGACCCCCACCTTGCGGTCGATGCCGTAAGGGGGATGGACTTTAGGTTTCCAGTTGGCATTGCGGTCAAAGACAAAAAGCAGCCAAACTCTTTCAAATCCAGCCAGATCTTCCAGAGCCTGTTCATAGTTGCAGTGGGGGAAAAGTTCAACGAAGCCCTCGTTCCGGGCAAAAACGCCCTGCCGGGGCGCCTGCTGGGGAAACTCCCCGCCCCCCCGGAGAATACCGATGGCATTGAAGTTGTAAGTTGAATTGTTCATTGTATAAAATACTGCACAAAATGGATAAATTCAAGTATTTTTCCGCAAATGAAAAGCTGCAGCGCAGTTTCTGCTTGCAAAAAGAAAATTGCAACGCTATATTTGGAAAAAGTCTTGTGTATTCTGCCCATACAGATTTAATTTTCAAATAAGGGACTCTTTAACAATGAACGACCGTCTGCTGATGCCGGAAGTGTTCCACGCCGTTGCCGGGGAAGAAACGGCTTTTTATTTTTCCAATGTTTACGCTGTCCTCGATCCCGGACAGTATGCCTTTGATTTCGACTGCGCCAAAGGCAGTTGTTATGAAGAAAGATGGTTTTTCACCCCGGCAAAAGAAGATGCGGGAACTCTTGAAGCTGAACTTCAGATCCACGACAATGACGGTGTCGTTGACTCAGGAAAGTGTACCGTCGAGATCCACGATCCCGCCCGGAGCGCAGGAAAAAAAATCCGTTTGCTTATGATCGGCGACAGTCTCACAGACCAGACCCACTACCCTGCTCATATCCACACTCTCTGCCGCCGTTACGGCATTGACCTTGAAATGCTGGGAACCAACGTGCCGGAAAAGCTCCGCAATGTACCGGGGCAGCTGATCCAGTATCCGGAACCGGAATTGCTCCCCGGTGTACGCCATGAGGGATATGGGGGCTGGTCAGTTGGAACCTTCCTCACCCGCAAAGAGGCTGTTAAAGGCGACAAGTGCCGCCATTGGCTCTGCCCCTCACCTTTCCTCAATGGCAAAGGAGAATTTGACTTCAAAGAGTATCTGGACAAAAATTGTTCCGGTTCAGCTCCTGATGTTATTTTCATCGGGCTTGGCAGTAATGATTTGAATTTTCTCACCTTTGAAAATTACGAAGAGAAAAAGAGGCTCTTTTTGGAAAATATGCAAACACTTTATACTAAACTGCGCAAGGATGCGCCGGAAGCTGTTTTCGGGATCGTCCTCAGCCCCTACGGAACAGCAAGCCAGTCCGCCTGGGACAACAACTGCGGCAGCCGGAATTTCCGGTGGCCCCGGCGGCGGCTCATGGCTTCAGCCTACCGTGAACTTGAAAAGCTCTTCAGCACAGAAGAAAAATGTGTCATGCTGCCCTTGTACCACAGCATAGACCCCATTTACGGATACCCCCGTGAAGAAACTCCCGCCTTTGCCGGAAGCGATATCACTGTCACTTGTCAGAGCAATGCGCTCCACCCCACCCCTGCCGGATACCGTCAGATGGGAACCGCTGCTTTCGGCGCGCTTCTGGATATCATTGAAAAGCATTTCTGAAAAACACCTCCGGCTCCGGCACCTCTTTCTGCGGTGCCGGATTTTTTTGCGGAAAAATTTTTTTTCAACTCTTGAAATCCATCTCAGAAGGCTGTATAGTATCTTTGCAGAAAGATAAACAAAAGTTCATCAATGATACACAACAAAAAAAGGAGATGACAGAAAATGGCAATCATGACCAGAGACTTCAACGGTGTGGACCTGAGCGATCCCAAAGCAGCGGCACTGGCTGTCAAACGCAAAGCGTTGGAACTCGGCGCTGATGTTGTGGGTATCGGCAACATCGAACGCTGGGCAAACGCTCCTTTGCAGATGGATCCCAAACAGATCATGCCCGAATGTAAAAGCATCATCGGCATGGTCTTCCGGGTGGAACGGGGCAGTCTGCGGGGCGTTGAAGAAGGAACCTATTTCAGCAACTATTCAGCTATGGGTTACGGCGGCATCACCTATCTTTATATGCCTATGACCGTCATCAATTTGAGCAAATTCATCGAAGATCAGGGCTATGAAGCCATTCCCATGGGACACCAGAGCGACTGGCGCGCCATCAACAACGAAGGGGTACTCAAAAAGAACTTCAGCCGTCCTGTCCGTCCCGGTCAGGCGCATCCTGACATCATGATCCATCTGCGTATCGCCGCCTATCTGTGCGGACTGGGCGAAATCGGCATGAGCAAGATGTTCCTCAGCCCCCAGTTCGGTCCCCGCTGCCGGGTGGGTGTCATACTGACCGATGTGGAACTGGAACCTGATCCTATTTATGACGGTCCCCGGCTCTGCAACCGCTGCATGGCTTGTGCCAAAGCCTGTCCCGGAGGATGTTTCGACACAGACAAAACCGTCAAAGTCAATCTGGCAGGTCACGAAGTGGAGTGGTTAGATCTGGATATGAATAAATGCAACACCGCTTTCAAAGGCGCAAAGCACTCCGGCGTCATTCAGGATGATCCCTTTTTCCAGGAAGGTGCCCCCAATGATAGCGTTCCCGGGGAATGGTCCCCCTTCCGCCACAAACCCGTCAATCTCTACAAAACCGGACAGGCTGTCTGCGGTTCAAGAGGATGTACCCGTGCCTGCATGATCTCTCTGGAAAGCCGTGGCGTGCTGCAAAACAAATTCAAAGATAAATTCCGCCGCCGCCCCGTGTGGAGCGTAGACTGGAACACCCCCGACGAAAGTGTTGCCGGTATCAAAACGGCAGAAGAAAAGAAAAACGAAGCGGATTGATCTTCATGCCCCATTCTGAACTTGTACAATCCCTTTTACGGGGACTTGACATATTGAAACTCATCTCCTCAAAACCTGAGGGGATGAGACTCAATGAACTCGTTGAAATCACCGGTCTCAACAAATCCACCATCCACAATCTGCTGCGGACCATGGCGGCGCGGGAATTTGTGGTCAAAGATGCCATCAACCGTTTTACCATCGGTCCGGCAGTTGTGGAAATGGGGGATTCCGTCAAGAAAAATGACATTCAACATAAACTGAAAACAGAACTGCTCAAAGTTGCCGTCTCCTTTCCAGACCATGTGGTCACAGTTTCCACACTGAAAGGGAACAGGATCAAATGTATCATGCGGGTCTCTCCAGATTTTCCCGACATGGTCCAAACGCCTGCTGAGCAATTTTTCATGCCGTACATTTCAGTAACCGCCATTGCATTGCAAGCAGCCAATCATGATCTGGGAGCTGTTTTGGAAAGAAACTACCCCTTTGAAGAATTCGGCATCGGCAAATGGGGCAGCGAAAAAAAGTTCCGTGCTCTGAAAGAACAGGTTTTGAAAGACGGGTACTGCTGTCAGCTCCTCCAAGGCAAAACGGCGGCGGCTTTCATCCTGCCCGATGCCATGGCTCTCGGATTCAGCACTGCCGGTACAACTCCGGGAATGCTCGCCAAATATCAGAGTGCAGCCGACGAACTGCGCCGGGCGGTTTGGGAAAAATAAGCTGAAAACACTTCTTTTCCTCTTGCTTTTTCCATACAACGAATGTATTGTATAACAGCAACTTTCAAATACAGGAGTTATCATCATGGAAGAATTGCAGGTAAAGATCACTTGTACGCCTCTTTCACACATCTGCCGTGTCAACGAAAAAATTGAGTTTTTCATTACCGCCAACAAGACTCTACCTCTGGAAGTGACCCTGACGCTGGATGGTGAAGCGCTCCTTGAGACCCATACCCTTGTCCCCCCTGCCCGTCTGGAGTCCTCGCTTCCCTTCCCCGGATTCCTGCGCTGCAAGGCAAAGTACGCCGATACCGTTGCCGAGTGCGGCGTGGGTGTGGATCCCGACCAGATCGAACCTCTGATGAAAGAGCCTGAGGATTTTGACGCTTTCTGGGAGGAGTCTTTCAAAGAACTTGAAGCCATCCCCGCCGATTTCCGCAAGACACAGTGCGAAGGCATCGACGGATACGACATTTTCAGAATTGACTGCGCCAACGTGAACGGTCTGCGTTTTTACGCTTTCCTTGCCCTGCCCTGCGAAAAAGATAAAAAAGCGCCTCTCATGGTCCAGTTCGGCGGCGGTGAAGCCTATATTTCTGAACAGAGTTTCCGTACCATTCCCCCTGCCACTGAAGAGCAGATGGGAGTCAAGTGCGCCGTGCTTCACTACCAGCTGCCTCCTTATGCTCCTGTGGTCAACAGTGAAGAATGCAAGGCCCGTCACGAAGAGTTTCTCAAAGAGATCGGTTTGAGACGTTACGTCTACTATGGTTTGGACTCGCCTAAAAAGTTCTATGCCTACCCTTCCATCCTCGGCTCCATCCGGCTGCTTCATATCGTGGCGGATATGCCAGAGATCAACAAAGATGCCATCGTTTACTGCGGTGCCAGTCACGGCGGCGGCTTCGGTATCTACTACTGCTGCTTTTCCAAACTGATCAAGGCGGCTT
The DNA here is from genome assembly GCA_045596885.1 of Victivallaceae bacterium. Lineage (GTDB taxonomy): Bacteria > Verrucomicrobiota > Lentisphaeria > Victivallales > Victivallaceae > UBA1784. The sequence goes on from JAZODE010000046.1 coordinate 17,706, forward strand.
TCTGCGGTGTCCCCAACTTCGGGGATATTGCAGGATTCCTTACGGGACGCCACGTCACCGACTCCAACGCCCCCGAATTCCACGGACACATCAACACAAGAAAATACTTTGATGCCGCCTACTGCGCCCGCAGGATCACCTGTCCTGTGCTTATGAGTGTCGGGTTCATCGACAACGCCTGCGCGCCTACGGCGGTCTACTCCATCTACAACAATCTTCAGGGTCCCAAGATGATCTACAACAAGATCAATCACGGACACGGCGGCGCCCCGGGGGAATACAGACCCCTGTACAGGATGTGGCTCGCGGAACGCCTCAGGGAGCTTTTGCCTGAAGAAGAGCGGTAAAGGACTTGAAAAGAGCTCCATTGACAAGTATATTAAGAGAAGTTATATACTTAGCTTATATTTTCATGGAGTTGATCTGTTATGCGGACTGAGATTTTTCTGGCGCTGCGCCATTTGCGCCCCCGGCGCAGCGCTGTTTCCCTTATAACGCTGACCAGCTTGATCGGCGTGATATTGGGGGTGACAGTACTTATGGTGGTACTGGCAGTTATGACCGGATTCACGGAAAGAATGAAACAGAAACTGGTGGAAACCCAAGCCCATTTCCAAATCGACGACCGCGCTTATGTCATCACAGAGCCCCGGAAAATCGTTGACACCGTCAAAAAAATGGGCGGACGCGCCTGTCCAGTAATGCAAGGGCCGGTTCTGGCACAGTTCAGGGGGAGTTTGGATCCCGCTATCATGATTTTCGGCGTCCATGCAGAGGATCTGAAAAAACAGTTCGACTGCCAGACCATGCTGAAAGAAGGAACTCTTGATTTTGAAGGCAAAGGTCTGGTCATAAGCCGGGAGATATCAAGCCGCTGGGGATTGGGCGTGGGAGACAAAGTCATGATCCATTCTGCAAAGAAACTGACAGGACTTGTGACCTTTGTCAAAGGGGGCGGAGTCAAGCTCAATGACAAGGCTTCAGCTTACCTGCCCACCGAATTTACCATCAAAGGAATCTACGAAGTAGGCAAATATGACTTTGACCGGGCTGTGATCTTCTGCGATATCGACACGGCGGCAGAGCTTTTCAATTTCAACTGGGGAACTGCCAGCGCGGTGCTGGGATGGAGTCCGGATCCTTTCGATCAGGAAAAGCTCCTCAACAAACTCCGGGAGGAGCTCTACGCTTACCGGATCGTTTCATGGGAAGAAAAAAATCAGCAGCTCCTCGGTGTTCTGGCTGTGGAAAAGCGCATGATGTTCTTTCTTTTGATCTTCATCGTTCTGGTGGCGGCATTCAGTATCGCCAATACACTCATCACCTCCATCTACCAGAAAACCCGGGAAATCGGTATGCTCAAAGCACTGGGCATGACTGACCGGGGCGTTACATCAGTCTTTGTGCTTCAAGGCTTTTTCATCGGTCTTATCGGCAGCGTAGCCGGTGTCATTACCGGTTCTCTTGTCATTGCCTTCCGCAACGACATCCTGCATCTCGCCTCAAAGATCTCAGGCACTGAACTTTTCCCGAAACGCTTCTATTATTTCAGTGATCTTCCGGCGATGATCGTTCCGGAGGATGTGATTTTCATTGTGGTTTCCAGCGTTATCCTGTGTACACTGGGGGCGTTGCTCCCGGCACTCCGCGCCGCCCGGCTCGACCCGGCAGACGCATTGCGCTACTGATCTTGAGGAGAGCTGAATGTTATGAAAAATATTGTCACTCTGAAAAATGTCCATCACGGCTATTTCATCGGCAAAAACAGAGTCGAAGTGCTCCATGGCGTTGACTTTGAGTTCCCCGAAGACAAATGGTGCTGCATACTGGGCGCCTCAGGCAGCGGCAAAACGACTCTGCTCAATTTGATCGGATCCCTTGAAAAATGCGATGCAGGGACCATTGAGGTCGGCGGAAAAGATCTTTCACGGATGAGCCGCAGCGAAAGCGCCGGATTCCGTGCCGGCAGTATCGGTTTTATTTTCCAATCCTACTGTCTGCTCCCGGAGCTGAGCATCAGAGAAAATGTGATGATCGCTGCCAGACTCAATGGTCTTTCTGCGAAACAAGCCGCTGAAAAAACAGATTTTCTGTTGGAAAAAGTGGGGTTGAGCCACCGCAGACATCACCGTCCTTCAGAATTGTCAGGGGGCGAACAGCAGCGCTCTGCTGTGGCGCGGGCTCTGGTAAACGATCCGCTTTTGCTCCTGGCAGACGAACCGACGGGAAATCTTGATGAAGAAACTGGCAGCGCCATTATGGAGCTTTTCTGCGCCGTGCGCGCTGAAAGACAGACGCCTCTTTCCATCATTATGATCACTCATAACAGAGAGTTGTGCCGTTACGCTGACCTGACGGTTGAACTTTCAGGCGGCAAACTCAAATGCAAAAACTGATATTCACTTTTATTTCAGGAAGAAAAAGTTAAAATGAATGGTAAATATGTTTTCGGTCCTCTGAACTCCAGAAGACTCGGCAAATCCCTGGGGGTCTCTCTGATTCCTCCTAAAACCTGTCAGCTTGACTGCATCTATTGCGAAGCAAAGGCTACGACAAATCTGACCTGCTGCCGCAAAGAATATGTTCCCACAGCTGATGTGATCCGTGAACTGGATGAAGTGCTCTCAACCAAACCGGAGCTGGACTATATCACCTTTTCAGGAGCAGGCGAACCCATGCTCCACGCCGGTATCACAACCATCATCAACCACATCAAGACCAACCACCCCGGATACAAGCTCTGCCTTCTCACCAATGCCGTGGCTCTCGATGACGAATCTCTGTGGCAGGATATCAACAAAGCGGACTTGATCGTGCCCTCTTTTGACGGCTCCAATGCAGAAGAGTTCAAAGCCATCAACCGTCCTGAAGCAAGTGTGGACTTTGACCGTTTCGTGCAAAAGTTCACCGCCTTCACCCGGCAGTGCACTTCCACGGTCAAACTGGAGCTTTTCATTGTCCCCGGCATAAATGACTCCGATGACTCCATCGCCCGCTTTGCCGCATTGCTCAAAGAGATGCGTCTGGACTCCATTGAGCTCAACTCTCTGGACCGTCCCGGAACGGTGGATAACATCCCCATTCCTGACGAAGAGACCTTTGAACGCTTTATCAAGGCTCTTTCCCCCATTGCCCCCTGTACCGCCATCCGCCGCAAAGCCGCCCATGACAAAAACGAGCGCCGCTGGCCCCAGAAATCCTATTTCAGAGCAGAGATCGACGCTCTTGAAGGCTACGCTCCCGGGGAACAGCCCAAATTCACCAATCTGGTGAAACTCAACACCAACGAAAACCCCTGGCCGCCTTCTCCGGCGGTGGAAAAGGCATGGCGTGAAATGGATTGGAAACGGCTCAACCGTTATCCGGATCCCTGTGCTGACAAACTCCGTGATGCCTTTGCTTGTGCCAACGGTGTCAAGCGTGAAAATGTGATTGTGGGCAACGGGTCGGACGATCTTCTGACCATGATCTTCCGCGCCTTCACCTCCCCGGAACTGCCGGTGGCGATTCCTGAACCCACCTATTCACTTTATCCTGTTCTTGCAGCGATGCAGGGGGCAAAAGTCATAAAGATCGCTCTTGATGAAGAAAAGAATTTCGATCTGCCCGCTGATTTTCTTGCACAGGCAGAGGGTGCCAATCTGCTGATTTTCCCCCGTCCCAACGCCCCCACCGGCAACGCCTTTGCCAAAGAGGATGTCCGCCGTCTCTGCCGTGAATTCAACGGAATCGTGGTCATTGACGAAGCCTACGGTGATTTCAGCGCCGACAACTGTATGGAATTTGCTTCACTCTTCCCCAATGTGCTGGTGATGCGTACCATGTCCAAGAGTTACGGACTTGCAGGGCTCCGTCTCGGTTACGCTGTGGGAGCCAAGGAGCTTATTGACGGTCTTATGAAGCTGAAAGACTCCTACAATGTGGATATGATCAGTCAGGTCATCGCAGAAGCCGCCTTCTCGGACCGGGCGTATTTCAATGCCCGCTGCGAAGAGATCAAAGCCCAGAGGACACTCTTAGCTTCACAGCTTGAAAAACTGAATTTCAAGATCATCCCTTCCGAAGCCAACTTCCTCTTTGTTTCCCCCCCTGACGGTGACGGAGAACGCTGTTTCAAGCTCCTCAGGGAGTCTGCTGTGGTGGTGCGTTATTTCCCCAAAGCTGCCGGAGGAAAATATGTGCGTATCACCATCGGTACCCCCGATGAGTGTGCCCGCTTGATGGATGTCCTCAACGGCGTCTATGCCAGATAATGAAAGGCGGCAAAACAAGATGATCAAATTTTCTGTCAGCCGGGTGGAAAAGGAGCCGGTTTTCCTTGAAGGCTCCGAACCGCCGGAATTCTGGGGACTCCCGGAAAACGATCCCTTTACCTCTGACACCCCTGTGACATACGAACTTCAGGTCAGAGCTGCGGCAGGCTCCATTCTGGTTTCAGGGAGCGTTCAGGGCAAAGTTTCTGCCACATGCGGCAGATGCCTGGAATTTGTGGAACTGGAAGTCTGCGCTGAGGATATTGAACTTTATTACGCAAAGTCCGATATTACCGAAGAGGAACTGGATATCACAGCCGATATCCGGGACGAACTGCTTATTGAACTGCCCATGAATCCCCTTTGCAGCGATGACTGCCAGGGGTTGTGTCCCGTGTGCGGCATCAACCGCAACCGCAAAAAATGTCAATGCGCCCCCAAGGGTAATCTTGCCTGGAGTGCTCTTGACAACATTATCACGGAGGAAAAATGAGATCCAAAGCAGAAAAACTTGAAATATTCCGCAGTGCGGACATTTATTCCGTGATCTCTTCTGAGTTCTGTCTGGGGCGCTCCCCGGAAGAGATTTTCGCCGCCGCCGCTGAAGCGGGAGCGAAAATCATTCAGCTCAGAGAGAAAAACAAAGGTGACAAATACCTTTATGAACTTGCCTGTAAATGCCGTCCTCTGGCAGACCGTTTCGGCGTTCTGATGATGATCGACGACCGGGTCGATGTGGCACTTGCCGCAGGAGCGGACGGAGTCCATCTGGGGCAGGATGATATGCCCATCGAAGCTGCAAGAAAAATTGCACCTGAACTTTTCATCGGCAACTCCACCCACAATGTTGAAGAAGCTGTCGCCGCATGGAAAGCAGGCGCCGACTGTATCAATGTGGGTCCCATCTATCCTACGCAAACCAAAACCGTCAACTGCGGCGCAGTGGGATTGCAGATGATCTCTGATGTCACATCAAAGGTTCCTCTGCCCTTCTCAGTCATGGGAGGGATCAAGATCCACCGTTTCGGGGAGCTCCTTGAAAATGGAGCCCAAGTCCTTGCCATGGTCACAGAGATCACCACAGCGCCTGATGTCTATGCAAAAGTCAGAGAATTGCGGGAGGAATATGCCCGCTGCAGAAAAAAATGAGTGAATTGATCCAAGCTGACGGGAAACAATACTGGCTCAGAAATGTGATCCTGATTACTATTTCCCAGTTTTTCGGTCAGGTGGCATTTTGTTCAGCCATGACCTTTATGCCCTTCTGGTTCAAAGATGTGGCGATGATCAAAGATCAGGGGGATCTTTCCATGTATGTGGCATTCTACAACACCGCTGGCAATCTCACCTTTTGTATCCTTTCCCCTGTCTGGGGCGTTCTGGGGGACCGCTACGGCAGGCGTCTGATGCTGCTCCGGGCGACTCTCGGAGGAGCCATATTGACGCCTTTGATGGCTTTCATCTCAAGCCCTACGCTCATGGTGTGCCACCGTCTGGCTCTGGGAGCGCTGGTGGGAACTGTGACAGCGGCACAAACCCTGATCGTGACGACGACACCTCAGAAATATCTGACCATCTCACTGGGAGCCGCCTCAGCAGGAATGTTTGCAGGTCTCATGGGCGGACAGTTTCTGGGAGGAGAAATGGTCAGCCGTTTCGGATTTTTCCACACCTTCATCTGGTGCGGTGTACTGCTGGGGATCAGCACTGTGCTGATTCTTTTTACCAAAGAGGATTTTCATCCGGTAGTCCGTAAAAAGAGTTCCCGCAGCGGTCTTTTCAGATTCCGGATGCCCAAATTCGGCAGGGCAGGATTGCTGCTCCTGCTTTTTGTCTTCATGGGATTTTCCAGAGATATCGACGGTCCCTTTCTGCCCCAGTTGGTCATGGAAGTCTCAAAAAACTCCGCCGACGCCCTGCGCTGGACAGGATGGATCAACGGTCTTTGCGCACTGGGAGGGATGCTTTCAGGGTTGATCCTCGGATATGCCGCAAGCAAGATCCCCCTCATAAAGGTGTTGACCTGTGTCATAGCCATTGCAGGCTTCATGCGGATACTGCTCACCTTTGCCCCCAATACTGAACTGATCCTGTGCGAACGCTTTCTCCAAGTTCTCGCTGCGGGCGGCATGGAGCCGTTGTTCCAAGCCTGGCTGGCAGGAGTCAGTCGTCCTCAGAATCACAGCAAGATGCTGGGATGGTCGGCAACAGCACGCTCAACCGGCTGGATGACCGGTTCCATGGCGGGCGGCAGCATGGCATATATTTTCGGCGGGGTACAGGGACTGTTCCTGGTATCGGGTATCCTCTACTTCCTCATGCTTCCTGCCATGTATAAAGTGGCAAAAAGAGTGCCGCCTCCGGGACTGATAGCAAAGAAGAAAAGGGCATAAAGGGATGAATCCGGCAAGATACTGTGCTATACTTTGCCTGTTCGGGGCAGCATTCATCTGCTGTGCCGTCAAAGGATGCCGTCTTGCCGGTCCCGACCGTGCCCGGATCATTGCCAGAGGAGAAAAAATCGCCAGAGTCTGGCGGCAACTGCCTGCCAAACGGGGCAGGATCCTTGATAAAAACGGCAAGATACTGGTTTGGAGCGAACTCTACTTTGATCTGCACTACAACGCCTCAGGCGAAGCTGAACTCAGTGAAGATGAACAGCACGCTCTCATAGAACTTTTTGGAAAAACCGACTTTTCCGTCCCCCCTTCCGTGCCGTTGCGCCGTCATCTGAAACCTGACGAGCTCATCGCTTTGGAGCCGCTGCTCCTGAAAGGAGCTCCGCTGCGCATTGTGACCCGCCATGAAAGACTGATCTGTGACTCTGAAGCTGTCAGAGCTCTGGCAGGAAAGGTTGAACTCCGCCACAACGTTCAAACAGGCGTCAGCGGATGGGAGCTGGAAAATGAACTGCTTCTGCGCGGTATACCGGGGCAGTACTCCATTCTCCTTGACCGGTTCGGCAACTACATGCCTAAAAGTTTCAAAATGGCGATCCCGCCCTCTGACGGGAAAGATCTGCAGCTGAAAGAAGATCTTGAAGAGATCGAAAAGAGGTTCAAAAGGGAGGAAAAATAATGAAAATATCATTACGCGGCACCATTATTTTTTCCATGATCCTGCTCAGTTTCTTCGGTCTTCTGACGATCCTGAGTTCCCAGAGCGAAACGCAATCCCCTTATTATCTGTTTCTGCGGCAGCTCCTCTCATTCGGAGCGGCAATGGTTTTGATGTTTCTCTGCAGTGCCCTTCCCTTCTCTTTTTTCCGCAAAAACGCTATGATCTTTTCAGGAGCTTCTCTGCTGGCAGTGCTGATACTTCCTTTGCTGGGGAGCCGGATCAACGGCATGTGCGGATGGTTCCGTTACGGTTCATTCAGTTTGCAGCCGACAGAGATCGCAAAGGCATTTTTCCTGTTGGGACTGGTGGTGCTGCTTAAACATTTCAATAAAGAAAGTTTCCGTTTGGGAGCTGGACTTACTTACACATTGCTTTGGATCGCTGCCATTGTCATTCAGCCGGATTTCGGAACATCATTCATTTACTTTGCAGTGTTTCTTGCTCTGATCTTTGTCAGCGGTCTGCGGTGGCGATGGCTTCTGGGTATCCTTGCGACGGCAGCAGGAGCTGCGTACTGTTTTATTCACACCCACCCCTACGCATTCGAGCGGCTGAAAGCCTTTGTTGATCCCTCAAGTTCCTGGCATCTGCAGCAGCTGGAACTGGCAAGTGCCCGGGGCGGCTGGTTCGGCTCCAAGATCGGATACGCCCTATGGAGCAACGCTTATCTGCCTCTGCCCTACAATGATTCTGCATACGCCACATTGACAGAAACTATCGGCTTTGCCGGTGCGCTGCTGGTGCTGCTGCTTTTCGTGCTTCTTCTGACGGCGCTGAGCCTTCTTGCCCTGCGCCGGGAACTGACACAGGAGGCACGGCTCTTTACTGCCGGTGCCGCCATTATTATCGGTGTTCAAAGTCTGCTCCATATCGGAGTCAATTTAAGTCTTCTGCCCCCGACCGGTCTGACCCTTCCTCTGATCAGTTACGGCGGCAGTTCTCTTGCGGGATGCGGCATACTGCTGGGAATCGTCCTCAGCGCCGCCAAAGACAAGGAAAAACAGAAAACAGTGTATTGATCGGGCAGAGTGAAAAAAGATGAAAATAAATTTCAAATGTTACGACTGTATTTTCAAGCTGATCCTTGAGCTTTCAGAAAAGCTCGGGAAGACAAGCGATGAAAAGAAAAAGGCTCTTGCCAATGAAATGCTGGAGCATTTTACAAACGTTTCCTCCCGCGGCGGCTCCCCGCCGGAGCTTCTGGCTCATCTCTGGGGGGATATCAATGTGCGTGAATCGGGAACCGCTGATCCCATGGCAGAGATCAAACACAATTCGACGCAACTTGCGCTGAAGCTGCTTCCGCAGCTGCGGAAAATCGTCGAACAGGCTGCCAATTCCTTTGATGCTGCCTTGTGTCTTGCCATAGCAGGCAATATCATTGATTATGGTATCAACCGGGATCTGGACCTTACCGGCATAGAAAAAAGTATTGTTTCCGTTATAGATCAGCCCTACGACAAAGAAGCGGCAAAAGAGCTGAAAAAACGGATGGATCACTCCCAAAGCATATTCTACATGCTTGACAACTGCGGCGAGGCGGTCATCGACCGTCTGGTCATGGAGCCTTACAAAGATAAACTTACCGTCGGCGTCCGGGGTAAGCCTGTTCTCAACGATGTGACTGTCGCGGATGCCCTTGAGTCAGGGATCGATTTCGCCCCCATCATCGACACTGGTGACGCCACTGCCGGAGTCTCCTTCACCCGCTCCAGCAAGGAATTTCTGGAAAAGCTCCACAGTGCGGATCTGGTCATCGCCAAAGGACAGGGCAACTTTGAATCCATGGAACATATTTTCAAAAGACCGGTCTTTTATCTCTTCCGGGCAAAATGTGAGGTCATCACCACTCTTTTGAATTGTCCTTTCAACTCCATTCAGATCATTCCCAGAAATTTGAAATAAATTCCAACCAAAGGAGAAAGAGCGAATGAAAAAAAGCCTTCTGTTGATCTCCGCATTTCTTGCAGCGGCAAGTGTTGCGGGCGCAGCTCTGGATAAGGGCGGCGTGACCTTTGATTTCCGGAAAGCCTCCCGGAGTCTTTTCAAACCGGCTCCCCCTGTCTCTCAGGCAGAAAATCTGATTACAAATGCAGATAACAGTTTCCAGGACTCTCCCCGGGATCCCCTGCGCTGGCAGGGTAATTACTGCTATCTGCACACAAAAGAGATCCCCGACAAGGATCCCCGGCGGGCTCAGGTTCGCAAAATGGTCAAGTGGTCGGTCAAAGAGGGTGTTTTTTCCGTCGTTAAACCGGAAGAACTGAATAAGATCCTGCCTTTGACCGTTGTCCGTTCCACCTCCGGCGGATGGCGCAAAGCGGTCAATCTGCCTGACGGTCAGGGGGGACTTTACAAATTTTCGTTCCAGTACAAAGGAGCTCATAAAGGTCCCGGAAGCAGCTGTCTGATCGTTGAGGGGTTCACTGAACCTGCAGGAAAATGGTGGAAGGCAAAAAGAACGCTTTTCAAGATCTTCTCCATCAAACTTTCCAACGAATGGCAGAATTATCAGAACGACATCCTTATCCCCAAAGGAGTCAAATCTCTTCAAATCGTCTACCGTATCGACGGTGTGGGCTTTCTTGACATCAGAAAACCTGCCGTTACCCGGGACGGGGCAAAAGCAGCCGCTGAAAAACTGACCCTGCAGCTTTCCCCCATGGGCAGATTGGACCATACCTTCGCTCTGGCACAGAACCTCCCCGGTACCATTGCCTTCATCTGGAAACGGAACGGAACCCCGGATCAGGCAAAACTCACCCGTCCCCAGCTGGTCATGGTGCTGCCGAAAGAAATCACTTTCCATGAAGCAGCTTTCCTCAAGTTTCTGGGCAAAAAAGAAGGCACCAGCAGCGTAGAATACCGTATAGACCTGAGCGGCAGGCGCAGACGGCCTGCCGAGATGCCCGGCTTTGACAACTATCTGCGCCACTCTGCTCTTATTTCGACCCAAGCCGCCCCCGGTAAATCTCTGGTCCCGGGGAAGGTCTATGTGGAAGACGACGGGGTGCGTATTTCAAACATCGTTGAAGTCAAATTCAAAGTGATCCCTTCTTTCAAAGCGGCAAAGCCCCGCTTTTATATGCCGGGATTCTATACCGGCGGTGTTTACATGACCTACAAAACGCCCGCCAATATCGAACTTGCTTCCCGCATGTTTGATGCGGCAGGAGTCCGCTGGATCGTGGGCGGTCAGAAAAGTGCCTACGCCGCATGGCGCAAAGCCGGAGTCAAAGTCATCACGCCTGAGCTTTACTTTGTTTCAAACGGTTTCCGGGTCGGTCCCCCTGAAGGCCGTCCTGAATCCGACAAATACCGTGCCATCGGCACCCACAATCTGCAGGAAATGAACCGTTCCACCTGTCCTGCGGCAGTCTATGAAAAACGCCCCTTCTATCTTGAGAAAACCGTTCCGTATATCCGGAAAAATCTGGAAGGTGCCAACGGACTCTGGGCAAACTGGGAGCCCTACGGCTACGCCGGAAGGGGCTGCTTCTGCGATACCTGTCTCAAGAACTTTGCAAAGTTCGTCAAAGTCCCTCTTGAACAGATGAAAAAAGAGTGGCCCAAAGAACTTGCCATGGGGCGCAAATATTACAAGCAGGCAGTGAAGTTCCGCAGTCTGGAACACGCAAAACTCATGCACACCATCAACGAAGCCGTTACCGCTGCCACAGGAGGCAAGGGAAAATCTCTGGGCTTCATCCCCGGAGTCCAGGTGGACAACATGAGTTCCACCTGGCGGCTCAACGGCTTTGACAAAGAGACCCATCCCATCGACTATGCCGGAAAATTTGATTGGATCGATCCCTGGGGGCCCTACGCATTCTGGGACGCTCACACACCATACGTTTACAGCAAAAGTTTCAATTTGCGTACCTTCCTCAAAGCCAGAGATGTCCGCAAAGCAGTCAACAAAGATTACGCTCCAAAGAAAATAAAACTCCTTGCCTTCCCCCACGGTATGCAGCTGCAGGACTGGGTCACACAGCCGGAATCCATTGCCATTGAACTGCTTTCATTCATGTTCAATCAGTGGGAAGCCTCAACAGTCTACGCCTTCCCCAAAGGCTACGATGCCCGTTATTGGAAAGCCTTTGCCGACGCCTCTGATGTGGCGGCACGCTACGACGAATATGTTTTCAAAGGGAAAAGGGCAGACGGCAGAGTTGAACTTGTTCCTCAGGCACCTTATGCCGCCAAAACAGCTGTCATTGAAAGATTGCTCGGCACCCATGCCTATCATGAGATGCTCCAGCACACAGCTTATGAGCTGAGAGGAACACTTATTGTTTCCGCCTTCAATTTCTGGCGTGACGGAGAAGTTTTCTTCACCCTCAAGGTCAGGGGACTTTCCCCCGACAGTTGCTACACTGTCCGAACCAAAGATACCCGTTTCACGGCAAAAGGCGGCAGATCCTGGACCGGCAAAGAACTTGCCCGAGGCATTACGCTCCACGCCGGAGCTGTCCGCTGTGCGGTCTATGAGATCGCTCCTGAAAAAGCCGCCGACAAAAAACTTGCTCTTTTTACAGCTGACGACATGCTGAAAGCTCAGCTGAAGGCACGCCCCGCACTGCTGAAGGCGAAAGCTGCTGACATGCAATATGAGAAGCTCTACGGTATCAAGGAGTCCAAACTGATCGACATCGCCAACGCGGGGATCAACTGCAAAGCAGATACAAAAAACAATCTTCTCGTCTTCACAAGCGGAAAAAACAAACTGGAGCTCTATGTTCCCACTCTCTGCGCCAACATCTGGAATGTCAACGGAAAGGCTATTATCCACGGCAACAAGATGAGCGGATTCGGCTGTGTCGCCTTCTGGAGTCCCTCCACCCAGATCCGTGACGGATTCGTGGTCACAGAGCAGAAAAAAATTCCCGGCGGTCTTGAGATCACGGGCGAAAAACAGATGCTCGACCGGGACCGCAGCGAACTGGCAGGACTGGTCATCAAACAGCGTTTCCGGATCACCGATTCTCTCCGCAAAGTTGAGATCAGAACTGTTTTCGTCAACAGTTCTGACCGCACCATCAGTTTCGGAGCCCGTTACAATCTGATCCCCGCCCTTCCCGGCATGACTGGGGGATTCACCCGGATCATGCACAAAGGAAAAAGTGTTGACATCAAAAGAGAGTTTTCCAGAAGTCTCTTTACCACCGGCATTGACAAACAGTATGAAACAAGCGTCCGGAGCCTTTTCGGGGTCAAATCCCCCAACCGCGGCATGGATGCCGCCCCTGTGTGGTTCATGGCTCCGGGGATCAAGGCGAAAATGACTGTTTCCCCCGCCGCCTCTCTGGCAGGCGCCGCCGTGTGGGACTCCGGCAGACAGCTTGCCGCAACTTTTGAACCCTGTTTCAAGTTCCTGACTCTGGGACCGGGGGGAAAGAGCTTTACAGTCAAGTCAGATATCAGCGTTAAATAACAGAGGTAAAAATGAAAGTTTATATCCAGACCGACATCGAAGGTATTGCGGGATTCTGTTTCAGAGAAAACCGTAAAAACACATCCGTTGAAGGGGTCCAGCACCGCTACCGTATGTACAAACTCCTGACCGCTGAAGTCAACGCCGCCGTCCGTGCCGCTTTTGACGAAGGCGCAACAGAAGTCTATGTCAACGACAACCACGGTTCAGGCTACAATATCCTCTTTGAAGATCTTGACGACAGATGCCAGATCATCCACGGTCGCAACAGTTCTTCAGGCGTTTGGCTGCCCATTCTTGACAGCAGCTTTGCCTGTATGGTCCAGATCGGTATGCACGCCATGGGGGCGACCCCCTGTTCCATTATCCCCCACTCTCTCTGGGAAGTCAACGACGGCGCCTTTTATCTGAGCGAAGGCACCATGGCTGCCGCCATTGCAGGCGACATGGGAGTTCCTTCTGTCATGATGGCAGGGGATGACAAGATCTGCGCCGAGTTCCGGGAAAAGATCCCCAATATTGAACAGGTCCAGACCAAAAAAGCGCTTTCCTGCTATCAGGCGTGTTCTTTGATCCCCTCCAGAGCGTGCAAGCTGATCTACGAAGCTGTCCGCCGGGGAATTTCACGCCGTCATGAGATCAAGCCCTATGTGATCCCCGGTCCGGTGCGGCTGCGTCTCTGGGACAACGACACCCATGTGCCGCCTCTTTCTCCCCTGGGCGAGACCATTGAGCGTCCCACCATCTCTCAGGCAATGCACGAATACTACCCCGCCAACAAAGAATCCCTGCCCTGGTACACCGGTCCTGTTATGGATATGGACGGATTCATGTTCCCATAAAAAAAGGAATAAAAAAAATGGTAAAAAACCTTCTTTTGACAATTTCCATCGCCGCCGCAGCGATACTGCAAGGCGCCCCTGTGCTTGACAGAGGCGGAGTCACCTTTGACTTCAAGAAGATCTCCGGCGAGCTTTTCAAGCCCGCCGCTGCTGTTGCGCTCTCTGAAAATCTGGTGACAAATCCTGACGGCTCCGCCCCGGAAAAGCCCAAAGATCCTTTGCGCTGGCAGCCCAATTACTGTTATCTGCACACCAATGCGATCCCTGCCAAAGATCCCCGCCGTGCCCGTGCAAGAAAAACGGTCAAATGGGAGTTGAAAAACGGTGAATTTTCCATCATCAAACCTGATGAATTGAAAGAATTTCTCCCCCCCGATGTGTTGCGCTCCACCTCAGGGGGATGGCGCAAGGTCATTGATCTGCCCCATAATAAAGGTGGTCTCTACACCATCACCTTCCAGTACAAAGGCAAGCTCACCAGTCCCGGCGGGGCCTATCTGATCATTATGGGCAATACCCAAAAGGGCGGCAGCTGGTGGAAAGGAAAAAGTCCATATTTTAATGTTTTCCGGATTTCCCTTGCTTCAGAGTATCAGAACTACAAAAACGAACTGCTTCTGCCTGCGGGGATCAACTCCATTGAACTTGTTCACAGAATTGACGGAGCAGGTTTCCTCACATTCCGCAATGTGGCGGTCACGGCAAAAAAGAAAGCTCCGGGGGCAGAAAAAGTAACGCTCCAGCTTTCCCCCATGGGAAGACTGGACCATACTTTTGCACTGGCGCAGAATCTCCCCGGCACCATCACCTATGTCTGGAAACGCAACTGCGCCCCTGCCGATCTGAAACTCAAAAAGCCTCAGCTGGTCATGTTGCTCCCCAGAGAAATAAGCCTTCTTGATGTGGCAACATTGAAATATCTGGGCAAAAAAGAAAGTGCCGCAGGAGTCGAACACCGGGTGGATCTGACTCCGTGGAGGAGACGGCCTGAGGTCATGAGTTCTTTTGACGGATACTTGCGTATGGGCATACTGCTTTCCACCAAAGCCGCCCCGGGAAGCAAACTTGCTCAGGGCAAAGCCTGGGTGGAAGATGGCGGGGAACGGGTTTCCAACATTATCAATGTCAACTACAAAATCATTCCTGAATTCAAAGCGGCAAAGCCTGAATTCTTTATGCCGGGATTCTACTCAGGGGGCATTTACAATAATTTCAAGACGCCCCAATCACTTGAACTGTGTGCAAAGATGTACGACGCAGCCGGTGTCCGCTGGATCATCGACGGCGGCAAAGCGGCTTACCCCATCTGGCGTAAAAAGGGTATCCGGTACATCACCCCTGAACTCTACTTTATCGCCAACGGATTCCGTGTAGGTCCCCCCGAAGGTCGCCCTGAAGCAGATAAATACCGTTATCTGGGCGATCAGAACAAAAGTGAAATGGAGCGCTCCACCTGTCCTGCGGCTGTCTACGAAAAGCGCCCCTTCTTCCTCAAAAGCACCGTTCCTTATATCCGGAAAAATCTGGCAGGTGCCGATGGTCTCTGGGCAAACTGGGAGCCCTATTACTATGCAGGACGGGGCTGTTTCTGCGATACCTGCTGCAAGAAATTTGCCAAGTTCGTGAATGTGCCTCTTGAACAGATGAAAAAAGAGTGGCCCCAGGAACTTGCACGGAACCGCAAGTACCACGATCAGGCGGTAAAGTTCCGCAGTCTGGAACATGCCAAACTTATGAACACTCTCAACGAAGTCATCACCGCCGCCACAGGAGGCAAGGGAAAATCTCTGGGCTTCATCCCCGGGGTGCAGGTGGACAATATGAGTTCCACCTGGCGCAAGAACGGGTTTGACAAAGAAACTCACCCCATCGACTATGCCGGGAACTTTGACTGGATCGATCCCTGGGGACCCTATGCCTACTGGTACTCCCACAATCCCTTTGTTTACAACAAGGGATTCAATCTGCGTACCTATCTCAAAGCCAGAGATGTCCGCGCTGCGGTCAACAAGGATTACAAAAAAGCCCCCAAACTCCTTGCCTTCCCCCACGGTATGCAGGGGAACGACTGGGTGACTCAGCCTGAATCAATAACCATTGAGCTTCTCTCTTTCATGTTCAACGGCTGGGAAGGCGCAACCGTCTACGCCTATCCCAAAGGCTATGATGCCCGTTATTGGAAAGCCTTTGCCGATGCCGCTGATATTGCGGCAAAGTATGATAAATATGTGTTCAAAGGTAAAAAAGCCGATAACAGGATTTCCATCAGCCCCATAGCCCCCTACGCTGCCCCCACGGCAGTGGTGGAGTCCCTTCTGGGGACCTACACCGCTCAGAACATGCTGCAGTACAACGCTTACGAACTGGGGAACACCCTTGTTGCTGCCGTCTTCAACTTTTGGCGTGACGGAGAAGTTTTCTTCACGTTCAAGGTCAAAGGGGCTGCCCCTGAGCGCCGTTACACGGTCAAAAAGGGAAATTTCCGCTTCACCAATGAGAAGGGCAATGCCTTCACCGGCAGAGAGCTTGCCAAAGGGATCATGCTCCACGCAGGAGCTGTCCGCTGTGCCGTTTATGAAATCGCTCCCGAAACTGCCGCTGACAGAAAACTTGCCTCTTTCACTGCAGCAGCTGTGAAAAAGGCTCAGGAAGAGGCACTCCCCCGGCTCCGCAAAGCCAAAGCAGAAGATGAAAAGTATGAAAAAATCAACGGCTTGAAAGAGTTCAAGCTGGAAGACATTTCCAACGCAGGCATCATCTGCAAGGCGGACAACAAAGGGAAACGCCTTCTTTTCAGCGCCGGAAAAAACAGTGCCGAATTTTTCGCCGGCGCCAGCTGTGTTGGCAACTGGAGTGTCAACGGTAAAAAGGTCATCCACGGCGGAGCTGTAAGCGGCGTGGGCGCTGTGGCGCTGTGGTCCCCCTCCTTGCAGCTGGCGAGGAACTTTACCGTTGTTTCACAGAAAAAGATCAAAGGCGGTATTGAGGTCGTCACCGAAAGACGCCTCCTTGACCGTGACGATCCTGCTGTATCAGGAGCCATCATCCGCCAGACTTTGCGTTTCACCGACGGTCTGACAAAGATCTCTGTCAACAGTTCATTCATCAATGATGCCGAACGCACCCTTTCCTTCGGTATCCGTTACAACATCATGCCTGCCTTCCCCGGTTTGGACAAAGGTTTCACCCGTATTTCAAGCAAGGGAAAAAGTGTTGAATTCAAGCGTGACATGTGCCGCCGCCTTTTCACCACGGGGATCGACAAGTTCTATGAAAAGACGGTCCGCAAACTTTTCGGCATCACCATGCCCGATCAGGCGATCGATGCCAAAGGATTCAGCTTCATCGCCCCCGGCGCCAAAGCAACCCTTTCGGTCAAGCCCGAATCAGCATTGGCTGGTGTCGCCGTCTGGGATGCCGGAAATCAGACCGCCGGAACCTTTGAACCCTGTTTCAAATATATGGAACTGGGTCCCGGAGGAAAAAGTTTCAACTTCTCCGCCGTTATGAAGGTGGAGAAATAATAAAGGAAAAATCGTTATGGATCAAGTTGACACATCAAAAATCAAAGCTGATGCTCAGGCGATCGTGGATAAGATTCAGCTGCCCCGTATCCCGGAGCGGGAGTTCCGCCCCCAATGCACGCCCTTCGGCGATATCCGCGGAGCGGTCAACGCCGCCATCAAAGAGTGTTCCGCTTCCGGCGGCGGCAGGGTCATCATCCCCGCCGGGCGCTACCGTTGCGAAGGTCCCATCAACATGGAAAGCTGTGTGGAGCTTCACTTTGAGGATGGTGCTTTCATCAAGTTTTCACGGAAACCTGAGCACTATCTCCCCGTGGTCTTGAGCCGCTGGGAGGGGATCGACCTTTACAACTACTCCCCCATGATCTACGGCAACGAGCTCCACGATGTCGCTATCACAGGCAACGGCATCATCTGCGGCGGCAGAGAGTGGTGGATGAATGTGGCAGCCCAGCAGAAGGATTCCCAGCAGAAGGCACGCCGCCTTGAAGGGGAAAAAGTCCCTGTGTCAGAGCGTATTTTCGGTGACAAAGAGTTTCTGCGCCCTGCCCTCATCCAGCTCCGCAGCAGCGAAAGGCTTCTTTTTGAAGGCTTCACCTGTGTGGACGCCCCCATGTGGATGCTCCACCCGCTGTACAGTTCTCACATCACGATCCGCAACATCAATATGGACAGTATGTATGTCTGCAACGACGGTGTGGATCTTGACTCCTGCGACAACGCTGTGGTGGAAAACAGTCACTTCCGCAACGGCGATGATGCGGTGGTGCTGAAAGCCGGACGGGATGCCGACGGCTTGCGGGTCAACCGTCCCTGCCGCAGGATCGTGGTGCGGAACTGCGTTTTCCATGAGTGTCTCCACGGCTTTGCCATCGGCAGTGAACTTTCAGGCGGTGCCGAGGACATCTATGTTCACGATATCCACATGGAGTACATCATGATGCAGGCGATCAGTTTCAAATCCGCTCCCGGACGGGGCGGAGTGATCCACAAGATCCATGTGGCGGACATTCAGATCGACAGGACCGATGACCACGCGATTTCCATCGTCAGTGAATATCCCGGCACCCGGTTCGGTGACGACAAGACCTGCTACAAGGATTTTGAACTTTTCAATATCCACTGCAACTATGCGAAAAACGGTCTTTATCTGGAAGGCTCCAAAGAGTTCCCCCTTGAAAACATCAACCTTGACAATGTGGTCATCGACGAAGCCGAAAAGCCTATTGATGCCGCACTTGATACCGGCTCTCTTGCCTTCAGGAGTGTTTATATCAACGGTCAGAAGTTCGACAGTGCCAACTGAAAAGTTTTCTCAGGCAGACAAAAAAGTTCCCCTTTCAACGGGGGAACTTTTTTTATTGGGAGTTTGTAAAAGTTCAGCTGAAAAAGTTGATAACATTCTCTTTTGTCAGTTTATCTGCCATTTCAGGAGCTATTCCCCTTGCCTCAAGAGCGGGAAAAATCCCATCAAAAATCACACCCATTGCCTCAAGGTCATCATTGGGCGCAGGGGGCTGGTTCATCACAGTGTCCCAGCAGCAGACATGATCGCAACTGACCATGATACGGTCGGTACAGCCTTTCCGGAGCAGGTGATACAGGACTTCGACCCGGTTGGCAGCATTGGCACTTCTGATGCGGTCAACGGAAACATAACATCCTCTTTCAAGGAGTTCCAGAGCGTAGTCAGGGGAGTTGCTGTCTGCCACATGCCCCACTACAGTTTTTTCAGGGGGCACCCCCTTTTCAGCAAGGATCTCCTGAGCGGCAAGCCCTGTTTTATTTCCGGAGTGACTGTGCATAAAAACAGGCAAGCCCGTTTCACGGTGGACAAGGGCAATGGTTTCAAGATATTTCCGTATCACAGGAGTCACCCCGTCGGCATCGACAGCACATTTCAGGATATTGATACCGTTTTCGCTTTTATTCACCTCGTCAATAATAAAGCGCGCCATGGTCTCAGGGGGAACGCAAATGGCAGTAAAGCAGGGATAATGATAAAACCCGCTTGAAGCGATGATCTGCACACCGGACTTTTCCGACACCTCCCGCAGCAAGGCAAGATCCCGCCCCAGACTGATGGGGGTACCGTCAACAAAGGTGCGGAGCTGATATTTCTCTGCCATATAACGCAGTTTGTCAACACCGATTTCCACCACCTTCTCTTTCGGGAGCCAATCGGGGAAGGCAAACTGGAAATCAGGGGAAGTGCAAATAATATGTTCGTGGATCAGAGTTCTTCCCAGTTCTCCGGGAGTGATCGATCCTGTTACAGTCCGTATCATATTTGCCTCATTTCTTCTTTTTTTCAACAGTTTTTATATAGAAAGTCTCTTTCAAACGTCCCCAGTTTTCGCCGAAGACGTATGGCGTTTCTTTAAGATACCGGGGCAGCAAAGATGCAATCTCTTTATTGGTGCGGAAGGTGCCTTTATTCTCTTTGACGCACTCCTCTAATATTTTGTGCTGAAGCTCTGAGTACCAGTTAAGTTTGTATTTGACCACACTGCTGAAAAAGCAGAGATGCCCTCCCCAGGTGCCCAAAGCACAGGCGGCGGCAACAGTCAGAGTCAAAAGCCATGGAGCAACTTTCTTACGCCTGCTTCTGATCATCATTACCACAACAGCCCCCAGCAGCACTAAAGCGGCAAAAGAAAGGATCACGCCGAAACAAAGAATATCAGCGGCAATGCTCTGAATGAACTCAGCAACCTCAGGAAGATGAGGATCCATTGCCTCAGCAGCAGCGACAAAAGAATCCTTTTTTTCAAGTTCTTTCATGAAAAGCCCCCAAAAAAAGGAGCGCTCCTTATTGATGAGTTGAAAAGGAGCTATTGAACGCACCGCTGCAGAGAGCCAGCAAAACCCCAAGGCGTACACGCCTAAAGCAAGGAGTGCCCCGATCTGATACAGGAGCCGGGGCTTTTCTTTTTTCTGCGCTTCAAAAATACAATAGAGGAGCAATCCCGGAAACGCCAGAAATGTACCTGCAAAGCCAATGATCGCAATCGTTTTTTCCAGCATTAGCATCGCTCCTTTTTTGAGCTTTTCTCACTTAATTTCGTCAATGCGGATCTCGTCAAACCAGGCGGTACCTTTGGCGTTCCAAACCCACAATCCCAGGGGCGGCACATAATCTTTGCCGGTACTGGCAGGCGTCTTGAACTCCACACACACACGGTGCCAGGGATTGGTTCCGAGGATCCGGTTCCGGGGCAGTGCGGCGGAACCTGTTTTGGAAAAATAGATCCAGGTCCCAGCCCCGGTCTTTCCCACCAGATCTTTTGTCTTGAGGTAATAGCTGATACGGTATCTGGTATTGGGTTTCAGCCCGGGCATACGGCATCCGGCATTGGCGTTGCCTTTACCGGTACCGTCGATTTCCATACGCAAACTGTGTCCGCCTGAAATAAAGGTGGATTTGTCAAGGGTGTATTTTAACCCTTTTTTGGTCCAATATCCCCATCCTTTGGCGCGCTTTGTTTTGGGATCGATCTCCTCAAAGTTGCCATTGGGGACAATATTAGCGGGCTTGGGACCGAATTTAAGCACGCCCCACTCACCGATGGAGTGGAATCCGCCCCGGCGGGAACCGGGAAAGAGGGTCCACATATAGTAGATGGGGGTCGCGCCATCGGTAAAAGCTCTGTTGCGGGCAAAGTTGGCAGGGATGCCAGCAGGGTTGATTTTCCCCAGATCTTTCAGGGGGATGGTCAATTCAAAACGCCATGACTTTTCCAGTTTCTCAGCTTTTGCAGTGGCGGAGCTGTTCCATTTGATCTGGCTTCTGCTGTCCCGGCGGCATTTGTAATCGGTCAAGGCGCCGTTGGCATTGACCACGAACTGATAATAGTTGACTCTGTCACCTGAAGGATTCAGGAAGATCTCAACACTGGAGTCCGCAAAGGTCATGGGATCGTCACGCTTGATACATTTGGCGGCAATCTCTTTCATGCGGGGTTCTTCACACTCACCGGAAACGATAAGGTTTTCCCCCTCTTTCCGCAGTGAAATAGAGGTATTGACATCGTGAAATTCGCCTTTGAAGGGGCGGAGCCATACCTTGCCCGGGCAGTAGGCGATCCAGAAATCCATACCGTTCTGGAGTTGGTGGAAGTGATCGGCAGTTTTGGCAATGGGTCCCAGCAGATGGGTACGGACGAATTTCAGCCGTTCTACGGCACCTTTGTCGGCAGCGGCGGCTTTGAGCGCCTTGTCAAAGAGGGTATTGTACTCTTTGATTTTACGGGCGGAATAGATGTTGTTCCAGATCTCACGGATGGCGGGAACTTTGGTCATGGGGCCAATGTCGGTCATGACCGTGTTGCCCAGTATTTTAGTACACCAGTTGTTTTCAAGATCGGCGTAAAATTCAGCCATATAGGGAGCACCTTTGCCGAACATCCTTGAAAAATACTCTTTCAGCAATGCCTCGGGATCAAGAGAGATGTTCCACATGAGTTTGCCGATCATCCAGTAATTGAGTTCGTTGAAAAAGAAATAGTCGGATTCAGATTCAAAGAAAACGCCGTCCAGATATTTCTGATTGTTTTTGAGGAACCGTGCGGCGTGGCGGGGCATCATGGCGGGGACGCCCGGAAAGTTCTTGCTCATGTGTTTCCCCATGGCGTAGGTCCACGCAGTGACCTTGCTGCCGGTTTTGTCATACCATGATTTGAGTTCGGCAGTTTCCGCCTTGTCCTTGGGAGCGGTACCGCCCTTGCCGGTGACAGCAACCTGGATCAACAGTTCTTTGGGCAGTTTGAAGTCCGGCACCACATCGTAAGGCAAATAGGACATGGTACTTAATTTGTGTTTGATCCCCTCTTTGGTCAGCCGTTCAGAAATTTCGGCAAAAAACTTGAACATGAAAGCACTGATCGCCTTTCTTGCCTCAGGTGAGGTGATAGGTTTGCTGTTGTCCCAGATCTTTGCACAATTTTTACAACGGCACCAGTAAAAGGAATCCTGAGGCATGATACAGAAAACACCGCCGGAAAAGGTCTGATAGGGCCATGACTTCAGGTTGCGGCTTGAAGCGGGCTTACCGGAAAAACATGCCTTGGCGTCCTGATAGATCTCCTCTCTGATGCCGCTGGTGTAGCAGAGCTGCCCCGGATGAGGCAGTGCAGGATCACAGTGCCGTTTGCCGTCAGCCATGAGAGCAAAGTATTCAGGATGAGTTTTGCTGAAACGTTCTATATATTTCAAAAAGACCAGCCCGTGTCCGAAATGGATCCCCCTCTCAGAGGTACGGTTGCGAATATGGGCGTTACATTCAAGGGGCCAGGTATTGAAGCGGGGATCAAAACTTCTGGCTCTTCCGGAATAGAAAGAGCGGAAGGACATATCAGGGGAGTCCATGATGTTGATCTTCTCAGGGAGCATCAGCGCCCCGCGACAGGGAATGACGGTACCTTTTTCACCGGCGAAAAAGAACCCGCCACCGGCAAAGCGTTCGAGGAAATCATACATGCCGCTCAGGGTGCCGCGTTGAAAATAACGATGCCCGGTGGCATATTTGCCGACTTTTCCTGTTTCGGAGTCTTTACCCGCAATGAAAAGTTTGTTCCCGGCACGGCGGATATAGAATCCTTCTGCGGGGAGCTTTTTCACATCGATCCCGGCTTTGCGGGCAACGGGACCGTCACCGACAACGATGGTGAATTTTCCCGGAGTGGGCTTTTTTACCACAGGGATCGTCTTTCCTGTGGCAAGTTTCAGACAGCGGCGGAGTTCGGCAGTCACATAATCTGTCACCGTTCCCGGGGCATCCTGAAGCACTTCGATGTTGGTGATCTTTTGGAGTTTACCTGAAACTTCAATACTTCTCCCTGCGGCCGCCAGAGTGCAGCACAGCAGGAATACTGCCAGCAGGAGACATAACTTTTTCATACCGTTTGACTTTCCTTTTTGAGGAGTTTTGAAATTGCCTCACGAATAAATTGTTTCGGGGACAATATAATATACAGCGCAATAACAAAAATGCAAATTTTTTGAAATTGCTTCTTGAGAATTATTTTTTCTTAGGTTGCCAGTAGTACATCAACTCACTGGGTCTGTGTCCCCAGTTGGGGATCAGTTGTCTTCCTCTTGCATCCACATGCCCGTCCATATAAAGTGAAATTGCCGTTCCCCGATGCGGGAATCCGACAGCAACAAAGCTTGTTGCGGTATCGTAGTAAGTAAGCTGTGGAGACCGGGTGCATGTCGCCAAATCAGTTTCCGCCATATCCATGGTACGGGAAGGATGGCGGACATTGGTGATCTTTGTTTCCGAAGGCAGGCTCCCGTAATTAGAGCCGCCGCCCCAGTGGATGTTTATGCCGATGGTGTAAATCGTTTTTTCCGGCAGAGCTTCTCTGGAGGGACAGGCAAAAGGGCTCCTCACCCTTTTGTTGTCAATGCGACCGTACATTCCGGAACTTACTTTAAGAGGGATATAGGGTGTAAAAAGTCCCTGAGCACCCACGCCGAGGGCATATTTTCTGTCGCTGTTTGGTTTACCGCATGAATTGTCATAAAGGGCAAAAAATCCGTTGTTGTCATCTATGTACATGATCATGGCTTTTCCGATGGTAAGAAAATTGTTGGAACAGCTGGTTCTTTTTCCGGCTTCCCGCGCCTGCTGCAAGGCAGGCAGAAGCATAGCGGCAAGAATAGCGATGATCGCAATCACGACAAGAAGCTCTATTAAGGTGAAGCTGTACAGCTTCACCTGCCCATGGGCAGGTGAAAGACCTTCTTCTTTGCCATAAACACGATCACAGCAGAGATGTGATCTTTTCACCAGCAGTTCGATCAGCGTAAAGATTGATCGGGATAGAGGCAGATATGAGAACGGATGCGCAGTAAATGACTTTTTCTGAACTTTCATAAAAAACTCCTTGAATCGCTTTTTCTTTCGGGGTACTTCTTTCAGCCGATCTTCATTGAACACATCCGGGAGACACCCACAAGAGGAAGTTCCCGGAGTACTTGAAAAACTCCTTTCATTTTATTATTTGTATATGTTTGGTCAATTTTTTTGTGTATATACAATAGCACAGCAAATATTCAAATGCAAGGAACCAAAAACACAAAACAGAAAAATTTTTTGACTGTCGATTGTAAAAGTAAACGCAACCCCTAAAAAGATATTGCTTGCGTTTAATCTGATTCCAGGAGTCTTTTAGAGAATTTATCACGTTTTTTCAGAATTTCAACCGGGTTACACACAGTTCGCCAAACTGCCTCCGACAAGTTGGAAAGACCCATTCGCGCAGGTTTGCGCCCTATGCAAACTTGCACGCTTCCGGCATACGCAATTTTACAGAAAATTCGTTACACTGGCTGAAAAAAAGTGCTTCTTCAGAGAAATAATATACAGGTAATAGATATGTCTGATATGCGTAATGTATTGTTATTCAAGTGCTTGTGTGTTATGGTTTTTTGTGGGTTGCAAAAAAAATCAAACTCCGTTATATTATATTCGTTAGTTCATGAAATGCCAAAGAAGCCCTTCACAAAGAGCTGTAAATGGGAGTTTGAAACTGTGCTGTAAGAGTTCTTATGAAAAAAAATTCAAAAATCAGTTCCAAGTCGAAATGCAGCAGCATTGCCGCATTGCTCCGGCAGAAGATCCTGAACCGCTCGATGGTTCCGGGAGCTCCTTTCCCATCGGCAGGAGAAATTGCACAAAAATATAACGTCTGTATGATGACTGCCAACAAGGCTTTGAATATACTGGCTCAGGAGTCTCTCATTGTCCGTCACAGGGGAGTGGGTAATTTTGTCAGCCGCAACATGAAGAAAAAAAGCATCTCCATCGGATTTGCCGACAATCTGGATATTTCCACGGACTTTTATCATTCCCTGCTGGTGGATATTTTCTATGAAAATGCCGTCAGTGCTCTTCAAACGGCTCCATGTACTTTCCGCCTGATTTCTTATGAAGAACTTAAAACAGGGGATCCGGGGCTTCTGAAAGGTTTGGATTCTTTGCTGATCAGTGCTTCCTATATTGATGACTCCACGGAAAAATTTTTACGGAATCTGAAAATCCCTATGGTGATCTACCGTTCCGAATATGAGCTTGACTGGCGCTGTACACAAGTGATCCCGGATCACAGCAATGCCATTAACGAGCTCTTTGCTTTGTGCAAAAGTGAAAACTTTGACGGTATCATTATTTTCCATCCCTCCCATCCCAACGGCCGCTCCCGGGGAAGCGCCTTTGAATCAACAGCTGTAAAGTACGGTTTCCCAAATTCACAAATCAAAGTTATCACTGTGGGAAAAATGGATGTGCAGTTTCATGCGGAACAACTCCTGAACTCCTTGAAAAATAAATTGGTGATCTCATGCAGTGATCTGCTGACTCTTAAACTGGCACACTGTTTTACAAAAGCGGGATTCACCTGCGGCAAGGACTATCAGCTTGTCAGTTATGACAATCTGAATGATCTGCTGCCCTTTCCTCCGGGATTTCCGGAAATCACCACCATTGATTACTCCAGGGCAAAACTCGCTCAGAGAGCTGTCAAAGAGGCTGTTGAAGCAGCATTGGATCCATCTGCTGAATTTTATCAGACAATCAAATTCCCGACCCGGCTCATGCGCCGTATGTCCGCACTCAGCATAAAAAAAGGATAATTATGAAAAACAAATTTAAAACCCCTGATTTCGTCAGAAAAAGAGGAATCGTTCTTTCACCTGAGATGATGCCTTATGAAAGCGCTTTGACATTCAACGCAGGCATTACACGCTGGCAAGGCAGATATGTGATGCTTTTCCGCAACGATTACGGATTCTGTTCCAAAGATTTTGATGACTTTTACGCCGGGATCTCTGATAATACGACTCCTTCCACCAATATAGGGGCGGCATTCAGCGATGACGGTGTCAACTGGGAAATCATGCCTGAACCCGTCTTTTCCCTTCAGGGGAACGGGATCAGCCGGGTGTACGATCCCCGGATCACTATTTTGGATGAAAGTGCCATTGTCTGTTTTGCAGTTCAGGGATATGGTACCCGGGGCGGTGTGGCAGTCACGAAGGATTTTAAAAACTTTGAGGTCAAATCCATCTCCCTTCCGGAAAACCGCAACATGGTGATATTCCCTGAAAAGATCAACGGTGAATATTGCCGTTTGGAGCGTCCTTTCCTGACGGGAAAAGGTGCACATCCCATCTGGCTTTCCCGTTCCCGGGATCTGGAATACTGGGGAAAATCAGAACTTGTCCTGAGTGTCAGAGATCTTCCCTATGCCAACTTGAAGATCGGTCCCGGAGCGCCTCCCGTCAAAACTCCCTATGGCTGGTTGACACTGATCCACGGCGTGGCAACAATGGAAAAAAGCTTTTCAGCATGGGAGCGGAACTGGAACCGCTGTTACTATGCAGGCGTCATGCTGCTTGATCTTGAAAATCCGGCAAAAGTTCTGGCAGTGGCAGACCGTCCCCTGCTGGTCCCCGAAGAAGATTACGAGTTGACCGGGTTCCGGGGCGGTGTCATCTTCCCCGGAGGAGCAGTTCCTGAAGCTGACGGTACACTCAAGATCTACTACGGCGCCGCTGACACGGTGGAGTGTCTTGCAGAAGCAAAGATAGAGGATCTGATCGACTTTTGCTGTACCAATAATGTTTTAAAAGGCAATTTCAAAACTCCTCAAAATTGTCAAAGCGCCCTCGCTTCGATCTGATAAAGGGAGCGTTTTCGGCTGTTACCTTACAGGTAGCAGCCTCAAACTACCCTTTACAGCTCTTTGCGAATGGCATCTTTTTCATTTTTTGAATGACTTTTGAAATTACCTCTTAAGCAAGAAATGAGAAGGAGGAATATATTACAATTTGTTGAGATCGCTGCTGCCGTTATTGTCAATTTTATTGTCCAAGGGAAACAGTTATGATGAAAAAAATGAATATTTTTACATTGATCGAGTTGTTGGTTGTAATTGCGATCATCGCTATTCTTGCCGCCATGCTTTTGCCCGCCCTGCAGCAGGCAAGGGAAAAGGGGAAACTTGCCTCCTGCACCAACAACATGGGTACACTTGCCAAGGTATTCCATGAGTACGCCGATGACAACAAGGATTTTTTCGCCCCTTATTGGAACGGATTGGGGGGCGGAAGCAAAAAAAGTACAGGAGCGTGGCTCGGAGGCTTGAGACAACCGGCTCCTGCGGGATATAACTTCGGACTTTATGCCAATTATCTGGGAGTCAATCACAATGGAGCCATTTTCGGCTTCCGGGATGCCGGTACGGTACAATACCGCTGTAAATACGCCTGCCCCAATCTTCCCTCCAAGAAACTCCCGACCAGCTCTGCCGGCTACCGTGCCGGAATAGGCATGCTTCTCAACAATGGTCCTCTGTGGACGGGACTCCGCCGCTCCAAGGTGCTGCGTCCTTCCCAGTGGGTGCCTTATATTGAAATCGAAGCCGAACCCAGTCAGCCAGCCGTCTACAATGTGGAAGGCTTTTACGGTAAGACGATTCCCAATGCCGTTGCTTACCGCCACGGCGGCGGAGCCAACCCCATTGCTACAATGGTCTACGGTGACGGACGTGCGGGATCAAGACAGAAGTTCAAGATCCCCGGCTCATGGAGCATGACCTACTCCTATTACTCCTGCTTTTACAGACCATACCCTGTCTGGAGCGAGGACAAAACAGGCGCCTGGTTTGCCAAAACACTGTGACCAAATCTTCTGTCTCTGAGGTTTTACGGGAGGGAGCCGTTATTGCCTCTCTATCCTTGAATATTACCGTAAATTCAGCAATAAAGCATTCAACCGGAGACATCTTTTGTCTCCGATTGAATCGTTTGTTCAAATCCTCTGCCCATATTGAACAGAGTTTTTACTTTTCCCCCAGAGGGAGAAGCCCCAGCCCATCTTTGCCAGTCCATGCCTGACGGACGGCAAAAGCGGCGATCTTGGGCTCCCGGTTCCGGGAAAAGATCCCCTTTCTGTTGCCCTGGACACGCAGAGGGAGCTGATTGGTGCTGAAATCCGCAAAGTGCCAGATGTGCATACCTGCCACATCGCTGCGCTGCTGAAAATGTTTGATATAGCGCTTGAGGAACTCTGCCTGAAACTCCTCGGTGAACTGCAAAGCGAACATGGAGTGATGTCCTTCGATACAGTCGGCTCCGAATTCCGTAATGATAAAGGGCTTTTCAATGAGGGCACTGAATTTGTCAAGCTCTTCCGACAACAGTTCGATGGCACGGGTCAGATCTCCCGGCTCTCCGGGGCTGCCCCATTGGGGATAGCCGTACCAGCCGTAATAGCGGTTGATACCCACAATATCGGCGAACTTGTAGGCGTGATCCTCCCCGGGACGGGTGAACGCCACCAGAGTGGTGGGACGCACCGGATCAGCGGCACGCACCTCTTCTGAAACGATGCGGAAAAACTCCCCGGACTCAGGAACTTCGATCTGGCACTCGTTGCCAAGGGACCATGAAACCACCGACGGATGGTTGAAATCACGGTCAATAAGGGTTCTGACCATGATCCGGGCATTGGCTTGCAGCTCTTTATCTGCCATTTGATTCTGCTTGAGAGAGGAAAAGGGCAGTTCATCAATGACCATGAATCCCAGCTCGTCTGCCAGTTCAAGGATCTCTTCGCAGTAGGGATAGTGACTTGTACGGAATGAATTGGCTCCGCACCACTTCATAAGTTCAAAGTCACGGATGTTCAAAGCATCATTCACTCCTTTGCCGATAACATAAAAGTCTTCGTGGCGGCAGAAGCCGTCCATGCTGATCTTTTTGCCGTTAAGCAGCAGATCTCTGCCTGAAACCTCAAAGGTGCGGAATCCTGTTTTAAGGGTGTAGGTGTCGCAGAGAGTTTCATTTTCCAGCAGTTCCGCACTCAAAGGGTAAAGCTGAGGGACTTCAGGCGTCCAGGGCGTGACATCCGGAACAACCATCTCCCCCTGCCCGCACTTTGCATCAAAAACAGCGGTAATGCCCTTGATGGAAAAACGGATCTTTTCCCCGCCGGAGTTTTTCCAGCGCAGTTTCAATACGCCTGAGCAGAAAGTTTCCGCCTTGATGTCGGTGATCCGTTTTTCGTTGACGATCTCAAGTGTCACAGGGCGGTGGATCCCGCCGTACTCATAAAAGTCACCGTGACCGATCGCCTGACTTTCGCTGCGGTCCCCATCCACCCCTACCACCAGCAGATTACCGGAAGGGGAAAGTTTCTCTGTCACATCAAACTCAACGGGCATCAATCCGGTGTTGTCTTCCCCCAGCTTTTCGCCGTTGAAGAAAAACTCTGCCCGGTAA
This sequence comes from Victivallaceae bacterium, assembly GCA_045596885.1. Taxonomy (GTDB): domain Bacteria; phylum Verrucomicrobiota; class Lentisphaeria; order Victivallales; family Victivallaceae; genus UBA1784. Next base: position 47,167 of record JAZODE010000046.1, read on the forward strand.
AGGAGTCCTGCAAAACGGAGCAATGCCCTTTTGCCTGCAGGAAGCGCCGGAACTGTAAAGCGATACTGATACCAGAGGCGGCCCTTGTGATGATAAAGCTCATTGTGCTGCTCGTTCCATGAAGCGGGAACCGCCAGTTTCCCCTGAGGCGTAAAACCCTTTTCCGGAGTATCGCATATCTTTGAGTAATCCCAGATCCCGTTAAGGGAAATCAGGGTACGGCAGAAATTGTTTTGAGGTTTCAGCATTTTATTTACTTTCCTTAATGATTCTTCAAATCCAAAAGCACCAGACGATCCGGTGTAAAGTAACTCAGGTTCAACCGCAGTTCGTTGGTGAACTCGCCGGGAGGCCAGGTGATATTGCACTCGCCGTCGGGGGTGTAGCAGACCAGCTGCAATCCGAAAAGGATCCGGGGAGCCCCCTCAAACATGGCAATGGGGAAGGAGCCGCGCACCCGCCAACTGCCGGAAATCTCCTCTTTTGAGAGTTCCGCACACTCAGTCAAATCCACCTTTTCGCTGCTGCGTCGTGCAAGACCTGTATTGGGGACGGGGAATTTCATTCCCTCTTCGTCGAGGAAATAGAATTTCAAATACTCATCCTGAGCGTCAGGAGTATCTTTCATTTCCACCTCAAAGCGGAGCACTTCGGCGTCGATTTCCCCTTTCCAGCGTAAGGCGCCGTTTTCGTACCATTCACCGCAGCGGCACTTCCGCAGATCCGCCGGACGGGCAAATTCTGCGAAAGAGCCTCCGGAGCTCAGGAATTTGCGGCATTCCTCAAATTGAGGAAGTATGACATCTCTGAGGAGTCCGGAACGCCAGCGCAGATTTTCGGGGAAGAACTTGGCAACTTCCGCTTCGGAGTGGTATCCCAGCCGGGGATCAGCGGCACTGAGTTCCGCCAGACGGTCGGAGCCTTTGATCTCATCCCGAACCAGTTCCTCCATCTTTTCAAGGAGTTTTTCCGGAGATCCGATGCCGTTGAAAAGAGCCGTCCGCATGGCGTAGAAGCGGAAGATCCGGCTGGAGGAGTTGATGAGGATACTCATTGCCTCAGCGACACCGGCATCCAGCACCCGGGCGGGATCATGGGCAAAGCGTGCTGAAACAGGGGCAAATTCCTTCATTCCCTCCTGCCAGAGAGCTGCCATTTTTTCAAGGAGTATAAGGCACTCTCCGGCTGTATGGCTTTTCAGAGCTTCTCCCAGCACATCCCCTGCGGGATCTTGATCGGGCTTCCATGTTCGGGGCAGCTGGCGCAGGACCTGTTTCAGGTGCAAAGGCCACAATGTGCCGTCGTGCATGGGACCGTAATACTGGAATTGATTTTCCAGAGGATAGAAACTGTAGGCTTTTTCAAAGGTCTGCCATACTTTTGCCATAATTCCGGCGTCGCTGCCCCAGTCGATAGCGGCAAGTTTTTCAAGGAACTCCTCTTCTGTTCCTGAAAAATCCTCCATGGCAAGGAGTCCGGCGGCTTTATTCATCATGCCGGGACAATTCCCGAAATACCAGCACTGCATCACATGGGCAACGCCGTTTTCACGCATACTGCGGTATTTGCGGTAGAGAACTCCCGGAACGGGGATATAGGGAACAGTCGCAACCTCGTGGGAACACGCCACCTGAAGTTTGCTTCCCAGCTGACAATGCTGCTTCACCTGCCGTGCCATACGACCGAAACGGTCAGACGGACCGGTGCAAGAGAGCCAGTAATCGCCGCCGCAATGGATTTTCCCCAGCTGCGTTTTGTTGACGCCGGATTCAAAGTTGTAGGTGAAGATGATCTCTTTATCCAGTTTTTCAGGCAGAGTGAAGATCCAGTCCTCCAGCTGGCAGGGATCGGGCTGGTAGGGCCAGACGATCATATCCGCTTCGGGAGCCGCCGCCCGGATACCGCGGAACATGGGGTTCATCAGGTTGGCGAAAATTTCGGCAACACTGTACGAACACCGTTTCGGACAGGGAATATCGGCACTGCTCCGGGAACTTTTGGTGCTGAGACAGGAGCAGACACGCTCTCCCATCGGCAGAACGATCATCCCCCCCAGACCGGGCACTTGAGAAAATATGGACTTTGTGGCATCGAAAAGATACTGCCGCCCTTTTTCGGTGGCAGAACAAAAGGTGTTGAGCGTTCCGACACCGGAGGTCAGGGCTGCTCCGTAGCCGGGACCTGCCAGCTCTTCTGCACCTTCAGGCAGAGGATGGCGGCTGTTCCACGAAACTGGTTCGATACAGAAGATCCAGGTCTTGATCCCGTAACGCAGACAGCGGCGCACCGTGTCCCGGAGTTTGGCAAGGCGTTTTTGAGCATTGGGGTCTTCTTTGATATATGTGGTGGAACAGAGATCGTGGAACTCCACAGTGAGCCAGAGTCCGTTGACACCCTCCCGTGCCAGATGGGAAAGGTACTCTTCAGGATAGTAGTCGATATCATCCATAAGCTCGTCCCGGTAAAAGGGCGGGCGTTTGATGGGGCCGAAAAAGCAGCGGGATATACGGTTTTTCAGCCAGAAACGGCGGGTTTCAGTTCCCGGAGCGATGAAGGGGAGCTCAAGAGCACTTATGCGGTCCATGAGATAATAGATCCCACGGCGGATCGCTTCGGTGGTCCCCCCAAAAAGCAGGATCTCTCTTTCACCCACAGTCAGGGTAAAATCTTCCCCCGCCAATTCGCTGCAGTGTTCTATCTTGAGCAAAGTTTTCCCCTGACCTGCGATCCCGGCTTCTTTGAGAAAACGCTTGAAATCAAAAAGAGCCGTTTCCAGAAGTTTTTCGGGATCAGGGTACTCCATGGAGAGGGAAATCCCTTCAAGGAGGGGGAGAGAACCTTTTTCAGTGGGGCTTTTCTTCTCATCCCAATGGGGGATGAAGGGCAGATGTTCAGTAAGTGCTCTTGCCACATTTTCCTTGCCGGAAGGCAATTCAGGCGGCAGGGGATGACCGGGGAACATTTTTTTCATAGATTGAAGGTCCTTGTTTTATAATATATCCAAAAGAGCTGTCTTTTTATTCCACTGTAAAATCACTGCTGTGACAGCGGTAGGTGTGGGGCGGCGTTCCGTAAAATTTGCGGAAACTTTCTGAAAAGAGAGCCGGTGAACTGAAATTAAGCTCATAGGCTATCTCTTTCACATTTTTATCCGGGTGAAGCAGCAGCAATGCTCTTGCCCGTTCCATGCGCAGCGCATTGAGGTAGTGTGCAGGAGTAATATTGAGATGTTTCGCAAAAAGCCGTGACAAAGTCCGCAAAGAAATGTTGGCTTTTTCTGCGACACACTCCAAAGAGGGATTCTCACAAAGATGCTGTTCCATATAATCCAAGGCTTTGTAGAGGTGAGGCGGAAATTGAGCGGTACGGTCATGGCGGGAAAGCTGCATCAGAAGCTGCCAGGTTACTGCATTGAGTTGAAAATTGGAAATATTACCATTTTTTACAGCTGCCGTAAGCTGGGAAAAAATCACATCTTTTTCTTCTCCGGGAGGAATGATCGTCACCGGCAGAGGAAAAAGAGTCGCAAAAACAAGGCTGTTGATGTTTTCAGGCGGAAAAAGCAATATTTCCCGTTCCACCCCGGGAGGCGATACCGACCACTCGGCAAAAACATTTTCCCGGACTACAAGAAAAGAGCCGGGGGAACATTGAAACGGTTGATTGTTATAAGTGATCTTAAAGTTTCCGGAGTTGATCCGGGCAAGAGAGAGCAAAGTCGATCTGCGTTTCAGTGTACGGCCGCTCCCCCAGGTGGAGTCGGCGTAAAAAAGGAAATCCAGGGGCAGCAGACTGCCGTGACGGCAGTAACGCAGTTCCCGGTAAAAGGGAGCTCCTTCATCGGAATGGGTCTCTTCTGTGTGGAAGAGCTCTCTTGAAGCATCTTCGGGGACCATAGATCTTATTTCCTTATGTACACTTTCAACTGAAGAGCTAATATAACACGCAAGGGCATATTTTGCAACCGGGAAAAAGAAAAAGAAGTAAAATCTGTCCTGAAAAAGTAATAAAAATGTAAAAAAAACAAATATTTTTCTTTTGAGTATCAATATCTTTTTTGCATTTTCCTGAAAACAAAATAAGTTGTCCTGATAACGAAATCCGTATTTGTTGCATAAACCATTTCCGGGAGTTATATTAGTGTCAGAAGCAATCTAAATCAGAAGGAGTTTTTGTCATGACCTTGAAAATCGGAATCGTCGGTTGTGGGCTGCAGGCTGCCACCATAGCCGGATACCTCGGAGCTTTCGGAGATGACTGCGAAGTTTGCGCTGTTATGGATCTCAACTGCGAAAATGCCAGAGGAAAACTTGCATTGAAAGAGGTGCGGGTCGCAAAAGATTGTGTATTTTGTTCCGACCTTGAAACTTTCATTGCCAATGGTTCCGGGTTGTCCGGGATCATTATCGGAACATACTGCGCCTTCCACACCCCCGTTGCCTGTGCCCTTGAAAAACTGCATGTTCCCATTTATGTTGAAAAACCCGTCGCCGTCAACCGGGAGCAAGTGATGGAACTCCACAAAGTCTTTGCCGACTCCACCACACCGGTGATGGTTTCACTGCCCATGCGCCTTGCGCCTCTTACGCAAAAGGCAAAAGAGATCATCGACTCAGGCGCCCTGGGCAAACTGGGACAGGTCGTGGGCTTTGAAGAGACCAGCGGCGAAGTTTACTTTACCACCTGGTACCGGGACTATGAGAAAACAGGGGGCATGTTCATGCAGAAAGCGGTCCACGACATCGACTATCTGCTCTATCTTGTCAACTCTCCTGTCAAGCGGATCTGCGCCATGAAAAACAAGGTCTGCTATGCAGGTGACAAACCCTATGATTTCACCTGTCGTGAATGTCCCGACACCGCCACCTGTCCCAAAGGTCCCCTTGCCCGGTTCGATGAGTGGGGAGAAGCCAAAAGTTTTGCCGAAGGTATGCAAGCTGCCACTGAAGCTCCGGCATACGGGGGACCTGCCAGAAAGCGTTTTTGTCCTTACTCCAAGGATATTGCCATTGAAGATGTGACCGCCTGTATCGCCGAACTGGAAAACGGTGTGCAGTTTATCCACACGCAGAACTTTATCGTTTCAGGCGGAGCAGGCCGCCGGGGAGCCCGTCTGGTGGGGGATCGGGGTGTGCTCGAAATCGACTTTAACAGCAGCAAACTCCATTTCCGTGCCATGCCTCAGAACAGCGTAACGGAGTACAGCGTATCTCCCGGAGCCTTGAGCCACTACGGGGGCGACCGGAAACTTGTGAAAGAGTTTATCGAACTTATGAAAACCGGCAAACGCTCAAGCTGCGACCTTATTTACGGTAAGGGGATCTATGGGACAATGATCTGTCTCGCTGCCCGTGAATCAGCTGAAAAGCTGCATTTTATTGAACCTGAAAAAGATTTTTTTTAAGCTGACTGTAAAGGAGTGAATGATGCAGAATTTGAAAAGAAATTTCACGCTGATCGAACTGTTGGTCGTAATTGCCATTATCGCCATTCTTGCGGCTATGCTTCTGCCTGCTTTGCAGCAGGCACGGGGACGGAGCCGGGCAGCAGCGTGTACCAACAATTTGAAACAGCTCCACTATTGTTTTATGCTCTACACAGACTCCCACCGTGAGTGGGCGCATCCCAGCGAGATCAAGGGTAAAGGTACCTTCTGGGGGATTCTTTACAAAGATATGGGACATTTGACATCGTTGAAAAATTATCACTGCCCGGAAGAACCGATCCGACCGGTCGGTTTTGAAAAGACCGGCCGAGCCAGTTACGGTTACGCCGCCCGAACTTTCGGACAAAGCCATGTTGATTCCTATCGGGTCCAGAAAATCTCCTCTGTCACCCGTTTTGCGGAGGGACCCAATGTGATCCTTTACGGAGACAGTTCTCCTCAGGGGGGCATCCCCGGCTCCATCTTCCCCAAACGCCCGGCGACCCTTTACGGAACGGAGCTTTATGTGAACGACAGTACCCAGACTCCCTTGTATCCCGGATGTGTCAAGCAGGACAGCCGTACCATCTTTTTGCGCCACGGCGGCGGAACATTCGGCAATTATGTCAATCTGAGTGGAGCTGTCAAACAATACCGGGATAAAGGACTGTGCAAATTCAACAAGATCTGGTATCCCATGCAGAGCAAAAGCACTGCCGGCGATCACAATCTTTATATGACATGGTAAAAGCAACAACGCAAAAGGTGATTTATCAAATATGAAAAGTACGATTTTTACGCTGGTACTTCTGGCATTGCTATTTGCTGTGTCCGGAACAGAAATCAACATCGGCGGTAATTTTCAACCTGCCGCCAAGTCGGTCTATCCTATGCACTGGTGGGGAAACGGTGTCCTTAAAAAGGTCAAAATTGCCATATCCGCTCCTGATGCCGGAGGCAGAAGAACTGTTGAACTGAAATCCCATTTGGGGGCAAAAGAAGGATTTGCTCTCTATGGCACTTTGCCTGTGAAAATATTTCCCGGAGACATTCTTACTCTGACCGGGGAGGCACGGGTGCCCAAGGTCAAAGCAAGTGCCGGTTTTTACATTTACAATCTGCCTAAAAGTATGTACGGCAGGCAGATGAATTTGCCTGAAAGCCGGGAGTTCAGACACTTCAGTTTTACTTACAAAGCCGTCGTTTGCAATAATGAAGTGCGTCCGGTGCTGGGGGTGAACGGACCGGGTGAAGCCGCCTTCCGGAATTTGTCTCTCAAGATCAAACGGGCTCCCGGATCATGGGCTGAAAAGCGCAAGTTCCGTTTCTACAGCGTTTACCGCATTGCCAAGGCTCCTGCGGATGTGCGTGAGGCGGAAAAACTTTTCGCTTCATACCCTGAGGGCAGCGGATTTACCGAGCTCAAACGGGGATATCTTATTCCAGAAAAATACCAGAGCCGTTTCAAGATGGCACATGACGGGAAAAAACTTTACATCTATTTGAAAATGGGGGAGACCCGGATCGATCTGGTACGGTCAGATCCCGGAAATTATCAGGATGGAGTCCGGAGCGACGATCACATGGAGTTTGCCGCGACATACGACCGCAAGGTGAAAAAAAGCTATATGGTGTGTAACTTCAAAGGGGCAAGCTACATTGCCAATTCCCCTGAAAAGTTGACTGTCTCCACCAGATATAAAGCTCCTTTTATGGAATTTCTCATTGCCATTGATTTCAAACATGTGCTTCCCGATAAGAAGAAAGTTGAGTTTGAAAAGGAGTATTTTTTCAATATCGGACGCACCCACATGGCGGGCGTACAGCTGACACACTCCTCTTTTGCCAAAAATTTTGCCAATCCCATCGGCTTTGCTCTTCTGAGTTTCCATGACCGTCTGCCTCTGAAAAAACAACTGCGTGACGGGGAAATGGAAATGAACAGCGATTACTACCGCCATTTGATCGAAAGAGGAAGAATGCTCAATAAATTGTCCCCTGACAAATTCAAGTCTGAATACGGCAAATTCGGGAACGCCGATGAAAGTTCTTTCCGGAAGCTGAAAAAACTGGGTGCGGAAATGGTCCGGTGCCGGGATTTCAGAAAACTTGCTGACTATTCCAAAACCTACGAATCTCTCCACGAAAATCTGACCACTGCCAAACGGGAAGTGACTCTTCTTCTTGACGATCCCGCCGCTGTACAGCAGATTTTTGTCAATGGACAAAAGTATGAACCTGCGCCACGGCTCAAAGTTTCTCTCAAGGAAGGTCTGACTGTTTTCGCAGCTGTCACCCGTCCCGGAGCACAAGTGAAGCTCCGTATCGCTGAAGCGCCTGAAGCAGACAATTTGTGGCGCACCGCCGCTCCGGCAGCCGGCAACCAATGGCAATTCCCCGGCTTCAATGACAGTATCTGGAACATGGCTCAAGTCAAAGAGGGGCGGATCTCTTCAAAAGGGATACTCCGGCAGGTGATCTTGTGGAACCGGAACCATCAGGGCAATGAACGCATATTCCCCCTCTGCCGGGAGTGGCTCTTTGCAGCGGAATCTCTGGAAGGATTGCGCTATGCCCTCTACTCCCCGCTGCCTTACAAGTTCAGCAGCATGCGCCTGACCTTTGACATGCCGGAAAATATTGAGCTGCTTCCCTTTCCGGATCTCCGGGAAAAATTCCGAGTTCCCGTCTCTGTCACAAGCCGCAGATCCGCCCCCGGAAGAAAGAAGCTGCTGCTGGATTATACCAATATCCCCTCCGACGGGACCCACTACTCCTATATGAGTGCCGAGTTCCGCAAGAGCGCTTCTCTGACGCCGGGAAAAGTTTTTGCCATACATTATTCCCGCAGTTCCGGCAACTTTGTGGAACTGACGCAAACACTTCCCTGCAAAGTTGTTCCCAAGGTCAACGGACGGCAGCCGGTACGCTATTATGTGATGGCAACAAACTTTCTCAGAGGCGTTTTTTCTGAAAAACAGCAAAGCCGCGTGTTGGAACAGCTTGCCCGTGCCGGATTCAACTGTGTCACCGATACATCAGAATCCACAGAGATCGGATTCCGCCTGACAGAAAAGGCTCTTTCTCTGGGAATAAATCCCCATATCGGAACCACACTCTATCCCATCTGGGGATGTCATACTCTGGTGCAGGGCGAACTCTTCAAATACCTCCAGAAAACTCCTGAAGCTCAGGCTGTGCGCTATGATCCAGCGGTCACTTTCAATAAGCCTGCGATCTGGTGGAACCGGATGTACTGCCCCACCCATGTGCTGGGAAAGGGAAGAGCCAAATTTATGGATGCAGTTAAAAAAGATATGGCAAATTTCTATCTTTTCCGCAATCCTCTTGCCGAGGTGGTCTGGCTCAACTGGGAGGGATTTCCCTGGCGCTCCAATGCGCCCTACTGCTTCTGTGACAAGTGTAAAAATGAGTTCAAGAAAACTCAGGGACTCCCTGAAAATACGCAACTTTCCAATGCCCGGATCAAAAAGGAGTTTTACCGGGAGTGGGAGCTCTTCCGCATCAAACAGGATGCCCGGATCATGGAGCTGACACGCTTTATTATCGCCGCATTGGGTAAACGGTGCATGATCTACTCACAGACCGGTCAGGAGGATTTCTGGAAGGCAACTTACGGGACTTTGGATCAGATCAACCCCGGTCTTCCCGGCAATGGTCCCGGCGACTCCAAGTTCCAGTACCTTATGGATCGGGACTGTGCCCTTATGCGTCAGCGGACGGGGCACGAGATCCTTGTGGGACAGCAGATGGTTCCTTTCTATGCTGTTACCACGGGGAAGAATGCCTACCGCAAGGAGTTTCTTGCTTCCAATTCAGGAGTCCTTGAACCTGAACTCTTTAAGGCAGTCTTCCTGCGTACTGCCGCTGCCCTCAGAGGAGGATTGATGTGGTACGGTGTTCTGGGCGGTCCCATTTGCGGAATGCACTACTATATTGGTGAAGCGACCCGGATCATTGCCGAATTTGAACCCCTCTTTTTATACGGCGTGCGCCGGGATGAGCTGGTGAAATCTCCGGAGATCGCTTATCCCAACGCCCTGGTCTTGTGCCGGGATCAGGTGATACTGCCACGGAAGTACCGTACCCCCGGCAAGAGAGGCAATGAACGGCTGGTCATGCTTTTCAATGAAAAAGAGCAGGCGATCAATGTCTCTTTGAAGAATCTGAAACTTGCCCCCCATGCCAGAGGATTGGTGTGGGAAACAGGCAAAGAAATCAAAAATCCCGCCGAAATGAATGTGACTGTTCCGGCAAGAAATTCCCTGACCATCTACATCTATGAAAAATAAGTTTTCAGAAATGAAAAAGATTTTCTCTTTTACAACATTTTTCCTGATCCTTTTTCTTCCGGGAGCAGAAACACAAATGACTGTCTCCCGGCAGGGGAAGAATTACTCAATCGAAACCGCCTTTGCTCCGGGGATCACTCTGGTGCAGAATCTGATCGACAAATCTCCTGAGTGGCCGGTGAACTTTACAACGCCTTATTTAAAACTTCCCGGCAAAGGGAAAGTCGATCTTGCCTACAGTCACGATGATGCTGCACCGTGGAATTTCAACAAAACCTACATCGGCGGCAATCATGGCGATTCAGCCGGGACACAGCTTATATTTCAGGAGGGGCACGGTTTGACCGGAAAAGATTGCGGATCCCAATGGAAAACTCCCAAAGGACGCATTTTTTATATCCTGAAGGTGAAAGATCCCAAGGTACTGTGGATCCTGTCAGACGATCTCAACAAAGAAAAGGATCTCTGGAGTTTTGATCGTGTGTGGACGCCGCCCCTTGTCAATGTGAAAGACGGCAGAGTCCTCGACAAATTCAAAGCAAAAGTCTGCCTCCTCGGATCACCTGTCAGGATCAATGATCTGCGCTTTCTTGCCGACGGAAAAGAGTTGAAAGACAACGAAACGCGCCGCTGCTCCAAATTCACTGTAGAGGAGGAGTACGACATCGTTGCCACCGATGCTCTTGTGGAGTATGTCAAAAAAAATCCCGGAAAAAATTTCAATTTCAACAGCAGGGGATTGGATAAGGTATTGACTCAGAAAATCACCCTTGAGTTCTTCCCAAATGGCTCCTGCACGATCACATGGAATGTGCGTTTTTTCCGTGATGTGAAGCTGGGATATATGGGCTTTATGCAGTTCGGAACCATGCGGAAAGGGAAATATGCCCGTCATACCTATCACATCCCCGGAAGCCGGGAGTTCATCCACAAAAATGAAAAATGGGACTTCTCAACTGGTGAGGATTTTACCCGGAAGATCCACGGTTCCATGCTGCTGAAAGCCGACGGCTGGGAGGATCCTTTGCGTCCCCCTGAGCGTTTTATCCAGTATTTATCGGGCAACGGGCAAGTACCGGTGGCTTTTGCTGCCGGTTATTCCCTTCTTGAGGGCTGCACCAGACTTGGGGAACGCCATAAAAATGTTGATACAGCCATCTTCATTTACCGGAGCCGCAAAAGTTACCCCCATGCTCTTGATGCCGGGAAACATCCCCGTATCAGAAAAAACAGCACTTTTCACGCAGTGCTTTTCAGGCAGTTTTTCAATCCGGCAAATGGCTGCTACTGGAATTTTCAAAAGGGAAAAATCCTGCTTTATGCAGATTTCATGAAGCCGGAACAACGTATCGTCAAACTGCCGGCAGCTCTTGCCGGTAAGAGATTTTCCGTTGTAGATCAGTTTGGAGATGTCCTTTGTCAACGCAAAGGTGATACCCTCGTTTTTAACTCCCGGAAACGCAGCGGAAGTATTGTGCTGCGCTTCTTTTGAATTAAGGATAAATATATATGGAACAGATCGATCATTCAGTTGAATTTTGCGTCGTCGGCGGCGGTCTCGCCGGTATGTGCGCTGCTATTACCGCTGCCCGGCATGGTGTCAAAACTTTGCTTATGCACGAAAGACCGGTTCTGGGCGGCAACGCTTCAAGCGAAGTGCGTATGTGGGTCTGCGGGACTCCCCGCTGTCTTGAAACCGGTATCGTTGAAGAGATCCGGCTGGAAAATCTTTACCGGAACAACGATCCCAACTATTCCGTTTGGGACAGTATCCTCTATGAAAAGGTGCGTTTTCAGGAAAATCTGACTCTGCTCCTCAACTGCTCCTGTCAGGAACTTGAACTTGATGGGGAGCGCATCAAAAGTATACGCGGCTATCAGCAGACCACGCAGCAGTTTCACCGGGTGGAAGCTAAATTTTTCGCTGACTGCTCAGGTGACAGTGTCCTTGCGCCTCTTTCGGGGGCTGAGTTCCGGGTGGGACGCGAGTCTAAGGAAGAGTTCGGCGAACAGCTTGCCCAGGAGCAATCCGATACCAAAACCATGGGCTTGAGTTGCATTATCCAGGGACGGGAAACCGATTCTCCAAAGAAATTCATTCCGCCCAAATGGGCATACTGTTACCCGGATGAGGAGTCTCTCCCCCCCCGGGGACACCAGTTCTGCCGTACTCAAAACTACTGGTATCTTGAACTGGGGGGAGACAGAGACTCCATCCGGGATACTGAAGAGATCCGTGATGAGCTGCTGAAAATCGCCTTCGGGCTTTGGGATCATATCAAGAATCACGGGGACCACGGTGCCGACAACTGGAGTCTGGACTGGGTGGGCTTCTGGCCCGGAAAAAGGGAAAGCCGCCGCTATGTGGGGGATCATATCCTTTCTGAAAAAGATATCCTCTCGGGAGCTGTCTTTGAAGATGCCGTTGCCTACGGCGGTTGGCCTGTTGACGATCATCACCCCGCTGGTTTCAACCATTTCGGACCTGCCAATATCCATATCAGTGTCCCGGCGCCTTATACGATCCCTTTGCGTTCTCTTTACTCAAGGAATGTGCCAAATCTCTTCTGCGCCGGAAGAAACATCAGCACCACTCATGTGGCTTTAAGTTCCTCCCGGGTCATGGCGACGTGTGCCATTCTGGGACAGGCGGCGGGAACGGCAGCTTATTATGCTGTCCGTGAAAAATGTGCCAGCAACCGTGAAGCGGCGCAAAAGTATTTCAAGGAGATCCAGCAGACTTTGCTGGATGATGACTGCTATATCCCCGGCATCAAACGGGAAATTTCTGAAGTGTGCCGCAAGGCGGAACTGAAAGCTGCCCGGGGAGATGCGGAACCTTTGCGTAACGGCATCGACCGTTCCCTCAAAGAGGCGGAAAACTGCTGGTATTGCCAGGTCGGTGACACTGTGGAATACACTTTGAATGAAGCGGCAGAGATCCATGAAATAAAAATCGTTTTCGACTCCGATTTGAGCAGGGATCATTTGAATATGGTCTCCAACTATACTCTTGCAGGTGAAACCTATGCCCCCCCCGCAACTCTGGTCACAGCCTTCCATATTGAAGCCGATGGCGAAGAAATATTCCGGACAGAGGAAAATCATCAGCGGTTTGTTGTGATTCCCTGGGGTAAAAAGGCAAAACAGATCAAACTTGTCATAGATGCCCTTGGTGAAAACACAGAGACAGCAAAGATTTTCAGATTTGATTTTAATTGAGGCGTTTTCACACCTCATTGCAACACGAGAGGAAATAAAAATGCTTAAAGCCTTGACTGCAGAACAGCAGCGTTGGGTCGATGAGACATTTGCTTCCATGACGGAAGATCAGATGATCGGACAGATGGTCAATGAACGGGGAAATATCATCCGGGGCAAAAAGGATCCTGTGGAATGGCTGAAACAGTATCCTGTGGGTTCCATTTTTACCGGAGCCGAGATCATTGATGCTTTTTCAGAAGGTATCCGGGTCACTTCCAGTTTGCAGCGTATTGTGGAAGAGGCTGCCCCCTCTATCCCGGTGGTGTTCAGCGGCGACTTTGAAAACGGCATCGGCGGACAGATCACCGAATTGACCCGTCTTCCCCGTACCATGGGGATCTCTGCCACTTTTTCAGAGAGCGACAGCTATGATTTCGGCAAGGTCATCGGCTCCGAGGCTGTTGCTGTTGATGTCCGCTGGTGCGTCAGTCCGGTGGCGGATTTGAATTTGAACCGTGAAAACCCCGTGGTCAACACCCGCAGTACCGGGGATGAACCGGAACATTCTGTCCGGATCCTCAAATCCATCATCAACGGAATGCAGGATCAGGGATGCGCCGCCTGTGCCAAACATTTCCCCGGAGACGGTATTGACACCCGGAACCAGCACTATGTCACAAGTCTTCAGCTTCTTTCCAAAGAGGAGTGGAAAAAGAGTCAGGGCATGGTCTTTCAGAAGCTGATCGACGAAGGAGTCATGTCCATCATGGTAGGACATATCGCTTTCCCTGCTTATGAAGAAAGAGATGAAAAAAGCGGCAAGTGGCGCCCCGCTACCTGCAGTAAGATCCAGATGACCGATCTGCTCCGGAAGGAAATGAAGTTTGAAGGAGTCATCGCTTCTGATGCTCTTTGTATGAATGGTTACATCTCCTGGGCGGACTACGAAACACGGATCATCGACAGTTTCAACGGCGGTGTGGATGTTTTCTGGTGGCCTGAAACAGAAAAGTTCTTTGCACTGGTCAAGGCTGCGCTGAAAGACGGCAGGATCTCCCGGCAGCGTCTGGAAGAATCTGCACAACGGGTGCTTGAGTTCAAAGCACGGCTGGGATTGGACAAAAAAGTTGAGAAAAAATCTGCCGGTCAGGATTATGCTGAACTGATCGCCGAAAATCAGAAAATCGCCAAGCGTATCGGTGAGCATTGCATCACACTGTTGCGTAACCGTGCAGGCGTCCTGCCGCTGAAACTTGCTTCAGGCAGCCGTATCCTGCTCTTTATTGCCCCTGACAAGCCTACGCCGCAGCAGCGGCTTCAGCGTTTTGCGGATCAGCTGCGTCAACGCGGTTTCAAAGTGACTGTTGCCAAGAACAAAGATTACGATCTTCTGCGCAGCTGCATAGAGGTTTTTGATGCCGTGATCTACCTTTGCGACTCCAATCCCCAGTACTCTGAACACAGGGGATTTGACGGGATATTGTGGAATTTTATGAGTGATCCCAATATCCGCAACCGTATCATGATCTCTTTCGGGACCCCCTATTTCCTTTACGATGTAGACGAAGCAGACACCTACATAAACGCCTACTATGATTGTGAGGTTTGCATCGACGCAGTCATCAGAGGGATCTTTGGTGAAATTCCTTTCGCCGGGCGTTCCCCGGTCAGAGTACCTTACTGCTTTGACTTCGGGGATGGGCTGAACGGAATATAATTCTGTTTTTCCTGTTTCTTGATATAAGCCGCGTTTGATTGCCGAATGGCAGCAGCGCGGCTTCATTATCAATCATAAACGGTGACGCCGTTTGCAAAAAGCCGTGGATTTGCGGCATCCGCAGTGCAAAAAGTTTCCGTACCTCTTGAGGAGGGGAACAAGTTGTTTTGCGGACAATCAATGGATCACTTTTCGACTTTTTCCTCTTCCCAGCCGACGAGGTTGCCTTTGACGGTATCGAAATTCACGCCGATGATGTAGAGCTCCCGTTTGTCGAGCAGATACTTTTTGAAATATTCTTTTTCTTTGATCTGTTCCAGAGCCGTAGGATCATTATCCAGTTTGAACTCAAAAATGTAGATCGCCTTCGGCGTCTGTACCACAGCGTCGATACGCCCGTCGTTGGTGGCGGATTCTGCCTCAATATAGACGCCAAGCAAACGGAACAGGGAAAAGAAGATCCCCTGAAATGTGGATTCCTGCTTTTTGTGAACATCGTACGGGATCCCGGCAAAGAAAACTTCCATGGCTTTGCGGAGCTTTTTCAGATCGTTGTTCAGCAGACTTGTGGCAAACTCTGCCGTAAAACGCACCCCCTCCGTCTGGGTCTTACCGGCGTAGCTGTTCAAAATGTATGCACTGAAAGCG
>JAZODE010000047.1:0-21224 GCA_045596885.1 Victivallaceae bacterium
GCTTCACTGCCGGACGGGGGGCGGGCTTCACTGCCGGACGGACTGCAGGAGCTCCGGGGCGGGCGTTACGGTCCTTCTGACCGGGATGCGCCGCAGGGGGTGCCGCCAACAGAGCTGTTCCCAGCATCACGGCACCGCAAAGTGCAAGAGTTTTTTTCATTTTCAAATTCCTTTATTTTTCCGTTCTATTGAACTCGACATGGGTAAATGTAGCACGCAAAAAAGTTTTTTTCAAGTCACAGTGCAGAAAAAATTCAAAAGTTTTCCCTTATTCTTCCCTCAAATCTCCTTCACGCCCTCTGTTCCTGAAGAATCGTTATATTGCAGATTTGCTGTTGACTTTCCTGTATATCACCACTATATTATACCGGCAACATTCAAAACCAAAGGAAAACAATAATCATGGCTGTTTTTTCAAAAGAGTGTCAGGATCTTTCAGGGATTTGGGAGTTTACATTCACTAAAAAATCCCTTGAGAGCATTTCACTTGCCGACACACACTTTGACTCTTTCGCAACTGTACCCGGCTGTTTCGATTTGCTCCCCGGAAGCAAATTCCAGCGTGGGACCGGCATCTACCGCAAAACCGTTACCTTTTCCGGTCCCGCAGAGCTGACACTTCACGGGATCGGTCTCAGGGGAGCTGTTTACTGGGATGGAAAACTTTTGGGTGAGATCGACGCCCCCTTTTCCAAACGCACTTTCCGTTTTGACGCAGGGGAGGGAAAAAGTCACGAACTCATCATCGCCGTCAACAACGAATTTGACACAGCGCCTTCCTCTCTTTTCAAACCCAATTATGACTTTTACGCTCACGGGGGTATTTTCCGCAAAGTCACTATTGCACAGGCAAAAAGCATCTTTGCCGAATATGTGAAACTGCTCCCTCTTGACATTGAAAAAGGAACTCTGGAAGTTTCTGTAAAACTGGGTGGAGAATTTGAAAAAATCGAAAGTGCCCAACTCTTTTTCGATGATTCAGAAACGCCCCACACACTCAAGATCTCAAATGGAACAGGCAAAGCCATTTTTCAGGTCCCCGACCACAAGATCTGGAGTCCTGAGAGCCCTGAACTCCACAAGGCGGTCTTGAAGACCGGCGACTGGGAATACGCCTCAAACTTCGGATTCCGCCAGATCTCCATTGCTGACGGCAAGCTCTTTTTCAACGGCAAAAGGCTCAAGATCGCAGGAACCAACCGCCACGACGCCCATCCGGATTTCGGCTATGCCGCGCCCCGGAGCATCCGTTTGCAGGATCTGCTCATGCTCAAAGCCCAGGGGTTCAACTGCATCCGTGGGTGTCACTACCCTCAGGATGAAGAGTTCCTCGATATGTGCGACACTCTGGGCATGATGGTGTGGGAGGAGTCTCTGGGATGGGGCAACAAAGAAGAAGATCTTGCTGATCCTCTTTTCAGAGCAAGACAGCTCAAAGAAACAGAACGCATGGTCCGCAAAAGCATCAATCATCCCTGCGTTATCATGTGGGGATTTCTCAATGAGTGCGCCAGCGAAACCCCTGCGGCGCCGGGGATCATCGCTCCCATTGCCGCCATGCTCCGCGAAGCCGACCCCAGCCGTCCCATCACCTTCGCCTCCCACAGACTGCAAAAGGATATCTGTCTCGATCTCATCGACATCATTTCCTTCAACACCTACCCCTGCTGGTATGCAGGCGAACCTGACCAGTTCTTCAACAAAGAGTGTCTTCTCAACCAGTTGAAAACACTGGCAGAGTACGCCTCAGCTCCGGAGTACCGTGATAAGCCCCTTATCATCAGCGAAATCGGCGCCGAAGCCATTCCCGGCAACCACTCCGAAATGCGCTGGAGCGAAGAGTATCAGGCAGGACTCCTGAGTGAGACCATGAAATTCATTCTCGACACCGACCGTTATACAGGGACTTTCCTGTGGCAATTCTGCGACAGCCGGACCTATGTTTCCTGTGCCAGTCAGTGCCGCACCAGCGGCTTCAACAACAAAGGCATGGTGACAGGCGGCCGTATGCCCAAAGCCAGCTGGCACGCCGTGGGTAAGGTCATCAAAGAGTACCTCAACAAACAATAAACTCTTTCAAGCAGCAAAAACCCTCCGGAAATTCCTTGTGTTTCCGGAGGGGCTCTTTATTGGGGGGATCTTCAGGAAATTCAGCTGCAACATCCCTTTACTGCAAGCCATGCTCCCAGCAGACGGAAAAAGTTTTTGCCGGACTTTTTAAGATCCCATGCAGCAGCAGCATGTGTCAGAGCACTGGAATAAAGTTTTTCCCGCTTTGCTTCACGGTAAAGTTTTCCGTAAAGATCGTTTCTGCGCTCTTTGACGATCTCTGCAAACTGTGATCCCACTTCAGGATGTCTGAGAAGGAATTTTTCAAACACATTCCAGACGATCTTCATTTTTTCATAGGAGGCTGAGGAAATATTGTTTCCGTGCCTTCTTCTCAGGAAAACAGGCTCCCGGACCCCATAAAATTTACAGTGCAGAGACATTTCCAGAAACAAAGACCAATCATGACAGACCCGCAAATTGGTGTCAAAGCCACCGCGATCCAGAAAAAACTGCCGGGGCATCAGGGTGCCGCAACTGTTGACAATAATATGTTTGAGCAAAGCTCCTGTAATGTTTCCAGATGGATAATTTGCCATTTTCTGCTTTGTGGGCATCTCATTGCCGTCGGCATCAATGGTCTGATAAGTACCGTAACTGCAAGAATTTTCATCTTCAGGATCAAGAGCATTGTAAAGCCGTTCCACAGTATCCGGCAGAAACATATCGTCGCTGTCGTTGAAAACGATATATTCCCCCGAAGCAACACGGGCAACATAGTTTTTGGCTGAACCGTCACCGCCGTTTTCCTTGCGGAAATATTTGATGTGGGGATATCTTTCTTTCATCAGCTTTTCAGTTCCGTCTGTGGAACCGTCATCCACCACGATGATCTCGCAGTTGGGGTAGGTCTGAGAAAGAAGAGAATCCAGACAAAAGGGCAGATAGTATTCCCGGTTGTAAGCAGAAACTCCAATGGTTATCAAGGGCAGATCTTTTCTTCTGTTCTCCTGATTCGACATAAAAACGCTCCTTTGCAACGGGTAAAATCACCGGCAGGGTGAAAACTCATCCTGCCGGGATGGTTCAGAATTTCAGACTTTCCTCAATGGCACATTTCAAGGCGGCATCGCCGGTGCCGGGAGCAAAGTGGGTGGCTCCGAAAGCGGTCTCATAGCCTTGGCGGGCAAATTCAAACTGCAAGGGCATGTAACCGTTGTAACCGCCTGTTACAGAGATCAGGACGGCTTCCGGATTTGCTTCTTTCAGCTGCAGAGAAATGGCACTCAGCACCTCAAAGGGCATTCCGCAGAGCACTTTGTCCCCCAGACGCAGAAAACGCAGCGGCATGAGCTGTTTTTCTTCAGGATACTCTTTGAGGAGCAGTTTTTCTGCCAGAGTCCCCTTTTCGCCCCGACTTTCCTCCGGAGCGATCCGCTTTACCGGGAGATCCACCACCTTCATGGCGACAGACTGCTTTTTGTCGGGCTGAAAAAACAGTTCATTCTGCCGCAAGGTCAAGGCAAGGATATCGCCGATCATCTTGCGGGAGCTCACTTTGCTGTGGGAGTTTTGAGTGCTTTCCCCCCGCAGACGGGGAACTGTGTCCCCGGCAGCCCCCAGCATAAAGAATCCGGGGCAGCCGAAAAGTTCTTCCACCTTAGCCTTGAAGTACCAGGGGTAGTCCCCTGACACGCAGTAGGCATCCTTGCCCCCCGTCACCGGGTGGCAGCCGATGCTCATCAGCATGGCTTTGGGACCGTGGGCAGTCACAAAACGCCACGCCGAAAGGGTGCTGTCACAGCCTTGAAAAATCAATTCGTCCGGATTGTCGGGGTAAGTATAGCTTTGCTGAACAAGACCGTCACTCTTTTTGATGGTACGGCGGTTGAACATGATCCCGGGGACATCCACCTGAAGATGTTCCAGTGTGCACTCCTCCATTGAGTCCAGCGCACTCCGGACAGCATCGGTCAAACGGCTGTGCCACAGCGCCCGGTAACGGTCATCTGCGGGGTGTTCGCCGTAGGCAAGAGTTCCATCGTGATGGTCGATGAAAAACGCCTCAAAGCCGGGGGCAAAGTGGGTGTGGGAACTGCTGATCCAGACTCTGTCGGCGCCGATGGAAAATTTTTCCTCAAGGAGCGCGTAGATCAGAGCACACTCTTTCACATTGATCCCGGCGATGTCAGCGGTGACGATCAGAATGGGCTCTCTGCCCTCAGCTTCTGAAATCGCCATGACACCCAGTTCGACAGGATCCTCGATACCGTGGGAAAGTTCCTTGCGGAACCCGTATCCCCGGAGCATGGAATCCCGGTCAGGCAGAGTCAAACGCTTTGCAATACCGATCCTCATATCTGCAGATAATCCTTGATGAATTTAATGTATTCCATATCTTTCCCGGCAGCATAGATGCCGTCGCCGGTGTTGGGGAACTCAACAGCAAACATGCCGGAGCGCAGCGTATCTTTCAGGCGGCGCATGACCTCCATAGTGTTGATATGGCCGTCAGCAAGGCGGCAGCCGCAGTAGGAGCGGTTGTCGGTTTTGCTGATGATGAGCATGTTCTTCAAGTGGGCGTAATAGATCTTGTCGCCCACAGTTTCAAAGACTTGAGCAATGGAGTTGAAGTTGGGGTTGATGATGATATTGCCCTGATCGTAGTTGAGTCCCACGGCGTCGCAAGCGGTCATATCCAGCAGTTTGCGGCAGGGAGCGACCAGGTCGTGAAGATAAGCGTTGTGGGTTTCCAGAGCGATGAGGACACCCAGTTTGGCGGCTTCGGCGCCCACGGTCTTCAACCCCGCTGCGGAGCGTTCGTAGTCTCCTTCATCGGCGCCGCCGCTGCCGTTGTTGGCATAATCGGTCCACACAACGCCTTCGGGCTGGATGTCGCCGGTAAAGAAGTTCATGACTTTAGTGCCGCACTCTTTTGATGCCCAGTTGAGGAACTCCAAATAAGCCTCTTCGTCAGCTTTCACCTCATCAGCGGCGCCCCGGCAGTATTTGACACATCCGCCGTAGACGATCTCCATTTCGGGATGGGCGCTTTTCCATGCTGCCATGAACTTCCGGTAATCCTCCTGAGTCATATCGTCATAGCGGTATTTCCAGCGCAGTTCAACGCCGTTGTAGCCATATTTCAGGGCAAGATCAAGGAATTCCTGCAATCTGCCTTTGCCTTCAAAATAGTTGACATGAAGAAGAGTTTTCATATTTTTCACCTTTTGTTTTATGGACATATCACACGCTGCAGGTAAATATAACCCGGCTTAAAGATAAATTCAAGAGCCGGTACTGTATATTTTATATAAAAAGATCGACTTATTGAAGGTCAGGAGATTGATTTTAACACCGGAAGAGGCTATATTATATAAATAATAAGAAAAATCAAAATGGAGAACCTCTCAAATGAAGATGAGCCAAATGGTGGGGCGCCGCCTGAAAGAAGTGCCGAAAGATGCAAAAACAGCCAGTCATCAGTTTCTGATCCGGGGCGGGTATATCCGTCCTGTTTCCACCGGTATCTACTCTCTGCTGCCCGCAGGGAAAAAGATCGTCGAACGCATTGAAGCCATTATCCGCGAGGAAATGAACAAGATCGACGGTCAGGAGATCCTGATGCCTGTGGTGCTGCCCGCCGAATTGTGGAAAGAATCCGGACGCTTTGAAAGCGTTGGTGCCGAACTCCTCCGCTTCAAAGACCGCAACGACAAGGATATGCTCCTTGCCATGACCCATGAGGAGTGCGTCACCGCACTGGTGCGCAGCGAAGTCAACAGCTACAAGCAGCTGCCTGTGATGCTCTATCAGATCCAGACCAAATACCGTGACGAAGCCCGTCCCCGTGCCGGATTGATCCGCACCCGGGAATTCACCATGAAAGATGCCTACAGCTTCCACGCCGATCAGGAGGATCTGGAAAAATACTACAAGCGCGCCCATGAAGCCTACGAGCGGATCTTCCGCCGTATCGGACTTGGCAATGTGCTTTCCATCGAATCCAACTCCGGCATGATGGGGGGCAAAGTCTCCCACGAATTCATGGCGATCTGCGACTGCGGTGAAGATACTATTTTTGCTTCACCTGACAACTCCTACCGTGCCAACCGCGAAATCGCCGTGGCAGCGTGGAAATACGAAAAGGCTCCCGCTCAGGAGCTGGAAAAGGTCCACACCCCCGGATGCAAGACCATTGAAGAGGTCGCTTCTTTCCTCGGTCTCAAAGCTGAAAACACCGGAAAAGCTGTTTTCTACCAGAACGCTCTCACAGGTGAACTGATCTACGCCATGATCCGGGGCGACTTTGAAGTCAACGAAACAAAGCTCTGCAATCTGACCAAAACCTCTGAGCTCAAATTCGCCGACGATGCCGCCATTGCAGCCATCGGTTGTGTTCCCGGATATGCCGGTCCCATGGATCTCAAATCCGGCAAAGTGACCATCGTTCTCGACAACTCTGTGGTCAACAGCTCCAATCTGGTGGTGGGCGCCAACGAACACGACTGGCATTTCAAGAATTTCAACTTTGACCGGGATTGTCCCGGACTCAACTGTATCGTGGGCGATATTGCCACCGTCCGGGCAGGCGACCCCTGCCCCGTCACCGGAGAACCTCTGCGGGAGCTCCGGGGCATTGAGGTGGGCAACATCTTCCAGCTGGGAACCAAATACTCCGAATCCATGAACTGCACCTTCCTCGATATCAACGGTAAATCCAAACCCATGATCATGGGCTGCTACGGTATCGGCGTGGGTCGTGCCATGGCATCTGTCATTGAGTATTCCAGAGATGATTTCGGTCCCATCTGGCCCATGTCCATTGCCCCCTGGCAGGCACAGATCTGTGCCATCGATCCCAACCGTGGGGACGGCTCTGTGGGCGAAGCCGCTGAAAAGCTCTACGCAGAGCTGAAGAAACGGGGGATTGATGTCCTTTACGACGACCGGGGCGAAAAGCCCGGATTCATGTTCAACGATGCCGACTTGCTGGGTATTCCTCTGCGGGTGGTGATCTCTCCCAAAACCCTTGCCGACGGCGAAGTGGAGTTCCGTTTCCGCAACTGCCGCGACAGTGTGCGGATCAAGATCGACGAGATCGCCGACAAGATCTCTGCCGAAGTTGCCGACGCCATGGCAAAGCTGGCTGACTGACAAACTCTTTGGGAGGTGAACCATGTGGAATTACACAAAAGAGGTCATGGACCACTTTATGAATCCCCGGAATGTGGGAGAAGTTGAAAATCCTGACGGTGTGGGCGAAGTGGGCAATGCCGCCTGCGGCGATGCGCTGAAACTCACATTCAAACTGGACGACGAGGGCAAGATCGCCGATGTCAAGTTCAAGACTTTCGGCTGTGCCAGCGCCATTGCCTCAAGCTCTGCTTTGACTGAAATCATCAAAGGTATGAGCCTTGAAGAGGCGGAAAAGGTGACAAATCAGGATATTGCCAATATCCTTGGGGGACTGCCTGAGGCGAAGATGCACTGCTCCGTTATGGGCATGGAGGCTTTGCAAGCTGCCATTGCCGCCTACCGGGGTGAACCCAATCCCTTTGCCGCCGACCATGAACATGAGGGGAAACTTGTCTGCAAGTGTTTCGGCATCACAGATGTGAAGATCCTCAAGGTCGCCAAAGAAAACCGTCTGCGTCAGGCATCTGAGGTCACCAACTACTGCAAGGCAGGGGGTGCCTGCGGCAGCTGTCTTGGTGAGATCCAGCGCATTATTGATGATATGTGGCTTTTGGAGGGATTGAAGAAATGTTGACCATTGAAGAGTTGCGCCACCTGGGCGCTGATATGTCAGGGCGCATCGCCCATTTGCATGAATTCCTGGGCATCGAAGATCTCAAGGCTGAATTCAAAGCTCTTGAAGAGAAGATGGCGGCGCCGGATTTCTGGGACAACAAAGAAAGTGCTCAGGAAACTGTGGGCAAATTTTCCGCCACCCGTGGCGTTCTTGATCCTTTTGTTCAGCTGGAGCAGAACATCGCCGGACTCAACGAAGCCATTGAAATGGCTGCCGAAGAGCCGGAGTTCCTCCCCGATGCTGAAAGTGATGCTTTGAAGCTCCGGAAAGAGCTGGATAAATATGAGATCTTGAGTTTCCTTTCCGGCAAATTCGACCGGAAGAACATGTATCTGACCATTCACGCCGGTGCCGGCGGTACCGAATCCTGTGACTGGTGCTCCATGCTGCTGCGTATGTTCCGGCGCTTCATCGAACGGCGCAACTGGAAAGATGAAGTCATCGACTACCAGCCGGGAGACGAAGCCGGTGTCAAAAGCGTAACGCTCCATGTAACAGGTGAATTTGCCTACGGTTACTGCAAAGGTGAAAACGGCGTTCACCGTCTGGTGCGTATTTCACCCTTTGACAGCAATGCCCGGCGCCACACCAGTTTCTGTTCCGTTGAAATCTTCCCTGAGATCGACGACGATATCGACATTGAGATCAACGAAAGCGATCTGCGGGTGGATACCTACCGCTCCAGCGGTGCGGGCGGTCAGCACGTCAACACCACCGACTCGGCTGTCCGTATCACCCACATCCCCACCGGGATCGTGGTCAACTGCCAGAATGAGCGTTCACAGCACAAAAACCGTGCCACAGCCATGAAGATGCTGAAAGCCAAACTTTATGAGCGGGAAGAAGCGGCACGCCGCGCCGAAGCCGATGCCAAACGGGATGAACGCGAAGACAACGGCTGGGGCAGCCAGATCCGCAGCTATGTGCTGCAGCCCTACCAGATGGTGAAGGATCTGCGTACCGAAGTTCAGACCAGCGACACCGCAGGAGTTCTGGACGGCGATTTGGATATGTTCATCGAAGCGTGGCTGAAACGCCGCTGAGAGGTGGTCATGACAAAAAAGAGCGCCATTCTTTTTGGGCTTCTTGCTGTTGTAATGTTCCTGGGAAACGGTTGTGCCGCCTTCCGGGAACTTTTTTCTGATCCGGGGGCGGAAAAGCGCCGCACCACCCGCAAAGCAGCAGTAAAAAAACAGAATAAAAGCGGTTATCAAAGCCGCCGTTACTCCCGTGATCCACTGGACTCTCTTTTCCGTACAGCTCCGGACAAAAGAGAAGATTGGTCAAAAAATTCAAATCTGACCGATGCAGAAAAAGCGGCACTGCGCAACTCTCTGGATCCGGAGGAAGACGCAACCCGGCAAGTCATAGATCAGGTTTACCGGGAAAACGAAAGAAAACGCCAAAAGCGCCAGGACGATGTCTTCGGACCAAGTCCTTTCAGGAATTGAAAAATGATCCTTCTTGATATCGGCAACACCCACACCCGCATCGCCAGAGCGGAAGGGGAAAAAATCACCATACTGCGTACCTTGCGCAGCGTTGAGTTGAGCAATAATGATATCCCCGCTGATCCTGAAGGGGTCTGGGGAGCTTCTGTATTCCCTGCGGTTGCGGCAAAGCTGGAAAATGTAAACTTTATCAATGCCGCTCTTGCAGGGAAAATACTGGATTTTTCCTGTGTTGACAGCTCCACCATCGGCGCCGACCGCCTTGCCAACGCCGTAGCGGCACTGGATCACGGCACCCCGGCGCTGGTCCTTGATTGCGGCAGCGCCATTACCATCGAACTTGTGGACAGTGATCTGCGTTTCCGGGGCGGAGCCATTGCTCCGGGGAGAAAAATACTGCGTCAGGCGCTTCACGCCAACACGGCGCAGCTGCCGGAGATCCCTTTATCAAGCCGTCTGCCGGTCTTTCCCGGTCCCAATACTGTTGAAGCGTTGCGTTTCGGGATCGACCGGGGTGCGGCGGGAGCGGCACGGGAGCTCATTGAAGCCTGTGAGAAGTGTTACGGCAAATTCAACAAGATCGTCACAGGGGGCGATGCTGAATTTTTCGCTCTCGCCCTTGATCTGCCTGCGGCGCCTGTGGATTTTACTTTGCGTGGCGTACTCCGAATCGCCCGAGCTCATCAGTGACGGTGGTTGCGACGATGGGAGCGGCCCTTGCGCCAGTATTTCCTTCTTTCGTGCTCATCAACAAGATTCCAATTCTGCCGGATAAAATCTCTGCAATTCACATGCCTGTGTGCGATACCGGTCCCATGGCAGAAGGAACAATCTCTTCTTGAGGAAATGCTGCTGCGTTTTCCTGCCCCCTTGCACCAGCGGCAAACTGTTTCCTGAAATTTTTCAGCAATTCTCCGGTTGCTCTCACGCCGTTCCCTTAACGCTTTTTCTCTTCTTTCCTGATATTCCTTCATCCGTTGCTCTTGTATTCGCCGTTCAGCCTCGGCAATTTGTCTTTGATTCATCAGGCGTTCAGCTTCATATCTTCTATCCTCTTCCAAACGCTTTTTCATAATGGCTTGACGTTTCTCTTCGGCTTTTCTCAGCCGATCTTTGCACTCAAGCAACATTTTTTTTGCTTCTTCGGTAAAAGGATGCAGCGGGTAACGGATTATAACAGAGTCAAGAACAGATATTTGAAGGGCTGGACGTTGCAAATTACCAGCACGCCAGATTTCCTGTCTGATGTAAGCGCCGACTTTAAAAAATTCCAACTTCTGACGGATCTTATGAGCGGAAGGATGCCAGGAATAAGCAGTGCGCAGCGGTTCCAGAATGGCAATCGCCTCTTGGGGCGTTTTGCATTTATCTGCGCGTTCCAACTCTCTACTGATGCTCTCATTTCCCTTACGTATTTTTTCTGCAAGTATTCTCTGCTCTTCTGCCCGTTTCTTTTCTTCAAGAGCTCTTTGCTCAGCGGCACGGCGTCTGGCTTCAAGGCGCCTTTGGGCAGCGGCATGTTTGCGATAAGCGTAAGTACCGAAAAGGGCTCCTGCGATAAGCAACAATAAGCCGCAGAGAATCAATTTTTTCTGCAGAACTTTTTTTTCAAAGGCAGCTCTTGCCGCCTGATAATCGTTCACAGTGCTGAGGGGGATCCTGATAGTACGTTTACATTCAGGACACTCTGTTTCCATCCCCCGCCATTCTTCTTCTGCTTCACATAGTGTTTTGCAATAAGGGCATGAAAAATCGAACTTTTTCATAAAAAAATCCTCATGTTTGACAGAATAAAAAAAGCACATCCCGAAGATGTGCCCAACTCCGCGTCTGCAACAACGCTACAACTTTACACAAAATCAGAATGTGCCAAACCCTTCGGTTTGAGCACACCGATCCTAAATATAAAGTTGTATCCGTCAAAATTTGAGTTGCAGTTCAGAGTTGGACGTTTACAATCAGTTTGCCTGAATTTTATTCCGTAATTCTTTTTTTATTTTACCTCGACGATTTTTCGGGAATACTCATCGATTCCCCTTTTATAATATACTTCTGAATCGGGAAAAAACAAGTAAAAAAAATTTTTTTACAATGCTTTTCCCGTCAAATGTTTTTCTTACTTTGCGTGGCGTACTCCGAATCGCCCGAGCTCATTGCTGATGTGATCCATTCTGAAGTCCAGCTTATTGGGGACTTCAACGCTTTCGGGAGCGATTTTTTCGCCCCTTTTCTCAGCCTTGGCGCACTGGATCGCAACATAAAGATTGGAAAGTGATCCCTCCCCTTCCCTGAGCTGGGGCACCTCAAGACCGCCATTTTCCATAAGGATCGCTTCAGCCTCTTCGGGGCGTCCCAGATTGAGAAGAGCTGTAATAAGGAAGATCTTGTTCATGGCGATAGCTTGAAGATCCGCAGGGAGCTTTTCGTAACACTCAAGGACCTCTTTGAAATACTCCCCTTCGCACATTGCCTGTAATCCCTCACGGACCAATGTGGCATCGCAGCTCTTCATCCCTGCCTGAAACGCCTTGACACAGCCTGCAAGATCCTGTTTGCAGCGCCGGGTGTTGGCAACGGCGTAGGCAAGGACGGCACTTGTTTCAATGTCCCCTGAACGCAGGAAAAGTTCTTCAGCTTTATCATACTCCTTGCGGAAATAGCAGCAAAGTCCCAGCTGAAAATCTCTCAAGGGGCTTTGAGGAGCCTTTTCAAGAAGTTCGTAAAACTCATCCTGAACCATAAATGAAGGGGGCGGCGTCACCATATCCCAGCAGGGCATTTCCCCTTTTTCAAGGAACTCCTGCCAGATGGCAACTTCAGGATCTTCTGAGTCAAAGTCAAGGTGAGGCGCAAAGGAACTGCCCTTTCCGCAACGAGCCTTTTCTACGGCGCCCCATCCGGAAGCCCGGTAAACGACCTCTTCGGCGCTTTGAAGAGCAAAGGCTTCTTTGGTTTCAACAAGCATATCCTCAAGGAGTTGCCGGGGAAGAGCTTCTTCAAGACGGGCAGCGGTCTCGGCTTTCGCCTCCTCCCAGCTGCCGTGGAGCTTGTCAGGATCGGTCTGCAAGGCGCCGTAAGCCTCCACCCACTCCCATGCGGTGCGGGGGGGCATGGGGAGACACTCAAGCTGGGTATTGCCAAGCCCCGCCTGGATCTCCACATAGGGGCGTCCTTCGGCAGAGGTCAACCGTTTCTGCCAGTTCAATCCCCCTGAGGAGCGTCCCCAGACAAAGAGTTTCCGTCCTTTCAGACGGTCGGTGGAGCACTGGCAAAGCCCCCAGCCGTCGCCGTAGAGGGCGGCTTCAAATTTCCGTTCACGGTCGGTGATCTGAAAGAAATGGTCCTTGCAGACGGGGTAATTTTTGGGGTAGCTGCAATCGTATCCGTCAGGTGAAGGCAGTTCCACCCGCCGCAGGATGTGTTCAAAGTTGCTGATATAGGTATTGGCGAAAGAGTGTGTCGCCGGAGTCACGACCCGCAGATCGTCTCCCTCATCAACGGCGATATTCGACCACCAGTACATAGGAATGACCTTGTTGTGGTGGTTGTGGATCCTGACACGCATAAAGAGAAAACGGGAATCTTCCGGAAGGAAGAACTCCATCTGGTAAGCCACGGCATTCTCACGGCTCATCTCATACATCCGCAGCACCGGTGCTCCCTTGTAGGAGCGTGCCCGTGCCGCAAACATGGGACGGCAGGTGCGGGCATGGTGTCCACGGGTACCGATGTTCCACTCCACGCCCCCGGAGCACCAGGCGTTGCAGATGGCGAGATTGCCTGGTTTGACCACCGGATTTTCGGTCAGCAGATCCCGCTTTTTCTCCTTGTCATACAAGGACCAGAGCCTGCCCCCCAGATCCGGGATGAAGGTGGCTTTAAGATAATCGTTCTCAAGCACCGCTGTTTTCCACACCTGAGGGCGCATTTCGGTGTTGTAGCGGTCCTGAAGTTTGGAAGGCAGTGCATTGGTCCGCAGACCGTAACCGATAAAGAGTCCGGCTTCGTCGCCGGTATCGTAGTCCAGATTGAAGCTGAGAGCATTCCGCATGGCGGGCATGGGGGACTCCCCGGAAAGATCCACACTGGGGATGATTTTTTCTTCAAAACGCAGTTCTGTCATTTTATCACCTTGCAAATATGATTTGTACCTTTTTCTTATAATATACCACGCTTCAACGGTAAAACAAGAACATATTGTACAAAAATATCTGCCTTATTGTACACAATTATCAAATCCCGCATAATGAAGGGCAAAAAAAAGAGGTCTCACTTCTGGAGACCTCCTGAAAAATCCCGAAAGGGAAATTACTTGCGCTCAAAGAGAGAGCGGATCCGGGCACCGGTGATTTCCACGGGGTGACTGCCCAGAGCTTCGCGCTTGGCTTTGAGGTTGGGAGCACCGGCACGGGCTTCGGCGATCCATTCGCGGGCGAAAGTGCCGTTCTCGATCTTTTCGAGAGCTTCTTTCATGCGCTGCTTGACATCGGGAGTGATGACATAGGCGCCGGTGACATATTCACCCCACTCAGCGGTGTTGGAAATAACAGCGTTCATCTTCTGGATACCGCCTTCGTAGATCAAATCAACGATGAGCTTCATCTCGTGGACGCACTCAAAGTAAGCCATTTCCGGGGGATATCCGGCTTCGATAAGAACCTCAAAGCCGTATTTCATCAGATCGACGACGCCGCCGCAGATGACGTTCTGTTCGCCGAAAAGGTCTTCGTAAGTTTCCTGTTCCATGGTGCACTCAAGGACACCGGCACGGGTAAGACCTTCAGCCTTGGCGATGGCGAGAGCCACTTCACGGGCTTTTCCGGAGGCATTCACCTTGGCGGAAATAAGTCCGGGCACGCCGAAACCTTCAACAAAGCGCTTGCGCTCTTCGGTTCCGGGGCTCTTGGGAGCGACCATGATCACATCCACACCGGCGGGGGGTACGATCTCTTTGAAAACGATGCTGAAACCGTGAGAGAAAGAGAGGGTCTTGCCGGGTTTGACTTCGGCAGCGATCTCTTCACGGTAGACAGGACCGTGCATCTCATCGGGGAGCAGAATGTGGATGATATCAGCTTCACGGGCGGCTTCGGTCACGCTGAGGACCTTGAAACCATCCTGAACAGCGGCGTCATAGGACCT
Source organism: Victivallaceae bacterium (assembly GCA_045596885.1). GTDB lineage: Bacteria > Verrucomicrobiota > Lentisphaeria > Victivallales > Victivallaceae > UBA1784. Next base: position 14,458 of record JAZODE010000047.1, read on the forward strand.
GCCGGGACGGATACCGATAATGACATTGAGACCGGAGTCGCGCATGCAGAGAGCCTGAGCGCGTCCCTGGCTGCCGTAACCGATAACGGCAATGGTCTTGCCGTTCAAAACGCTGAGATCAGCGTCATTGTCGTGGAGGATGTGCATATTTGCCATTTTACCAAATACTCCTTAAATTTAGATTGGCGTTCCTATAATATAACACCAAAAGAGAATACTTTCAAGAAAAAATCTCCCCGAATGCAAATCAAAGGCAACTTTTTTTATATTTCCGTAAGTATCCCCCGTTCAGTGATAAACCCTGTGATAAGTTCACGGGGTGTCACATCAAAGGCAGGATTGTAAACCTTTGCTCCTTCGCAGTGGGTGATCTCATCGGCATTCCGCTGCTCAATGGGGATCTGTGAACCGTCGGCGATGGTGCGGTCGATGGTTGAAAAAGGCAGCGCCACATAAAAGGGGACCTTGTGATACTTGGCGGCAATGGCAAGCTGATAGGTTCCGATCTTATTGGCGGTGTCTCCGTTGGCGGCGACACGGTCGGCGCCTACGATCACAACGCCCACTTTTCCTTCGCGCATGACCTGGGACGCCATGGAGTCGCAAATGGTGGTCACATCCACCCCTGAAACAGCCAGCTCCCAGGCGGTCAGCCGCGCCCCCTGAAGCAGCGGACGGGTCTCGTCTGAGTAGACTTTGACCTTGATCCCGGATTCCATGGCGGCGTAAATGGGAGCAAGTGCCGTGCCGATCCCTGCTGTGGCAAGGGCTCCGGCGTTGCAGTGGGTCAGGACTCCCATGCCGGGCTTGAGGAGCGTTGCCCCCGCAGTGCCGATGGCACGGCAAAGTTCAATATCTTCAGCGGTGATCCTGAGCGCTTCATCCAGAAGCTGCTGGTTCATTTCCCCAATCTCTTTTGCCGTAACAGCTGCCACACACCGTTTCAGCGCCCACGAAAGATTCACTGCCGTGGGACGGGAGGAGTCAAGATAGGCGGCACATGCTTTGATCTTCTGCAAATGCTCCTGCGGAGAAGAACTTTCAAAACCCTGAGTGCACACCGCAAGTCCAATGGCGGCAGAGCACCCGATGGCAGGCGCTCCGCGGACACGCAGCTGTTTGATGGCTTCGTAGACGGCTTCGGGGGTCTCAAGTTTCAACCTCTTTTGTTCACTGGGCAGCAGCGTCTGGTCGATAATATCCAGCACGCCCCTTCCGGCGGCGCTGACACCGGGGGCAAAATGCTGTCTGCCTTCAGAGTCCATGTAGGATAAAGTGACGGGAATAGCCATAAAAAATTCTCCTTGCATTGAATCTTATGGATAACATACACCATCACTGCTTTTTTTGCAAGTGTTACTTGAAAAAACAGTTTTCTGTGATACATTAAATCGAAACATCAGGAGCTCTCACACACATGGAAAAAAAACTGCGCACTGCATTGGCTTCTCTGAAAGAGAAAATCGGTGATTTCCGCCCCGAAATCGCCATTGTTCCCGGCTCCGGCTGGGAACAGATCATCGATACTGTGGAAAATCAGGTGATCGTTGATTATGCCGATCTGCCATTTTTCCCCAAAGCGACCTTTCACAAAGGCGTCTTTGTTTTCGGCAGGATCAACGGTATCAAAGTCGTCACTGCAGGAAGGCTCCACTATTATGAGGGGATCCCCATAGAAGAAACGGTCATGCCTCTGCGGCTCCTGCGGATGCTGGGGGTCAGAAAGGTGCTTCTGACCAATGCTTCCGGGGGGATAAATCCCGCTTTTGCCCCCGGCAGTTTCATGGTCATTGAGGACCATATCAAATTCGGAGTTCCTTCCCCCCTGCGGGGTGAAAACATTGATTTTCTCGGTCCCCGCTTTCCCGATATGAGTCAAGTCTACTCCAAACGCTTTCAACAGGCATTCTTCACTGCCGGAGCAAGATGCAATATTCCCTTGCACAAAGGAGTCTACATCCAGACAGAAGGTCCCCAGTTTGAGACCCCGGCAGAAATACGCCTCATGGCAAAGCTCGGCGCTGATGCTGTCGGCATGTCAACAGTCCCAGAAGCCATTGCAGCATGTCATTGCGGCATGGAAGTTGGGGGGATCTCATGTATTTCCAATCTGGCGGCAGGGATCTCTGAAGAGCCTCTTTCTATTGAGGACATTGTGAAAACCTCTCAGCGTGCCGTTCCCCTGATGAAGATGCTTTTGAAAGAAACGATTATCGAAATTTCCAAATTGAAGGGTCCGATTCTATGATATTCCCCCCCTGTCTTGCCGCCGGTGAAATTGAATTTCTCACTAAAATGGTCGAAAACTCTCTTTACCTGCTGGCTCTGCTCAACCCGGTCAGCAAGGTCATGTTTCTGTCTTCCTACGATCCGCCCCTGAGCCGCCGTCACATCTTTGAACTGGCGTGGAAATCCTCTCTGGCGGCGCTGGTGATCCTCATTATCCTTGCAGGAGCCGGTGACTTGCTGTTGACCCGGATCTTCAGAGTGGAACTCTATTCTTTGCGTATGACAGGAGGATTGATCGTTTTCATGATCGGCTGGAGCGCTGTCCGCGAAGGCAGATTCCACCCCAAATCCGAATCTCCCGGTATGCCGGAAAACTTTACTGATATCTCCCTTGTCCCCCTTGCCGCTCCCCTGATCGCAGGACCGGGAACCATCGCCGCCGCCATTTCCGGAACGGCGGAGTTCGGCTTGATCAGTACCTCCCTTGCCCTGACCCTTGCTATCGGGATCAATTTCATCATCATGCTTTTTTCACCTGCCATCAACCGTTTTCTGGGGCGTGTCCACGCTCTGGGACCGCTGATCCGTCTGACGGGACTTATCATTTCTGCCGTTGCGGTGCAGATGATCATTACCGGTTTGAAAGAGTGCATCGGATAATTTCTGCACTTTTTATTGTGATCGGATTTGCAAAAACGGCTTGACGGAAGTATAATAATATACAGTTCCCCAAACAGAACCCAAAAATCGGAGGTTTTTTATGGCAAATTGTTTCAATCACGGTGACAGAGAAGGAGCATTCCGCTGTGCGGTCTGCGGCAAAAGTGTCTGCGAAGAGTGTGTCGTTCAGGAAAACGGCAGCAATTTCTGCTCCGCCGCCTGTAAAGAGAAAGCCGCAGCGATGACCGGACGCTCTGACGCAGTCATTGCTGAAAAAGCTAAGACAAACTCTACCACATTGGTGCGGAAGCTGATCTATTTCTTTATTGTTGTGGCAGTGATCGCCGCTGCCTGCTTTTTCCTTTCCGGAGAGAAAAAGCAGACTCTCGAACAGAAACTGCAGCGCTCGGTCCAAACAGTTCAGAAAGAGACAAAAGGTCTGGTAAAGGAGGCTAAAAAAGCCATCCCCACCAGCTCAAAGCTGAAACGCCAGAAAGAAAGTCTGGTAAAGTAATCCCCCCTTTCTGAATCAAAAGGCAGATCCTTTTTTACGGGATCTGCCTTTTTTGTGGAGTTATTCGCTGCTTTTCAGAACTCAACGGTTCCGATGGAGGTATAGCGGTGACGCCAGTTGGTAAGATTGATATTGTACTCCCAGGTGTAGCAATGCTGTTTCACATGGTAGACAAAGTCGATCATCCGCTTTTCGCCTTTGGTCACGGGACCGCCGAAAAGCGCAAGGGGTATGGTCATCTCAGTAACGGGACTTTTTCCTTCTTTGGCAATGCGCTTGTACATGACCTTGTACTTGGCTCCCTCTTTCCACTTTATATTCCAGCTGTCGCTGTAATCGTTGCCCTTCTGGATTTTAGTACGCAGATGGATCCCCGCTCTGCCCCCCATGGAGCTGCCCCAGAGACGGTAACGGGGTGATTTTTCATCTTTCTGCAGACGGACCTCGATGGTGCCCCTTTGGAACTCTTTGGGCATATTGTCAAAACGCATTTCAGCAATGAGATTTTCCCCTTCCACACGGCAGCGGACGAAAATGGGATGTTCCTTGATGAAAAGCTTTTTGCCGTCGCTGAAAATATCCTGCATCATCTGCCATTTGGGGTCGCCTGCCTTCAATATTCTGCCGGAAGGACGGTCCTTGATGGCAAGGAAGTGTTCCACATCCCAGGTGAAGGGCGCTTTCAAGGGGGCGCCAAGTCTGCCGTTTTCCATAATCATGGAAACAGGGAAATTGCCCAGACAGGAAAATTCCCCTTCCGGTCTGGTGTAAAGAGTTTTGCCCCGCTTGTATGTGGGCAGAGAGTTGATGAATTTTTTCCGGGCGACAATGAGGTTTGCCAGAGTTTCAAACTCCTTCTGGGCAAGAGTACGGTGGTAGGCAAAGAAAGCATTGCAGGCTCCGGCGGTGAGTTTCAGGTAATCGAACTCTCTGCGGGTGTGTTTCAACAGATAGCTTTCAGGAGCCGCCTTTTCAGCAGATTTCAGCAATGTTTCAAGCTGGGCAAGAATATTTTCAGGATAGCGCAGATGCAGCAGAGAAACATTCCTTGCAAAAACGCTTTTGACCGCTCTTTTGGAAAGGGGATCGGTGTAATCTTCACTCCCCCCTTTCACCTTTTCCACACGGCTGTAAAGGAGAGCATAGAATTTTTCCATCGCAGCGCCGCCCTTGCCGAAAGATTTGGTGCAGAACTCTTTGAGGAACCTGGCAGGAGCTGTTTTGTCGCCATTCATGGCACGCAGATAGTAGGTGATGACAGGGTAGCACAAGCCGGGCAGCTCCGCAAGTCCGCAGAAGTAGAGGGCGTTGATACCGTAGGAGCGGAAAAGATCCGCCTGAGCGCGCCCCTCATTGAGAGTAAAGCTGGGAGTCAGACCTTCAAGGTGGTATTCTCCCCAGTTGTAAAGGTAGACATCAAAGCCCAGAGGAACCTTGTAAGCCTTCCACTTGTCAAGATATTCCTTTGACACAACCTGTCCCACGGCGATGGTCACAGCCACATTTTTGGGAAAAACTTTGCGGTACTTGGGGGGCATACGGGTGGGACCGTAGGCGATGATGCGGACGCTTTTGCCGGGACGGTCTTTCAGAAGCCGGTCAGCCATATCCAGATGGAGTTTCCACAGGGCTTCACCGGCACCTTTGGCGAAAAACTTTTTACAGGGCGCACAACTGCAGACCCGGAATCCGTCTGTCTGCGCCAGCTGCGTCTGAGTCACACCGGGGCGGTCCACATCTTTCAGGATCTGCTTGTAGATCAGCTCCTGCACTTCGGGGTTGGAAAGACAGTACTGAGGGATACTGTAGCCATCCCTTTTACCGGCAACGATGGCAAAGTATTCTGGATGATCTTTCTTGTATTTGGCACGGGGAATGGCAGGGATGTGGGAGTGTCCGCCGTGGCAGAGATACCAGGTGGCACTCAACTTGCCGTTGGCAAAGGAGTAATACTTTTCCATGGCTCTGCCGATACCGAAAATCAGTTCGGGTTCGATGAGCATATTGAGCTTGTCGGAGACCTTGATATCCCCTTTGGTCACATGAAGTCCCTGAGGATAAGCATAAAGGAAATCGGCTCCGGCAAACTTTTTGACAAACTCCATAACGGCACTGACAGAGCCGAGACGCATGGAGTAGAATCCCGCCCGCCCTCCGGGGGAAGGATCGAAATCGTCGCCGTTGAGATAAATATTGCCATTGACGGCTTTCAGCTGATACTGGTTGTTTTTCCAACTTTTGCGGGCAGCTCCGGCTTTGGCAGCTCCGGCGGTCTGACCGATGAAGATGGCTTTTTTCCCGGGAACGAGTTTGTTCTCACGGCAGATCTGCATATCAGCTCCGGAACGGAGTTTGATGATCTTTTTGAGAACTTTTGCCACGCCGTCATACTCCCGGTCAAGGTTCGATGAACTTTTGGAAGGTATGACGATGACATAATCACTTTTGCCCTTTGAGGCAACCACCAATTCACCGCCAGAAACGATGAATCCTGCTGCAAGCACTGCCGCAGCAAAAAAAACTTTCTTGAACATAAAAAATCCCTTATTTTGGAGGTTAAAATTTACACCAGAAACTCCAATCCCTGCCATGGAATGCGGGATCGGAAAAAACTTTTGTCCCCACATTGCCGCCGATGTAGAGGATATTCACCTGATTGTTATGGCGGAAGAGAGGCCAGCAGCCGTTATCCTCCTTGCCGTAGTAACTTTCAACACTGTAGTGACAGTTGTAGGCGTTCCCCTGAATGTCAATAAAGAGCATGGTCTTGGAAGGCAGAAGGACCCTGCCCATCTTCTGCGCTTTGGGCTCCTTGAAGTAATAGGCAAACAAATAGGCGTTGTAGCCGTAAGAGAGGACACGGTGACTTGTGGTTTGTTTCCAGTTGACCGGCAGCTCCAGTGAAGGACAGACAAATTTGTCAACCACGACCTCGCCTTTATTGGTCAGATCCCATCCGGTCAACATGCCGGTATGTGAAGTCCCCATATAGGGGGAAAGAAGTCCGTTTGCCGGAGAAGCATAGTACCAGATGCGCCGCCCCGTTGAATTGGAGGGGGAATTTTGAAAAGGAGTTATACAATCCAGATTATCTGCGGCATACATGCCGTTGGCACGCCCCATCTGGGAAAGGTTATTGGTACAAGTCGTCGCCTTGGCACGGTTCCGTGCCTGCTGCAAGGCGGGCAGAAGCATGGCTGCAAGAATAGCAATAATGGCAATTACAACCAAAAGTTCAATCAGCGTGAACGCTGATTGAGTGAAGATGTGAAGGTGTGAAGAGTTTGCCTGCGGCAAACGTGAAGTGCGCCCTGACGGGCGTAAGGATGTGCAGTTTTTATGAATTTTTTTGAGGCAATACAAC
>JAZODE010000048.1:0-25558 GCA_045596885.1 Victivallaceae bacterium
ACAAATATACAGCGTGCGTTTAGTATGTCCGAAAAACAACGCTTGCGTAACGCTGCAGGGGCGTATTGTCTTTTTTGGTAATAGTAAACGCACCTTGTATGCTCAAGACCAAATCCAAATAGTCGAAAGAAAACTGTCAAATTCGCTGTTTGTCAGACTAAACGCACGATTTTCTACCCTCAACGTGCGTTTACTATTACAAATGTGCGTTTACTTTGTCAATTCACCTTATTTTACTTCCGTCAGCTTTATGTTGTCGATCCATACCTTGCCGGTGCTGTTGCGCAAGTAGAGTCCCACATAAGGAGTGTGCTTGCTGCCGACATCAGGCGTGGTGATGAATTCGTGCTCAAAACGCACCCAGTCGTTGCTGCCCGTCATGGGCTGGCCGGGGAAGGAATACACCTGGCGGATCGCTCCGCTGCCGCCGTTGCGGATGTCGATGTAAAATCCGCCGCGCTTCAGAGTACGCACATTTTCAAGCTTCACAAAGTAGGAAAAACGATACTTCGTTTTGGGCTTCAAATCCCTGATGTACTGGCAAACCGTTTCAGTCCCGGGAGTTGTCCGCTCAAGACGAAGAGATCCGCCAGCGGTCCGGAACACCTTTTCATCACGGTTGATGACTTTCCCGCTAAACCAGTTGTTTTTATTGCCCCAATCTCCAATAAAACGCTTCTGGAGCACCTTGCCGTCAAAGTCTCCGAACTTGATGACAGAGTTGTCCGCTCCTTCCTTGCCCACCTTGATCACACCGCAATTCTCAGGGATATGACGGGGCAAAGGCGCCCATACATAGTAATTCATCAGCTTTTTGCCTTTGATGACACGGCCCCGGGTAAAGTTTGCCATGAACTCATTTTTGTCTTTCAGTTCAGGCATACTGCTCAAAGGTATACGCACTTCGACGACCCATTTTTTGCCGGGAACAACGCCTGTTTTGTATTCAACGTTGCTGCTCCATTTGAAGTCGTGTTTCAGGAAACTGCGGTTGTCTGAAAGACTGCCGCTGCTGTTGATCATGATCTGATAGATCAATTCAGAGTGTTTCGCAGGAGCAAAGAAAAACTCCACCAGATTGTCCTGCCAGATAAAAAATTCATCCTTCTTGCGTACCGGCGCCACCATGGCGTCAGTGTAGGGCTCTTCGCACTCGGCGGCGATGTAGATGTTTTCTTTGTCTTTCAGCAGTTTGATGGTGGTATTCACCTCGTTGACACTGCCCTTCCGGGGGATCATGTACAGAGGTTTGACACTCTTCCATGCCTTTTCATTGAATTTACCGTCAATGGTGATCTTTTCGGCTGTCTCACCCATGTATCCTGTCCAGACGCTGCGGTCGCTGTTGGCTTTGTCGTAGGCTTTGCGTCCCTCGGCGACTTTGCCCCACAGCTCTTTGCGCATGAATTTGATGCGCTCAAGGGAGCTTTTATCTTTGGCAGCAGCCTTTTCAGCTTCGTCAAAGAGTTTTTCGATCCGCTTGACCTCGGCGGGAGAATAGATCCTGCTCCACAGATCGTACTGGGAAGGCATCACTGCCTGGGGTCCCGCTGACGTTTCGCGGATGTTGGTCATAATGTCCTTTACCCAGTGTTTCTCAAGAGCTTTGTAGACCTGACGCATGAAGGGAGCTCCTTTGCCGTACATGAGCTGACAATGTTCTGAGATCAGCTTTTCAACATCAGTGCTGTTATCCCACATCACTTTGCCGAAGACGTAGTAATTCAAAAATCCGAAGAGCCAGTGGTCAGTTTCGCACTCCATGAAGGCGCCGAAGGTGTACTTTGAAGCGCGTTTGTAGAAGCTGCCCACCACCTCAGGGGTGAAGTTGGGGATATCGGCGATACGGGCGGCGCTTTTGTTGACGTAGGTCCACAGATAGGTCTTCTGTCCCAACTTTTTGTTCCAGTCAAAAAGGAGTTTGAAATCTTTTTCACGCTCTGCGGCGTTCAACTCTTTCCACGGTCCCGTGATCGCCAGCTGGATGATCATATTTTTGGGGATCTCCATAGTGGGGATGAGTTTGTACTCAGCATACGCCATGGCGGTGATGTATCCGGGGATGTTGTTCTTCTGCAGCCGTTTGGCGATGTCAGTCTTGAAGCGCCACACATGATCCGAAACAGCCTGTTTTCCCCTGGCGTAGACCGCTTTGCAAGGTCCGCACTGGCAGGGGAACATGGAGTCGTTGGGCATGATATTGAAGAAGGGACGGTTGAAAAGCTGTCCGTGCCAGTAACTTTTGCCGTTGGGCATGATGACCTTGCGGGTCGAAGCTGCCTTTCCCTGCAAAAAGGCGGCGGCATCCTGATAGATCACCTCTTTGATGGGGGAGCTGAAACAGACATGTCCGTCTTTGTAGTTGGGATGGGTCACATTGGTGCCGTCCAGTCTGCCCCCGTCGGCGCGCAAGGCAAAGTATTCCGGGTTGCTTTTGGCGAACCGCTGGATCAATCCCAGATAGGCAAGTCCGTGGCAGTTGGGGATGTTCAAGGTGCTCATGCGGCTGCGCAAGATGGTCAGACGGTTGGTGTCGTGGTAGTGCATCCCTTCAGGCATGAAATCCTTTTTATCGCTTTCCATCCCTTTGTTTTCAATACAGTAGATCCGGCGGTACTGGCTGTCAGGACGGTCGGCAAGGTCGATGGAAGGCAGACTCCAATTCTTTTTCTCCGGCACGATGGTACCGATTTTACCGGGGAAATAGAATTTCACACCGCCGAAACGCTCCAGAAATTCATAAACGGCGTTGAGGGTCCCTCTTTCGTTCCACGAGGCGATGCGGCTGGGATGTCCGGCATGGTCGTCGTTGCCGATAAGGATGATGTTTCCTTTATAGGATTTGATATAAAATCCGTCGCGGTCCAGTTTTTTCAGATCCAGCCCTGCAGCTTCGGCGGCACCTTTATCCCCCACCAGAAAGGCGCATTTCTTTCCTGTGGCTTTCTGGAGCACATCCACCTTTGTTCCGGTGATCTCCCCCAGAAACTTTGCAAGCTCTGCAGCTGCGAACTTTACCGTCCGTGAAGCTCTGCGGTCGGCGACCACCTCAAAGGAGAGCTTGCCATTGGAAACAAGGGTGATCTCACTCTTTTTACCGAGAACACATTTCCGTGGGCTGACGGCTTTGGGGGCAAAACGGGGCATTTCAGCTGCTGCAAGGGTCACTGCCGCAGCTGCCAGCAAAAAAGCAAACAGTTTTTTCATCGTTCCTTTCTCCTTTATTTATTATATTAAGGTATGCGTTTTTTTTTTATTTCTGTTCCCCTGAACGGAGTTGTTCCCGGTATTCCCCGGGGGTCATGCCTTTGCGGTTACGGAAAAGTCTTGAAAAGTAGAACTGATCCTGGAATCCTGCGGCAAAGGCGGCTTCGGCGACGGTGGCTTCAGGATTGGATTTCCAGAAACTTTCCGCCAGATGGAGCCGGTGGTTGATAAGAAGCTCCTTGAATCCAGTCCCGTAATTGCGTCTGAGGAACTGAGAGATGGAGGAGACACTTTTACCCAGTTTTTTCGCCATATCGGGCAGTTTGATGTCTTCGTGTCCGTACTGGCTGATATAACGGTCGATATCCAGCCGCAGCTGGTCGCTCTGGAGCACCGCCAGCTCACGGATGGTGATGTAGTCGATCAAAGTGCGGAACAATCCCGTAATAGCTGAAAGTTTTTCCTGGCTGAATTTGGGGAGCTGCCGGTAAAAGGGCTCCAGCGCCGCTTCTCCGGAAGGCAGTGCATCATCCACACGGAACTGACCGATCATGAGGAATCCGGCGCATTTGCCGTGAATAAAGACCGGCGCCACGATCTCGTGGGCTCCGGCGTGGCAGCGGTAGAGCAGCACATCGCGTTTCCTGACTGCCTCCTGCTGCTTGGCAACATCCATTGCCTGACACTTTTCAAGTCCCCCGGGGCAGGATTGGATACACCGGCAGAAATCGCTGTTGCACATTTCCTTTCCCCGGCGCATCCGGGTACCGTCGGGTCCGAAAAAAGTGACCCGGGCATCTATGAGAGCTGCAAAATCATCCAGAAGCGACTGCACTTCATCGCTGAGGATCAATTCAAGAGCTGATTTGTTTTTTCTTTCGCTGCACATATTTTCTGAATATCTGACTGAAAAAATAATTTGTTTTTAAAAAATACACCGCAAAACAGTTTTTTTCAACTCTTGTTCAAGATTTTACGCAGGAAAATCACTACGCCACCTCCTTGATCGCGGAGCGGCGCACCAATTTTGTCGGACTGGTCTGACATGTCAGACATGTCAGACAGCGCCGCACCAGACACTCATGCACACTCAGAGCGTTTTCCAGTACTGAGAGCCCCGGTCGGGTGCAAGCGTTCATTTGCGGGGAAAATCAGAGAACTTTTCAACTTTTTTGCCTTTTTGATTTGCATTTGCATCAAGAAAAAGTTATATTTTACCGGAGCGTTTTCGCCAACTCGACCAAAAGGGGGGCTTTTGCAAGGATATCCCTCTGCGGCAGTTGCGGAAAAGATCCTGACATTCAGATATATTTGTTTGGATGTTTCAGAAAAAAATTCAAGTATTCCTTATTAAATTCAAGAAGAGAGGTGTTCACAAAGGTGTTGAAAAGCTGTTAATAACTGTTTAATGAATTGACAACAGTTTGAACTGTTCACATCCATTAAAAACAATCATCCGGGTTATTAACAAGGAAGAATTCATATAACATCTTGATTGCAAAGGTTTAAGAAGAACCATTAACAAAATTTGCTGACTCTACTACTACTGATATATATTTAAATTGAAATACAGTATTAGTAGTCTGCAGGGGGCTTTTCTTTTTTTGTGCAAAGGGAAAATGCCCGGTTCTTCCGGGAACAGAAATAAGGAACGACTTTTCCTTGAGAAAAACAACAGGAGAAAAAAGGAAATGAAATTCAAAGTAAACCGCGAAAAACTCAACAAGGCTCTTCAGAAGGTCGGCGGTCTGATCGGCAGCAGTTCCATCATGCCTCTTTTGAATAATGTGCTTTTGAAGGCAGAGGATGGCAAACTTGAGCTGACCGCTTCAGATCTTGAACTGCGTATCAACTGCTCCATCGAAGCAGAGATCGAAGTTCCCGGCGTCACCACTGCCCCTGCCAAAAAACTTGCTTCTCTGACCGGTTCCATGAACGGCACCGATGTGGAGTTCAATGTGGACGAAAACGACCATATCAAGATCACCTGCGGCACCGGCAGATTCCGTCTGCTGGGTCTTGGCAGCGCTGACTACCCCGTGGAGACCCCCTTTACCGCCCAGCGGGAACTGCAGATCCGGGAAAGCGAATTCAAGATGCTGACCAACTCCATTATGTACGCTGTCAGCCGTGATGCTTCCAGAAAAGCTCTGACCGGAGTCTTTTTCAACGCTGTCAACGGCAGTCTCACCATGGTGGCAACGGATGGTAAACGGATGGCTCTGCAGGAAAAGGCTCCGGAATCCATGACCGGTGAAGACGGTTGCGCCATCGTTCCTCTCAAGGCTGTCACCGAAGCCCGGAAGATGCTCGAAGGGGACGGCACTTTGAAAATCGCCATCGGCGACAAGTTCTGCAGCTTTGAAGCGGCTAATTTCCGTCTTGTTTCCAAATTGATCGAAGGCAACTACCCCAACTACCGTTCCGTGGTGCCCGCCAGCTTTGAGCGGATCATCACTCTGCCCGTGGAACCGCTCCTTGCCAAAGTGGAAACTGTCTCTCTCATGCTCTCTGACGCCACCAGCTCTGTGGTGCTGAACTTCTCTGAAAACAAGGTGACGATCGAGGCTTCAAGTACAGATCTCGGCGACGGTACCGACTTTGTGGATGTGGAATTTTCAGGGGAACCCTTTGATGTGTCCTTCAATCCCCAGTTCCTGATCGATCCTTTGCGGATCACCGGCGCTGAGACCATCAAATTCAAGCTCAACGACCCGGTGAACCCTGTGGCTCTCGAAGCTGAAGAGGGATTCATCAACGTCATCATGCCTATCCGCAAAAAGGCAAATCCGGCACAGTGATAGAGTACCTTGAACTGAAAAATTTCCGGAATTTCCGGGAGAGGAACTTTCAGTTCAGCTCAAAGGATATCGTTCTTTCCGGACCCAACGGCTCCGGAAAGAGTTCGGTGCTTGAGGCTTTGGGGTATTTGAGCATACTGCGCTCTTTCAGAGGCGCAAGATCCAGGGAACTGGTCACTCTGGGGGAGCACGGCTTTCAATTAAAGTGCCGCTATTGCTGCGGCGCAAGAAAGAATGTGCTCGCTGTGAAAGAGAGCTCCGAAGGGAAAAGGGAGCTCCTGATAGGGGGCGCTTCCCCTTTGCGGACCAGCGACTTTATCAAGGAATTCCGCTGTGTTGCCTTTGTTCCTGAGGACAGAGAGATCGTTTCAGGCGCCTCCGGGTGCCGCAGAAGATTCTTTGATATGATGATCTCAAGTATCGATTCCTCGTATCTGAAAAGCCTTTCGGATTTCAACCGCGCCCTGATGCAGCGGAACAGAGCTCTCAAATGCGGCAAAGGGAATGTGGCACAGCACTTTGATCCGGAACTGGCACAGCGCAGTCCTGAGATCTCAATGAAAAGACTCAAGTACGCAAGTCTCATTTCCGCAAAGGTCAATGAGCTGATGAAGGAAAACGATGCCGCCTTTGAGATCAGGTACTTGAGTACATCCTCCATGGAAGAAGAGCAGAATCTCTTTCTGCTCAGGAAAAATCTTGAGAAGGACAAGATGCGCAAGTGTACCTCTTTCGGTCCGCAGCTGGATGAATTTGAATTCCGTTTCAACGGAAAAGTCATGCGCTCTTTTTGTTCCACAGGACAGAAGGGGATCGTGGCACTGATGCTGAAACTTGCCGAATTTTCCATCGTCAAAGAGAACAGCTCCGTGCCGGTGGCTGTCCTGGCTGATGATGTGCTCTGCGATCTGGATCAGCGCAACTCAGAGCTTTTTCTTGATAAGATCCAAAGTGCCGACCAGCGCTTTTTCACCTTTGCAAGTGCGCCTGCTTTCGGCAGGTTCAGTGAATATGAAACCATCGTATTGGAGTGATTTTTATGAAGAAGTACCGTTATGAGACCTCTCCTGAGGTTTGCAGTTCCGCCATCGACCTTGCTTTGAGCGATGACGGCAGCACCGTTGAAAAAGTGGAGTTCCACGGGGGATGCTCCGGCTCCCTCAAGGCTGTGAGCGCACTTTGTGCCGGAAAAAATGTGGACGAGGTCATCGCTCTGCTTGAAAGTGTCCACTGCGGCAGTAAAACGACCTCATGCCCGGCACAACTGGCGCTTATGCTCAAGAAAATCAAAAAAATCTGAATACAAAGGTGTTTTGAACAATGAAAAAAATCTTTTTGCTGCTACTGCTGGTTCTGAGTGTGCTGCTTTCAGGAGCCCCCCTGGGAGGCGGATTGAGAGTCGATCTGGTCTCAGAAAAGATGATCCACGAAGTTGCTGCTGACAGCGGGGTCCATGTGGGGCGCCGCAAACGAAAAGCCAAAAGGCGCAGCGGCGAAAGATTTGATCTCCACGACATCACCTTTTCAAGGGAAAACATGTCCGGGAAATGGGAGAAAATGGAGATCCGCTTCACCCCGGAAAAGGATGGGAATGTTGCATTGTGGTTCAGGGGGATCTCAGGCGGAGTCGCCAAAAATTATCCCTTTCTGCATGTTGACGATATCAAAGTTACAGGAGCAGAAGTAAAAAATCCCTCCTTTGAAAGATTTTCCAAATCAGGCGCCATCGCTTCATGGGGCGGCACAAAAGAAAATGTGTTCTCCAAAAATGCCAAAGAAGGAATGATCTGCGCCAGAGTCAGTTACAACAAGTGTCTCTACCAGAATCTCAAGGTGAAAAAGGGTGTTCCTGTGACCATTTCCTTTTACACCCGTCAGGAAAATCCTCTGAAAACCGACCGGGGCGCCGACGGCATGACCAATGTTTACACCGACAATGCCACAGGAACTCAAGTTACCATCAGCAGCGGCAGGCTTCTGCTGGTGCCAAGTTTTGAAAGCTGCTCCTACTATGTGAACCGCAAAAAAAGCGAATGGGGCAAAAAGTGCTCCCTCAAAGTCTGGTACCGGAAAAAGGGGGAGAAGATGTGGAAGGCGGTCCTTGACCCTGTGGATATGGAACGGGAAAAGGCGTGGCGCGGCTCCATCATGCTTTTGAAAGAGGATACTCTTTACGAATTCCGGGGCGTCATTACAGGAGCAGTGAAAGATGAGATCCGCAAAGAGTTCCGCACCCGCAGTTCCAATTTCAAGGTGGGGAAAACAATACTCCTTGATGCCAAAAATTTCAAGGGACAGCTGAAAAATATCATTTCAGGCAAGCAGAACGCATACGTTCTTTACAAGGCTGCCCCCGGATTCACCCTCAAAGGCAAAGCCGACATCAACGGCGGCGTCATTGAGTGCGTCAGGAAAAAGTTTGTCATCTTTGAGGGATTGACCATCGACGCCAACCGTTCACGGCACGGTATCAAACTGGTGGACTGCGAAGATGTGGTGATCCGGAACTGCGAGATATATAATTTCGGCAGATGCGACCGGATCAGGGATATGACCCAGATGGGCAGATGGATCCACAAAGGGAAAATGACCGGATGGGATGGGGGGATCTTCCTTCAGGGAGGGATAAGACAGCTTATTGAAAGATGCTACATCCACACCCCGCACTCCAGTTCAAACAGCTGGTTTTACAGCCATCCGTCAGGTCCGGAAGCCATCTTTGTAGACAAGACCCGTGGAGGTACAGTGATCCGCTACAACGATCTTGTGGGCAGCGATGCCCGGCGCTGGAACGATGCCATCGAAAGCTCAGGCAACGGCAAGATCGACGGGGGATTCGGCAGAGATGCCGATATTTACGGCAACCTTTTCGCTTACTCCAACGACGACAGCATCGAGATGGAGGGGGGAGAGATGAATGTGAGATTCTACTACAACCGTGTGCAGGGCTCTTACTGCGGCGTTTCCACCGGCTGCTGCCGTCTGGGACCTTCTTACCAGTTCAGAAATGTCTACTACCGTCTGGGGGATGAAAACGGCCGCTGCGGGATCCCTTTCAAAAACGGCATGGGCAATCAGGGGGATGGCGCCATTTTTATCATCAACAACAGCGTCTGGAGTCCTCTTTCTGCCGGGGCCTACGGTAATTTCCACGCCAAAAAGCCCCTTTACAATCCCCCTTTGAAGGCTTACAGCCGCAACAATATCCTTATGGGCAAAAGCAGTTACATCAGCAAAGAGTGGAAAAATTGGAATTGTGATCTTGACAATGATCTCTTCTTTGGAGCAGATAGTGAAAGTGAAAAGAAGTTCAAAGATTTGTTGAAAGAGTGGAAACAGGAGAAAAAAGCTGTGTTTGCCGATCCCCGTTACCGTGACCCCGCCGGAGGAGACCTGCGCCTTAAAGCAGACTCCCCCGCCCGGAACCGTGCCGCAAGGATCCCCGGACTGGAGCTCAAAGATCTGGGCGCCATGCAAAATGACGCTCTGGAGATCCCCTACCGCCCGGTGGAGCTTTCTCTTGACAGACAGGTCATCAACTTTACGCCTGAAAACAGCGGCAAGGTTTTCAACTTCACCTTGACATCCGGAAACTATTCCGGGAACTTCAAAGTAAGACTCAACGACAACTTTTTCACCGTCACCCCCAAAGAGGGGAAGATCGGCAAAAACAGCAAAGTCACCTTCTCTGTCAAACTGAACAAAGGAGCTTTGAAAATGGCAAGACTCCACAACGGTATGTGTCTGGTCCGCTTTGAAGAGGGATTTTCCAAGCCCGTCACCGTCTATGCCCACTTCAGCAATGACAGAAAACTTGCCGCCGCCGCCATGAAAAAGGCAATTCAGGTGAAGGATTTGAAATTTGCGAAAGGTGTTTACACAGGTAAGATCACCGTTCCCGCCAAAGGATGCTATTTCCTCTTTGCCGAGGGGCAGGTCAATGGATGGGCACGGTGCAAAGCTGCCATCGGCAGCGTGAAAACCAGAGACACCGCCCGCTTCATCAGCCGTGTCCCCGGTATGGCAGTGGTCCGCAAAGACCACTTGAGCGGATATTATCTTTTCCTTGAAAAAGGCACCTTTGATTTTCAGTTCTCAACTGAAATGCCCGGTGCCAGGTTGAATAAATTTTACATAACAAAAGATCCGGAGTATTTTTTAAGATGAGCAACAGTAAATTGATCGAGCGTGCCCGGGAGATATTGAAGTCCGAAGCGGTCATCATCAGCGCCGCCGACATCAAAGAGGGGGTCATGGAACAAATCCAGCTTTACTTTGAAAGCGACGGACAAGCCGTCATGGATGTGGTCAGCAAAGATGATCTGGTGCAGAATTGGCCCGACGCCGGGGCTTATGCCTTCAACAGCGACGGGAAATTCAGAAAAGTGACCATGTTTGAAGGGGAAGAGGATATGTATTTCAGAGTGGACGGTCAGAAGACCGAAAGCGACGATTTCGGTCCCCTGCCTCAAGTCGTTTTCCTTGAGATTCTTGAGGAAATTTCACAGTTGCGTGTTTGATCGAAGGAGTCAGAGTAATGAAAAAATTTGTCCTGCTGTTTTCTTTTGCGTTCTTTGTTGTGCTCAACGGCGCAGAGATCTTTGTCGGAGCCGGTCAGAAATTCAAGACGGTCAACGCCGGGGTGAAAGCCCTGAAAAACGGTGACACCCTTACCATTTTTCCCGGCAGATACTATGAGAGTGTGAATATCGCAAGGGTGCTGAAAAATGTCACCATCCGCGCCAAAGAGCCCGGTTCTGTCCTGATCCACGGCGACAAACCGGCGCCCAAATTCAAACGGGTCCCCGGGTACAAATTCGTCTATGCCGCTGATTGGCAAGAGAATGTGACTGCCGTCAATGAAAGGGAAAATTTCAAGATCTATTTTCCCGCCGCCAGCGTGGACTTTCTGGAGTTCAACTACGGATACTGGTTCAAAAAGGATGGCAAACTTTACATTTCCACCACCGACGGCAAGGCGCCTGAGACCCACGACATAACTGTTTCGGTCCTCAAAGGGAACGGATTGAAGTTTTCCGGGGAAAACTGCGTGGTGGAAGGGATCAATTTCAGCGGATTCTACTCCCACTTCAGGGTCGGCGCCTGGAGCGGCATCAACGGCGTCCAGCTGGCACAGAGCAAAAACAGTGTGATCCGGAACTGTTCAGCCTTTTTCAATGCCAACGGCATCACCCTTTCAGGGGGATCCGACAGCACCATTGAAAACTGTACCGCTTTTGCCAACGGCTCCCAGTCACCCAGTTCCGGGGGGAACATCATCGGCTGGAGCGGCACCCGCAACACCATCCGGAACTGCGTTTCCATGTACAAACTCCACACCGGCGGCAGCCAGGGACCCATCGGGATCCGCTTCTACGGCATCATGAAGGATTGCCGCATCCTCAACTGTGTCTCCTTCGGTGAGGACGGTATCAATATCAAAGGTGATGTGGGCAAAAGCTACGCCGAAAACAACTACTGCGAAAGACACATCAACGTCAAAGACAGCCGCAACAATCTCTTTGCCAACACCAACGGATACAATCCAAAAGATACCTCTCTGCTGAAAAAAATCAAAAAAGTTGAATGGCACAAACACTTTGCCGACCCCGAAAACCACGATTTCCGCCCCATTGCCAAAGTAAAGACCGCTATGCCGGAAGTTTTCAGAAAAGGGGACACCATACTTTTGCCCCCAAAAAGTTATGCCCCCGTCACAGTGAAAACAGAGGATTTGACACTCCGCACCCGGGGCAGCGGCAAACGCGCCATTCTCAAAGGGGGGGAGATCTCAGGGAAAAACATCGTTCTTGACAATCTGGTCATCGCCGGAGCTTTGAAACTCAGCGGCAGCAATATCACCTTGAGCAACTGCGAAGTCAACGCCAAAGTGACCATTGCCGGTAAGAATGTAAAGGTGATCCACAACGCTTTTAAAGTGCTCCCGGACTTTAAGAAAGCTGAAGGGTTCCGCCACAGCAATGTGGGTAAAATTGCAGGAGCCGGACTCCTTTCTCTGGAAGGCAAAGTGACCTTTGACGGACTCCCCGCAGGAGCCAACCGCCTCGTCCGCAGAGTACAGAAAAATGAGATCGTGGGACCCTTTGTCCGCTCCGTTTCAGACGATACTGTCAACATCGAATGGTGGACCAGTGTCACCAACAGCTCTTCCGAACTGCGCTGGGGCGTGACTGAAAAGTGCGAAAAGAAGGCAGGACAGCCCTTCTCCGGGGGCAACTGGCACTCCATGAGTATCACAAACCTCAAACCCGGAACAAAATATTATTTCAAAGTCAGCGGCAGAAGCCCCTTGCGGACCCATCACTCCAACGAAGAGCTTGCTGAACTTGACAAAAGAATGAAGCGCACCATACTTTCGAGCAAAGTGAACTCCTTTACCACCCTTGCAGTCAAGCAGAAACCCCGGACGCTCCGGGTCACAGGAAAGAGCATTTCCCCCATCCTCAACCAGGCAAGACCCGGAGACACTGTGCTGATCCCCGGGGGCGTTTACAATGAAACGCTCTTTGTCCGCTCCGCCAACATCACCTTGCGGAATGTTCCCGGGGAAAAGGTCATCATCGACGGCAGAAGAGTTCTGGACTCCGGCATCATCCTTGAGAATAAACCCAACACCGTTATCGACGGTATCTTCTTCAAAGAGCTGGTGGGGGGCGGCGGTGCCGGTGTCAAGATCAACGGCGGCAGCAACATCACCTTGCGGCGCTGTTTCTACGACGGACGCAGCTCCGGATATACACCCATTTTCGTTTCCGCCAACTCTGTGAAAAATCTTCTTATCGAACACTGTTTCATTACCAGAGGATTCCACGGCGCATCCTTCTACCGCTGCCCGGATCTTACCATCAGAAATTGTGTCTGGTTCAACAATCAGGTCGGTCACATGTCTGTCCACAACATGGCGAACGAAAAGTTCAACTTCACACGCAACGTGGTCTACGATATCATCCCGGGGAAGATCTTCAACGCCTTCATCGGCGTCTGGAACTTTGAAGCTCTCAACGAAAGTTTCAACTGCTTCGTGCCCCGTGTCGATAAAAGCAAACGCGCCATTTTCAGCTTTACCCGCAAGGATGGGAAGATGGCACGCATCAAAACCACCTATCCTGAGTTTGTGAAGCTCTCAAAAGGCAAGGGAAACTCCTTTACAGGGGACCCGAAAATGAAGAAAGTGCCAAAATTCTTAAAGTTCACTTCGGAGCCCTTTTCCAAACCCGGCCCCATGGCTGCCCCCGGCAGGAATTACCCTGAGATCCGCCTTCTCAGCAACACTTTTGCTGCTGTTGAACTGGGATCGGATAAGAAGAAAGGCTATGCCCCCTGGGACTTCAGAGGTTTCTTTGCAGCAGATCCCCGCTGCGTAAAACTGAAGATCGGTCCCGACGCCAAACTTTTCGTCAACGGCGTCGCCAATTAAAAAAGGTTGATGGAGTTGGGGCGGGGGAAAAGCCCTTTTTAGGAAAGGTCTTTTTCCCCCGCCCCAAACCCCACCCCCTTCTTGTCCTCCGTAGCCTTGGCGAAGGAGGATTCCCAAACCTTTTTCAGTAACGCTTTTCATTTTTGAGCAAACTCAAAAATAAAAAGCGGTCTGCAAAAAGATTCCCGGATAAAGGAAAGTCATTCACCCACCTGTGAAGGGAACAGAGCGTTAAAAAAAAAGCGCTGTTCCAGATACAGGTCGGTAAATGCGGAAGGGATTTTATCAGGATGTTGAAATTCATTTTTTCATTGCTGCCTTGTGCGGGAGCTGTCTTTGCTTTTCCTTCTCTTGGAATGGCTTTTCCGGTTTATTGTTCTTTTATTTCGCTCTTTACCTTTCTGGCGTATGGAGCCGACAAACTCTTTGCCGTCATGCACTGGCGGCGGATACCTGAGGATCTTCTCATCGTTCTGGGTTTTTGCGGCGGTACACCCGGGGCTTTTGCCGGGATGAAAATATTTCATCACAAAACTGCAAAGTCCTATTTTTACAAAGCTCTGACCGCAGCGGTGATCCTCCAAAATCTGACCGTTGCCGGATTTATTCTGGCAGAATGGATCTAATCTGTATTTTATTTGTTCTTTTTTTTCAATATTCTCTTGAAAAAAACAGAAGATAATGCTATCTTAAAGAGTATTTGTTTTTTTATAATATTCATCAACCTTTGAGGAACAAAAAATGAACGATGCCACTATCAGTGTGAATCCTGATCTCAACAAGGATATTTCCATCAATATCGGCACCCCCGCTGCCGCCCCTGCCGCAGCTCCTGCTGCCCCTGCCGCACCTGCTGCCGCACCCCAGCAGCCTCAGCAGCCCAAACAGCCCAGCATTTACGGCGAGATCCCCCAGATCCCCGTTATGGATGCTGTGGAAGGAATCAAATTCGACTTTAACGACGGTATCCGTATCCTCTTCCCCCACAACGGCAAAGAGTATCATGTGACCTTTACCGACATCGACACCGGCATTATTCTTTACAGTGCCGACACGGTTCCCGGTGCATACGTCACCAGTGTCAAAAAGTTTTACATCAGATTCCGTCTGATCATCCACGAAAAGGGCGGCAAGGAGCCCATCTTCACCCACGATTACGATTGTAAGGACAAAGAGGTCATGATCCAGCTGCCCGTGGGAACATTGGGGGACAGTATCGGCTGGTTCAGCTATGTGGAGCGGTTCCAGAAAAAGCACGACTGCAAAGTTATCTGCGTCATGACTCCCTGGATCGCTGATGTGGTCAAGAAACAGTATCCCGACATCACCTTCATCACCACCGAAGAGACCAAAAACTACAAGCCCTACGCCTGTTACTACATGGGACTTTTCTTCCGTGGCGATGTGGACCACCAGCCCATCGACTTCCGTTACATCGGACTCCACCGCACTGCGGGCTACATTCTGGGTGTGGATCCTGCTGATATTCCTCCCCGGGTGGATCTGAGTGCTCCCAGACAGATCAAGGAAAAGTATGTCTGTATCGCCGCTCAGAGCTCCAGCCAGGCAAAGTACTGGAACAACCCCTTCGGCTGGATCAACGTGGTCAAGTTCCTCAAAGAGAACGGATACCGTGTGCTGTGCATCGACAAGGAAAGCGTCCACGGCACCGGACTCAACTGGAACTTCATCCCCTACGGCGTGGAGGACTTCACCGGTGACATCCCCCTTCAGGAGCGTATCAATCTCATCAAGGACGCCGACTTCTTCATCGGTCTCAGCAGCGGTCTCAGCTGGCTGGCATGGTGCTGCAAGGTGCCTGTGGTCATGATCTCAGGCTTCACCCATCCCACCAACGAATTTGAAACCCCCTACCGGGTCATCAACTATCACACCTGCCACAGCTGCTGGAACGATATGAGACTGGATTTCGACCATTTCGATTTCCTCTGGTGTCCCCGTCACAAGGGTACCGACCGTCACTTTGAGTGCACCAAACTTATTTCCGCTGAACAGGTCATCACCACCATCAAAAAGATCCCCTCATTCCGCGGTAAAGAAGAGGCATAACACACTGAGTATTTTTTGACAAAACAGAGCAGACCCGTCAGCAAAAAGGCAGAGGGGGCTGCTTTGTCCGGTCAGCGTTCACGCAGATCGAACTGCTTATGATTAAAACTTGTCAAAGAGGTGTTTTACCCTTGTATCACCTGAAAAAAGAGAACAAAAAAATGCCTTATCATGCTTGCGAAGCAAGCGCTTCATGCCCCAACGGGGCGCTTCATATTTTCCGCAGGAAAATGCTTCATACGGCGGAGCCGTGCTTCATTCGGTCAGCGTTCACGCTGATCGAACTGCTTGTTGTTATTGCGATAATCGCCATATTGGCTTCCATGCTTTTGCCCGCTTTGCAGCAGGCACGGGAGCGGGGGAAAAGCTCCAACTGCCTTTCCAATATCCGGCAGCTGGGATTGGGCAACGCCATGTATGCCGACGGCAACAAGGGGTATTTCATTTACAGTTCCATCTGGAGCAGTGACTGGTCAACAGGGAGCTTCTGGTGCGGCAAAGCTGAATCCGGCATCGGCGGCATCACTGTAAAGGGGGGGCTCAACGATTATATGGGCAACTCCAAAAAGATCTCAAACTGCGGATCTGTGACCTTTGATCAAAGCGGTCTCACCAACAGCGGTACAGGGGGTTACGGATACTCCGTCGCCATCGGCACCTGGAGCACGACTCCTGATTATCTGATGACCCTGCCTGCGAAGCACTCTCTTCTTTCGGATCCCGGCAGGACCATCATGTTCGCCGACCACGCAGGCGTCAACAGCACCACCGGGAAATATGAGGAACAGATCGACCTCTACGCCCCCAGAATGTTCACTGCAGATCAGGACGCCGGATGGGATGCCAGTCCCACCATGCACTTCAGACACAGCGGCAGGACCAACGTCTGCTGGGCAGACGGACACGCCGCCTCAGAGGGACCCTTGACCTACTCTCAAGCAGGATGGAGCCGGAGCGCCGAACAGCTTTCCAGAACCTTTAAGATCGGCTGGTTCGGGGGCAGTAAAGACGATTGCATCAAACTTTTCAAGCTCAGAAAATAGACCTGCTGCTGCAAAAGGGCTTTTTCCCCTCCCCGACTCCTCAAGCCTTATTTACCGACCTGTATTGGGAACAGCGCTAATCCATTTTTGCTTCCAGTCCCCAGGGAACTGTATTTCTGCCGTCAGGGGTGATGACCCACATAACGGGAAAGATGGGTTTTTCCGGAAGATCGCCGAAGCCGTCGGTCAAATAGATCAGCAACTCCGGGGGCTCTTGTTCTTTTTTCAGATGCTCAAAGACAGGAGTGAAGGCAGTTCCGCCGCCCCCTTTGAACTTGAACTTTTTGCCGTCAAATGGAGCCATATCCGAAAAGGTCTCAACAGATTGTATTTCAATATCGCAGCAGATGACCTTCAGTTCGTAGTTCCCGAAAGTGTTGAGCAAATTTGAAAGTTCCCCGGCAAAGCGGGGCAGATCATCGTGGGTGCTGCCGGAAGTATCCACCGCAAGGACCGCTTTAAGAGAAGAGTCACGCCTTGACTGCAGATAGAGTCCGCTTGAAATATAGCGTCTGTTGGGGGGGAGCCAGCGGCGCTCTCCTCCGAAACAGCTGGTGACGAACTGTGCCAGGAGCTCTTTCCAATGGAGTTTGCCGTTGCGGAAATTTTCAACGATCTGCTGGACTCCGGCAGGGAGCTTGCCGCGCATTTTTTCGCACTGGGTCGCCGCTTCGACGACCTTTTCCCGCACTTTATCCTCAATATGGGAACCGAACTCCACCTTGTAATCAGGATCAATGACGCTTTCGCCGCTTTCACCGCTTTCGCCGCCTTCACCGGGAAGGGGCTTTCCTTCATCATCCAACTCCAAGTGGGAATCCAGAGGAGTTCCCTGAGGCGGAAGAGATTTCAGCAGTTTGTCATAGATCCCTTCGGCATTGAGTCCCTGCCACTCTTTCTGGGGGAGCAAAACGCCTTCGGGGAGTTTGAACTTTTCAGTGCGGAGCATCTCGTTGATTTCCATATCTGCAGCCATATTGAAAAGTTCTTTTTCCCGCTTCCCCCGGCGGAGAAAGTGGAGAAAGACCGTGTGCCAGACCTCGTGGGCAAGAAGAAAACGGCGTTCCCCGGGCTTCAGGTTCAGATAGAATACAGGATCGACAAAGATGTTCTGTCCGTCGGTGGCGGCGGTTTCACAGCGGCAGTCCACCACGGGAACAAGATTCTGGCGGATGAGGAATGCCCCGACAAAGGGCTGATCCATGAGAAGTCTGATCCGGTCGGCTTCAAGTTCCGCGGCGGCTTTGACCTTGAGCTTTTCCTCTTCGGCATTGGGTGAACGGAATTCCATCATCGTGCCGCCTTTGCAAAGGTTTTGCCGTGTTTCTTTTCCCACGCCTTGAATTGGGGATGGCTGTAAAGTTTTTTCGCACCGCCGCAATGGACTCCGCCTTTCATCACATCCATCATGAGCATGGCGGCAAAGTCGCTGCCAAGTTCAAGGGAGATGTTGAAAAATCCGTCAAGCAAGGCGGCACTTTCGGCTTCGTCTTTCCCCCGCCAGAGGTAGTAGGCGACACTGGCGCAGAGAGCGTAGCGCAGGTCCGCTTTTTGGGGGATCCCGATTGGAACTTCTCCCAGCATCATCTCTTTGACAGAGAGGTTCTGCGCCGTTTTGTGGAACGCCATGAATTCCACTCCCGCCCGGTTGCCCACAAGTCCATAGACGCTGCGGCGGATCAACTCTTCGTTGTCGGGGAGAACTTTCATCATGGTGCTGACCCGTTCCCAGCTGCGGGGAGTGGGCCAGCCCCGTTCCAGATTTTCGTTTTCCTGATTGAAAAGCATCCCCGGACGGAAACGGATGAAGCCTGACACGCTGGGGTGGATCTCATGGGTGACAGCCCACTCCAGCCAGTTGTCGGCGGAGCTTTCCAGTTCAACGTGAAGAAAACGGTTGGCAAGGGCGCTTGACATGGTGGTGCTCACCGCCCGGTCTTCGGTGCGATTGCCTGCGGCGCAGATGTACCATCCGTCGGGGACCTTGTAAAGATCCCCCAGACGGCGGTCGAGAATGAATTCGTATGCCGCCACCTGCAGCGAACGGTCGGCAGCGGTCAGCTCATCAAAGAGGATGATACCTTTACTTTTTTCATCCCGTGGCCATTCGGCGGAAACCTGCCACTCCACGCCGTGATCGGTGGGGACAGGCAATCCCCGGACATCCACCGGCTCCCTTTGGGCAAGGCGGACATCAATAAAATTGACGCCGTATTCCTTCGCAAGGTTACGGATGATGGTGGATTTCCCCAGCCCCGGAGCCCCCCAGACCATCATAGGGGGCAGTTTGTCGGGAGCGGCAGAACCGTTCCAGAGGGAGTCAAGGATGTTGCGGAAAAGAGTTTCAAGACCTGCGACAGTAATTTTGTTGTGGTTGTCAACGGACATATTTGTTTCCTTTCATATTTTCAACGAACGAGTTAAGATCATTACAGGAAAATCCTGCTGAATTTTTTTCATCAGGATCAAGCCCCTTCCGGCGCAAGAAGCTGTACCGCTCCATGGTGTTATTGCACAAAACGTGGACCAGTGCGGGCAGCAGCAACGAATTTCCTCCCGGGTCGCGGCTTGAAAGATCAAAACAGGGGAACAATTTTTCAAACACCCTGTCGGGCGCCATGAGCGTAACAAAAAATGACAAAAACTGTCTGTTATGAGCATCAAAAATTTCTTCAGGAGCAAGATCATAAAGAGCTTCCAAAAAATCCCAATGCTCTTCTGCAAATTGTTTATCAAGAAAAAGTTTTCCATTAGCATCATCCATGCGTTTGTAGATCAGATATGATGAGGGATCCATCTCTTTTTCAGACATGAGTCCCGTATAGGGATCTCCTGTATCCGGGCTGTAATATCTGCATAAAATTTCTTGAAAATCATCTGAAGAATTTATATATTCCAAGTTGAGAAACTTGAGAAATGTTTTTTCCTTGCCGAGCAGGTAATGCCAGTCCGCAGTCTGCAGTTTATGCCATGGACACCGGTCAAGAAAAAACTTTTGTCCGCAGATCAGATCAGCCCAGTGACAAGGATAGAATTTATCAAAAGGGCATAAATCAGATAAAGTCGGGTACTTTATCAATATTCTCACCCAATCTTCCGGTCTGATATTTTCCAGGTTGACAGAATATGCAAGCCCCGGTAAATCGCAAATAAGATCGGAGGTTGTTCTGCTTATTTTTTTTGCTGCATAAGACAAACGATATTGATCGGACATTGCCATATACTATCCCTTTTTGATATTTTCAATGAACGAGTTAAGATCATTACAGGAAAATCCTGCTGAATTTTTTTCATCAGGATCAAGCCCCTTCCGGCGCAAGAAGCTGTACCGCTCCATGGCGTTATTGCACAAACCGTAGACCAGAGCGGGCAACAGCAACGAATTTCCTCCCGGATCACGGCTTGAAAGATCAAAACAGGGAGCCAGTTTTTCAAACACGCTGTCGGGAGCCATGAGGGTCATGTAAAAGGGCATATATTTTTTGCCTTCCACATCCATGGCATCTTCGGGCGAAAGTTCACAAAGTTGTTCCACAAACTCCCAGTTGTATGCTTTGAGCTGTTTCTTGAGATAACGCTTGCCGTTTCCCCGGTCCATGCGCTTGAAAATGAGGAATGAAGCGGCATCTTCGATCTTCTGTTCCTCAAAGCAGCCTTTGTATGAGATAGCGTCGCCGAAATAGCATTTGCGCAGGATCTTCTGCAGCGATTCTTCGGAATCCAGATACTCAAGTTTCAGAAATTTGAGGAAGCGCTTTTTCTTACCCACCAGATTGATCCAGTCGTAAGTTCTGAAACTCTGCCACGGACAGCGGTCTGCAAAGCACTCCTGACCGGTGACCAGATTGATCCACTCGTAGGCATAGAACTTTTGAAAAGCGCACAAGTGGGCAAGTTCAGGATGCTTTTTCAAAAGTTCGCTCCAGATGAAGCTCCGCAGGAATGAAGTCCTTTCAGGATTTGCAAGCTGCGGATGCAGTTTCAAGATCTGCAGACACTCATCCTGCCAGTTCTGCCAGAGATTCACCCAGTCAAAACGTTTTGCCAGCTGAGGCTGCTCAAGGAGGATCTTGAAAGCATCCCGGTGGTGGATCTTCTGAAAGTCCGCCACATCCTGAAACCCCGGCTGGGCGATAAGCAGATCACGCCACATGCAGGAGAGAAGAGTGTGGTATTTAAAATTCCCTCTGGATTCCGGATTGGCAATAAGATAGTTTACCAGAGCGTGCTTTGAAAGTTTTTCGGGGGCAACGGGCGTAACAAGTGAAGTGCTGTGACTCATGAAAATAGCTCCTTTCCGGTTGAAATCAATCTCTTTTCTGTTTCTGAAGCCCCCCCTGCGCAGGGGGGGCATCGGCTTTTTCTGCCTTATCTCTTTTTGGGCGGCCGCTTTTGGGAGACAGATTTCCTCAGAGTGGCGCAAGTGCGATTGGCAAGGGTTCCCATGCAGTCGCTGACCTCGCTGTGGCAGACGCCCATGGAATGGCTGATGCGCTGCGCTTCAAACTCGTCCTGATTGGCGGCGAGGTAGACGAACTCCCAGGCGTACTCCTGAGTCTGGCGGTCGATGCGCTCTTTCACATTCTCAAGGGTGAATTCCCGGCTGGCGTTTTCGTGTCCGTCGGTGACAATGGTGAAGATGACATGCTCCGGGCGCTCCTTCTCTGCCATGGCGGCGAACTCGGAGCCGATGGTGTCGATGGCGGTACAGACCGCATCGTGGAGCGCCGTCATGCCGTCACAGCGGTAGGAGCTCATGAGATCGCCTTTGTACTCCGCCATATCGGCGTGTTCCACAATGCGTTTCACACGGTCGGCGAACTGGAAAACATCAAAGACGGTCTTGCCCTCTTCGTTCTTCTGTTCAGCCATGAAGGTGTTGAAAGAGCCTTTGATGTCATCTTCGATACACTCCATGGAACCTGAAGCGTCCAGCACGATGCACAAGTGCACATAATCTTTTTTCGGCATAAGCATTTTCTCCTTTTTTTTGATTTTTGAAATTACCTCAAAAGGTAATTATTTTTTCTTTCTTGGAACATTTAAGAGCCAATAGATCACAACGAGCGGCCAAAGCAGAGAGCAGAAAAGAAATGACGCAGTAATCGTGTCGTAGTCCTCTGCTTTGTGTGAGATGATCAATGCAGTTACGACAGCAGCAATGATCCAGGAACAAAACAAGACCTCTCCAATTCCCCATCCTTCAAACATAGGCATAACTCCTTTTTTTGGGTGATTTTACGAAAACAGGACAACAGGATCCCCAGCCCCCCTGTGCCGGGGGCGTGACCGTTATTTTGGAAAAATTAAATTTTACGCTGTGAAGGAAAGGTTGTGATTCCTGTATTCTTCACGGCACCAGGAGTCAAACTCCTGCTCACGGAGTGCGCGTTTGCGCTGCTTGAAGATCTTGCGGATCTTGTGTTTGGAAACGGCGAGATCTTCCCGCTCCATCTCCTTTATCCGGAAAACATTGTGCTCTACGGTAACGATCCGGTTTGTTGCCTTGGAAAAGAAAACCACATATTCTTCAACAGTTTTTCCACACCTCTCCTTGAGTTTTGCTCCGTGCAGACCGTCGCCGTTGAAAAATGTCTGACCGCAATAGATGGTCTCTGCCACCTTGGAGCGGCTGACATTTCTGGTCGCCATACGGCTGCGAGCATGATAGGTGAGGGTGAAAATTCTGTCCATAAATACGCCCTTTCTTTTTTAAGGTAACTCTTAACTGACAAGGAAGACCCCGGCGCGCCAGCCGTGTCATCTCCTGACAAAGACTTAATATAACACGGGACCCCTGACATTTTTGTTTGGGGGTCTCATGTTTCGACGGAATTTATTTTATAACGGCAGAAATGGAATGTTATATTTTTCCATCAGCGGACAAAAAACTCCGGTGCGAAACAAAGGCTTAAAAATTAGAATAAAGAGGTAATTTCAAAAGTCAAGTGACAATTTGGAAATTCTGTACGGCGTATTTCATTTCAAAGACGATTTGATTTTTTTTCTCGATCAGTGTATATTATGAAAAATATTGAAACAGATTCAGGATTTTACAAAGAGGTGATTATGAAATATATAGAACGCGCAATAGGCGCAAAGCTGCTTCAGGTGATCCGTAATTATAAAAGTGTTTTAATTACCGGATCCCGTCAGGTCGGCAAATCGACGCTTTTGAAAAAGCTGCTTCCCGACTATAAATATATTTCTTTGGATGATCCATTTCTGGAACAGCAGGCAAAAGAAAATGGCAATATGTTTATGATGCTGAATCCCCCGCCTGTGATCATAGATGAGGTTCAGCATGCGCCAGAGCTGTTTCGCCATATAAAAATCAAATGCGATGAAACGGAAGAACGGGGACTGTTTTGTCTTTCCGGATCCCAGCAGTTCAGGCTGATGAAAAATGTTTCTGAAACTCTATCCGGACGAATTTCAATCATTGAACTGAACGGACTTTCTTTGAGAGAAATTCAGAGAGATCCTTTTTGTCAGCGATTCTTGCCGACAATGGAATATGTGCAGGCAAGACAGAAAACAGCCAGAGCTCCTGAAAATATCTGGGAAATCATCCATCGGGGGGCTTATCCGGAACTCCAAAATCCGGAAATGGACTGGAGTACCTATTATGCCGATTATGTAAAAACATATATTGAACGTGACGTCCGTGAACTGTCAGCGGTACAGGATCTCGACAGTTTCAAAAGATTTGTGATTGCAACTGCTGCCAGAACAGGAGAAGTCCTCAATTACAGCAATATTGCAAATGAAGTCGGAAAGGATGCTGTCACGATAAAAAACTGGATTTCCATTTTGGAGGCATCCGGAATCATTTATTTGCTGGAACCTTATGCAAACAGTGCTTTGAAACGCGCTATCAAGACCCCGAAAGTTTATTTCAGAGATACCGGACTTGCCTGCTACCTGACCCGCTGGCTGTCTGCCGAGACATTAGCATACGGAGCAATGAGCGGTCACATGTTTGAAACTTTTGTTATTTCAGAGATCCTGAAATCGTTTTCCAATCTTGGTTTGGACTATCGTCATTTTATCTCCTACTATCGCGGACATGATAAAATAAAAACAAAAGTTAATGGTGAAATTGCCGCGATCGAAGGAGAAATTGATCTCATCATTGAAGAAGATGGCGTATGCTATCCTATTGAGATCAAACAAAATTCCAATGTCTCAGCAACAGAGACATCGGCATTTCAGGTGCTGGATAAACTGGAAAATAAAAAGCGCGGCATGGGGGCAATTATCTGCAACTGCCCGCAACCCGGTATGCTGAGAGAAAATATTCTTCAGCTGCCTGTATGGTATATTTAAAAGGCGTCCAAATTCTCGCCGCCTTCCATCAGCAGATCCGCCAACCGGTACTGGGCGGTAACATCGCCCTGTGCTGCCAATGCCTTGTACCGGTTCAATTTTTCTTCAGTCATATCCAAACTCCTTTTTGGCTGTATCATCTGTGTCGTACATGAAATAATATAACACGTCACCCCTGACATTTTTGTTCTGATATCCGGGGGGATCACTTCATATTGTCAAAAATATTCTGCCCGACTTTGCGGAGAGACTCACGAAGAGTTGCGGGCTTGATGACCCGTGCGTTGCCCATGGCACGGAAGATCAGCTGCAAGGCGGTGTGCTCCGGAATGTTTTTCAGCCGGACGGTGATAGCGTTTTCTCCACGGGCGATAATGCTTTCCGGATGGGAAAAGAAACGCTCCTCCATGGGCTTGACGTATGGATGGAAAAACTCTATTTCCACCTCTTCAAGAGTTTCAAAGTTGAAAAGTTTATCTTTTCTGATTCTTTTTACATCCTCTTCTTCAGGAGAGAAATGACCTGGACTTTTTTCTGCGTGTCCCATGCGGTGAAGAGCAAAAACACGGATCTTGAAGGGCGGCTCACAGGGGATACCGTCTTCATTGGCGACCAGTCCTTTGACATACCAGATGCCGCTGTTCCAGGCAAGGATGTGGGGTTCTATCAATTTGACGGACTTATGGCCTGCGCTGGAGGTGTAAGAGATCTTGAGATAATGTTTTTGTTCCCATGCCTGATAGACTTCCAGAAAGACTTCCGGATCGACTTGAGGCACAAAATCCGGATTGAGGATCTGGAAATTTTCAAGATCCATCTCCTCCGGCATACCGCTTTCCTGTTTCATCATGAGGGAGTTGAGAGCATTGCTCAGTTCGCTGCGCAGCTGGGGCGGCATGAAGGTGCGTGACACCCTTTCACTCAGAAGCAGAAGTTTGAGATCCCCCGCCACAGTGGGGACATCTTCGTTGGTCCAATCAGGATCTGTCAGATAAAAACCTCTTTTACTGGCATTATACTCCACCGGGGCTCCGATTTTCTTCAATGTCTTGATATCCCGGGCAAATGTTCTGGCAGAAACGCCCCTAAGATCCTTACTGTCCTCAGCCATCTCATTGAAGCTGTTTGAATTGACATATTTTCCCCGGCGCATTGCCCCCAGTATCATCTGAAGACGGACCCACTGATTTCCAGAAACCGGCATAAATCCTCCTTGTGTTCACCGCCCGGATAAAACGGCTGCTGCATTAATATATCAAATTTTATTCAAATTACAAGGAAGAAAAGTGTAAAAATGCCATCTTTTTCTGCAGTGTGGATTGTAAAAGTAAACGCACGCTCTTTTTGAGAGCAGTGTGCGTTTACTATGACAAAACTGGTATGTGCGTTTACTATGACAATTCTTTTATTGCAGTAAAACAGTAAATACTATTGGAAAATTTTGGTATCGTGGTGTATGTTATAGATGCCTGATGAAGCGGAGATAATGCAGTAGGGATACTCGTATCAAGGAATAATCAGGTACAATGACGGGTAGAGCCGGGAGCAAATCCCGGCATGCCTCTACCCAGAATTGTCTTATGCCTCATATCCCGGGGCGTGGGGCAGAGCCCCACAAATATACAGCGTGCGTTTAGTATGTCCGAAAAACAACGCTTGCGTAACGCTGC
>JAZODE010000049.1:0-18879 GCA_045596885.1 Victivallaceae bacterium
GTTGTACATGAGTCCTGCCTTGCCGATGGAATGTAAATTGTTGGCACAGTGGGTCTGGTGAGCCCTGGCGCGCGCCTGCTGCAGCGCCGGAAGAAGCATGGCGGCAAGAATTGCTATGATGGCAATTACAACAAGAAGCTCTATTAAGGTGAAGCTGTACAGCTTCACCTGCCCATGGGCAGGTGAAAAACCTTCTTCTTTGCCATAAACACGATCGCAGCAGAGATGGGATCTTTTCACAAGCAGTTCGATCAAGGTGAAAGAAAAGGGGACTAAGGATGCTTTTTGGTGTTGTGCAGGATTGTTTTTCATAATATCACTCCTAATGTTGAGATAAAAAGCAATCAACTGATTTTAATATAACATTGCTCTTATCGATTGTCAACTGTAACACAAAAACATTGAGTCAACTTTATTTTTCTTGAGCAGAATACCAAAAAAATATCCCGCAAGTCAATAAACTTGCGGGGTATCGGCAGAGGGGGAAAATTATTTGAAACAATCGGCAATGGGGAGCTTCTGAGCTTTGGCAGCATTGACAAAGAGTTTGGCGATCTCTTCGGCGCCTTTTTTGTTCACATGGGTGACATCATTTTTACGCTTGGGGAGACCGGAGCTGCACATGAAAAGTTTCCGGGTCTCATCTTTTTTAAGCTTGTTGAAAAGCTGCCTTGTGGCGCTGTTGAGGTCGATCAAAGCCACTTTTTCAGCCTTGGCAACGGCGATGGAGCTGTCACAATAGGGCTTGAGTCCATCCACTTTGATAACTCCGGCTTTGGTGAAATTGGCACGGCAGATGCTGGTGGCGATGATGGGAGTGGCTCCTTTGGCGCGGACTTCTTTGATGAATTTTTTCAAATTGGCATCATAACTTCCCCCGGGAGCTGTATATCTTTTGGGATCTTTTTTCTTGCTGTCGTTGTGTCCGAACTGAACTACGACAAAGTCACCTTTTTTGACTTTGGCAATGAGTTTTGACCAGGCTTTGGAGTTGATGAAACTCAGAGAACTTGCGCCGGAAATGGCACGGTTGCTGACTTTGACGCCGGGCTTGCAGAAGCTTTGGAGCACCTGTCCCCAGCCGGTCAGGGGAGCCAGTTTTGCCGGATAAGAGGCACAGGTGGAATCCCCTGCCAGAAAGATTTCCGCACCGCAGAGAGCTGTGGAAAGAACTGCACATGAAAGAATGATTGAGATTTTTTTGAACATTTTTCTTTTCCTTTATTTTAGAGGAAATTTATTTTTTCAGGGGGAGTTCCCGTACTTTTATATCATCAAACCAGATGGTTCCGGTGGCATTGACAACGCCCAGACGGAGATATGCCCGGTGTTTGCCGTCTTTATTCGTGTCAGGCGTGGAACGGAATGTGAGGCGCTGAGGAGTCCAGGGCATGGAGTTCTGGTAGTGATTGTGGGGGAAGAAGGTCTGCTTGCAAGCACTGTAAACGAAACTTGCCCCGCCCCGTCCCTGATAGCCTTTTCCGGTGGGCTTGAGGTTTTCGGTACGGACGAACCAGGTCGCTTCATACTCCCGGTTGGGTTTCAAAGAGGGCATATAGTGCGTCACCCAGTAGATTTTTTTGCCGTCTGATTTGATTTTTATGGAGCGTCCCCCTTTGACGAACTGTTCTTTGTCAAGGGTGACGATCCCTCTTTGGATCTCATCGTTCCCGGTGTACCACTGACCGAAAGCTCTGCCTTTTTGGGGCGCAGTGAAATCGCTGTTGGTCACAAGATTCCCCTCATTGCCGGGCTCTTTGAAACGGAGTACACCGAAATTTGCCACATCATGAAAATTTTTGGCGTATGGAGACCACTTGTAATAAGGCACTTTGGCTTTTGAACGGATCGCCCGGTGACGGGAGACATTGGCGGCGAATTTTTCCGGATCGATCTTGCCTAATTGCGCCAGAGGGAAGCGGATCTCAACGGTCCAGAAATTTTTCCCCTTGAAGGTACGCAACTCTGCCTTGGAGTTCCATTTGGGATCATGTATGGCGCCGGAGCCCTTTACACTGCACCAGGCATCGTAGGTTTCTCCGTTGGCGTTGACCATGATCTGAACATAATTTTTCCTGTCGCCGGAGCCGTTGAGGAAAAACTCCACATCGGAGTCCCGCCAGATATCGTTGTTGTCGGGCCCCTTCTGGTCTACGATGATACCTTTCATATCAGGTTCTTCACAATGGACGAAGAAATAGATATTTTTCTTGTCCTGCATCGCTTTGAACCAGGTGCGGACTTCAACGAAATCCTTCATCCAGGGGAGCAGATAGTTTTTGGGGGCTTTGCTCCAGAGGGCATCTTCTTTTCCGTCGATGACAGGGGCTTGGGCAGCGGGAACGGCATAAGAACGCCATTCCCCCACATTGACCCGGGTTTTGTAGTATTTTTCCCGTTCTTTTTGAATGAGTCCCAAAAAGTTTTTGCGGAAATAACGGATCCGCTCAAGGACCACCTTTTCTTCTCTGGCGGCGGCTTTTTCAGCTTCTTTGAAACAGTTTTCCAGATACTCCAGCTGTTTTTTGCTGTAGATCTTTTCCCACAATTCATATTCAGAAGGGGGCATCGCCTGAGGTCCCAGGTTGGTTTCAACGATACGCCCTGAAATGTGGTCGAGCCAGATGGATTCAATGCGGTCAAAGAATTTTTTCATCTGAGGAGCGGCTTTGCCGAACATCATCTTGTGGTGGTTGTCAACGATTTTATCCGGGTTCTGAGAGCTGTCCCACATGATTTTTCCGAAGGTGTAGATCATGAGGTAGCTGAAGATCCAATGGTCGCTTTCGGCTTCCAGAAAGGAACCTGTGGTCAGATCCCGGGTGCGGTTGAAATACTTTGCCACGATACGGGGGGTGGTGGAAGGAACATTTTTGATGTCAAGCCCACCGTATTTGCCGGTATAGGTCCAGCTCCACACCTTGTGTCCGAGAGCTTTGTTCCACACTTTGAGCCGCTCTTCAAGGATCTTGCGCCGGGGTGGATTGTTTTCCGCCCAGGGGCCCTGAACAGCGCACATAATGAGCAGATTGTCCGGGAGCTTTCTTTTGGGCACTTCAGTGTAATGGGCGTAACTCATGGCGGTCACATATCCGGGGAGACCTGCCTTTTGGATCCTTTCAGCCATGTCAAAGGCAAGATCCCAGACCAGATCGGCTTCAGAGTGTTTTTTGACAAATGCACGGCAGTTTGTGCATTGACAGGGGCGGAAATGATCTTTGGGCATCACATTGAAAAAGCCCTTTTGCAGACAGCTGGGATCCCACGATTTCAGATTGCGGCTCCGGGGAGGGAGGTTTTTCAGGAAAGCTTTTGCATCCTGAAAGAGGGCATCACGGAATCCGGGATTTGTGTAACAGAGATTTCCGTAATAGGGGGAGCCTTTGTCGAGCATCCGTCTGCCGTTGTGATCGAGAGCGAAAAATTCAGGATTGCTTTTCCCGAAACGCTCTACGAATTTGAGTCTTTCAAGGCTGTGGCAGTTGGGCACATAAAAAGATTCCGTCCGGTAAACCAGATTGAGCCATGCTTCACCGTAACGGTGATCCATGGGATTGCCGGGGAACCAGTTTGCCCATCCCCCCACCAGAAAACGGCGGCGGGGCATGTCGGGGCGGTCAAAGATATCCAGTTGAGGGATGGAAAGATTTTTCCTTTTGGGGATCACTTCACCCAGTTTGCCGGGGAAGAAAAATCCCATGCCCCCGAAACGCTCCATGAATTCCAGAGCTCCGTTCAGAGTGCCCCGCTCAAAGAACAAAGCCCAGCCGAAGGCGCGTGCCGGATCGGTTTGGGGGTGATCCAAGCCTGCGATAAGGATGTTTTTCCCGGCGCTTTTGATAATGAATCCGTCACGGGGAAGTTTTTTGACGTCGATACCGGCTTGCCGTGCCTGAGGAGTATCCCCCAGTATGATGGCGGTCCTTTGGGCTGTAGGGGCTTTGACCACAGGGACGGGGGCGCCGAATGAAGCGCTGAACTTTTCAGCCATCATCTTTCCTGCGTAGCGCACCGTGGGGA
This sequence comes from Victivallaceae bacterium, assembly GCA_045596885.1. Classification (GTDB taxonomy): domain Bacteria; phylum Verrucomicrobiota; class Lentisphaeria; order Victivallales; family Victivallaceae; genus UBA1784. Next base: position 4,021 of record JAZODE010000049.1, read on the forward strand.
GCGCATGGGCGGGAACGACGATCTCCATCATCACCTTGCCGTTGTTGCAGAGAGTGTGGAATGGTTTTTTACCGATCTTGACAGAACGCGGCGGCGGCTCTGAAATGATCCGGGTGATCTCCGGTGGAACAGGGACTGCGCTGCAACAGCAGATGAAAGCAGCGCCCGCAAAAAAACTTAAAAGAGATTTTTTGATAAACATAATATTTCAAACTCCTCAGCGGTCATCGATCATATTGTATGCTGCATAACATTGACCGGGAACCTTGCTTGCAACATGTCCGTCATAGAAAAGCCAGTTGGCAGAACCGTTGTGGTGGAAGGAAATGCGCATGCTTTCCAGACTGGCATTGATTGCAAATGGCCAGTTGTTGGTGCCGATGGTCACATAGTTGCGGTTGGGGGCATAACTGTCTGCAAGAATAAAGATCCTGGAGGTATTCTTGGGACCGGAGATCCTTTTCAGAACGAAAAGCCTCTTTTCCGTGTAGGCGGCGCAGCTGGAATTCGCATAGTAGTTGTGAGCGTAACTGTACCATCTGACTCCCTGATCGTTCCAGTTGATCCGCCAGGTGTCAGAGGGACAGAAGACACTTTTGGGGACAGGTTTTGAAAGAACTTCCCCCTGCTTTTTCATTGGTAATCCCATATAGGGGCCGATATGATGCCAGAGTTTCATCTGATGGACCCAGCCGGGCATCCAGCCCTTGTTGCCGTCTGTATAAGCGTGGATACCCATGCCGATTTGTTTCAGATTGTTCTGGCATGTACTTGTTCTTGCCCGCTCCCGTGCCTGCTGCAGGGCAGGAAGGAGCATAGCTGCCAGTATGGCAATGATGGCAATTACCACAAGGAGTTCGATCAAAGTGAATTTTTTATTTTGCATATTATTTTTTCTTTACCTCTTCGAGAGTAACATCGTCAAACCAGGCGGTTCCGGTTGCGTTCATGATCCTCAAACGCACATAGGGCGTGATTTTCTTGCCGTTGGAAAAATATTTTTTCCCTGTATCGGCGGGGGTGGTGAATTCAAAGCTCTGGCGCACCCACTTGCCGGAGCTCCCCGTCAGGCTGTTGGTGGGGAACCAGCGGTTGCCGGTGTCGTAAAAGTTGAAGGTGATACCGCCCCCTTTGCGCAAGGGAACCACATTTTCAAAGTAGAGATAGGCTGTGAGACGATAGGTGGTGTTGGGCTTCAATTTGGGGATATACTGCCCGGCATAGATGTCAGTTGAACCTTTGCTGTTGCTGATCATGAGGGAAGGGGGCGCTGTGAAATAGCGCTTGCGGTCCAGAGTCCACTTTGAAGTGGGTTTGAGTTTGTTGGGCAGCCACCAGTTGCCCAGGAATCTGCCCCGGGGCTTGGCGGAAAACTCTCCGTTTTCCACAGCATTGGCACTTTTCTTTTCCTCTTTCAGCACCATGGTACCGTAGTTTTCAAGATCGTGGAATCCTCTGACAAAGGGGCTCCAGGTGTAGAGCGTGGCATGTCCGACGCCAGAGGAAAGGATCCTGTTCCGGGAGAAGTTGACGGGGAATCCTGCTTTGTTCCAATTCCCCAGAGATTTCTTGGGGAGCGTCACAACAGCTTTGTAGCCTTTGGCAGTGGTGGTGAAAACACATTTGACGCCGGAGTTCCAGCGCTTGTCGCCCACAGATTTATTGCCGTGGAGGACCATTTTCTGGTCAAAGATACTGTTTTCCACATTGATGATGATCTGGTAATAGTTCTTCCGGTCGCCGCTGGGGTTGAGGAAGAGTTCGATACCGGCATCACGCCAGATGTCGCCGGCATCCCGGGCACGCTTCACAGCGATCTGATCTTTGAGCTTGGGTTCTTCACAATCAAAGGTGAAAAGGAAATTCTCTTTGTCTTCAGCAATGGAAACGATGGTGCTGACAGGAGCCTGAGTCACCTTTTCCTTGTCAGGACGGATGAAAGGACGCAGATAAGCTGCCTTGCTCTTGGAACAGGTGAATTTCTTTGCCGCATCGGTCCTTTCAAAGTAGGTGATGCGGGCATCAGTGAGGGCGGTGAGCCACTCAGAGCGGAAGAGTTTCACGCGGGCAAGAGAGGCTTTGTCGTTTTTGACCAGCTTTTCAGCCTGGTCAAAGTATTTCTTTGCCTCAGCAATACGCTTGGGGGTGTAGATCTTGTGCCACAGATCGTAGTCAGAAGGAGGCACCACTGCAGGTCCGAGGATGGTCTCTATCTGGCGTCCGACGATCTCTTTGAGCCAGATCTTTTCAAACATATCATAGAGTTTTGCCATGACAGGAGCGGCTTTGCCGAACATGAGACGGTGGTGTTCGGCAAGAAGGGCGTCGGTGTCGGTTTTGTTGTCCCAGGCGTATTTGCCGAAGAGATAGTAGACAAGGTAGTTGTTGATGTAGCGGTCGGTTTCACTTTCGAGGTAGTGTCCGGTGACATAGGGCGTTGTCTGCTTGAGATAGAGCGCCACAGATTTGGGCGTGGGGGAGGGGATCCCGACAAAGGCGGTTTTACCGAATTTGCAGAGATAGTTCCAAAGCCACACTTTGTGGTTGAGCTTTTTGGTCCAGGCGATGATTTCGTTGAGATCCCGTTCCTGTCTTTTGGGGTTGTTGACTCCCCAGGGACCACGCTCAGCCACCATGACGATGAGATTGTCGGGGAGCTTGACCTTGGGGATGTCACGGTAGGGATAGTATGCCATCATGGTGACAAAACCGGGAACTTTGGCTTGTTTGATACGGTTGGCGATCTCAGCGGCAAAGGTCCACATGAATTCAGTGGCATAGTTGTCGCCGGGCTGGAAAACCTTCTGGCACTTGGCGCAGCGGCAGCGGTAGTAGGAATCCTGAGGCATGATGTCGGCGTAGCCGGGCTGGAATCCGGAGGGGTCCCAGCCGGGAGTGCCTGCACGGGTCTTGACGCCCCGTTTGGAAGCCCGTTCACCGGAAAGGAAACTTTTCACATCCTGAAAGATCTCTTCCCGGATACCGGAGGAGTAGCAGAGTGCGCCGGGGTGGGGCATGGAAAGATTGTTGTGGCGCTTGCCGTTGTCAAGAAGGGCGAAATAGTCAGGATTGCTCTTGGCAAAACGGTAGATGTAACCCAGCCGTGAAAGTCCGTGACAGCTGGGGACGTAAGCTGTCTCAAAACGATAGCGGTAAGAAGCTAGGTTCTTTTCGTACCAGGCGCGGTCAGAAGCACTTTTCTGAAACCAGGCGCCCTGATACTGGGAGACTTTTCTGTTGATGTAATCAGGATAGTCAAAAATGGTTACTGCAGGCAGATCAAGGGATTTTTTAGCAGGCAGTATGGTTCCCAGTTCGCCGGGGAAATAGAATCTTGCACCGGCGAAACGCTCCAGAAAATCATAGACCCCGAAAAGAGTGGCGCGTTCGTAAACATTTCCCCAGATGCCCCCTTTGAGACTTCTGACAGGATCATGCTTCTTAGAATCTCTTCCGGCGATGAAGATACCCTCTTTGCTGATTTTCATGGTGAAGGATTCCGGATGGTGTTTGGCTGGATCGATACCGGCTTGCTGGCACCATGCACTGAATCCGAGATAAATATTGATCTTGCCCTTTTGGGGCGCACGGTAAACATTGAGCTTGCCGCCAAGAATTTTACCCAGCATGTCTGCCATTTCCTGTGCCGCAAAACGGGTCACTGCTGAAGCTTTGGGAGCCACTACGATGGCTGTGTTGCTTTTGTTCAGCGACAAAAGTTTTTTGCTGCCGATCTGTTTGATGCGGGGCAGCCGCCTGGGCATGTTGGGGGGATCGGGGACAACGGCGCCCGTGAGGGCAACTGCCGCTGCTGTCAGCATGAAAAGAATTGTTTTTTTCATAAATTGTTCTCCTTATGGTTGTAGTGTATCGTCTTTTTTCAACTGAATTTGAAACATTACTTTGTATAGGGGACAAGGGATTTTCCGTATTTCCTGAAATCCAGCAGGAACTCTGTCCAGTCAGCGGGCAGTTCAATGGGCTGATCGTGATTGAGAGCCTTTGCCTGATTGAGAGCGAGGAGTGCTTCACGCTCCTCTTTGCGCTGCAAATGGATGTAGGCTTTGACCAGCAGCCCCAGAGGGGTGATATTCCCCATGGAAAGGGTTTCCAATGCAGCTCCGGATGAACCTTTTTTATATTGTGCAAAAGCCACCCGGGGACGGTATTTTTCAGGTTCTCTGTCAAGCTCAATGAGCTGGCGGTTGTACCAGATGACATTGTTCCAGTCTTTGTTTTTTGCCGCTTCAGCAGCAGCTGATGTAAGGAAGTTTGTCATGCTGCTTCTTTTGTTCAGCATGGGAGCGAGTTTGGGCTCCAGATCCAGGTCAGGGGGAGTGCCGAGTGCCCGGGCGGCTTCATAAAACTTGACCGCCTCAAAGATACGGTTGGGGTCTGTATCGTAGATCAAACGTGCCAGCTCCAGCTTGGGACGGGGATCTTTGGGAGCCCTTGCCGCCGCCAGCATAAGTAAACCTGAGGCTTTGGCGTACTGTCCGTTCCCGGCGGCGATCAGACCGGCGGCGATTTGGAGATCGGGATTCTCCTGATTCCTTTTGAGAAGAGGTTCGATGATCGCTTCGGCGTTGCCGTAACGTTTCAGCGAAATGTAGGCGTTGGCGGTTTCCAGAGCAAGATCGATGGAGTCAGGTTTGGCGTTCCGGGCACGGCTGAGCAGGGGGGCTGCTTCGGCATAGTCTCCCCGCAACGCCAGAAGTTTTCCCAGAAGCTCTGCTGCGGTGTAGTTGTCAGGATCAAGTTTCAGTGCAGTGCGGTAGTTCCAGACAGCCAGTTCATCTTTTTCGTTGGCGGCAGCAAGGCGTCCTGCGGAAACATAATCTTCGGATTTTCCCAGAGGTTTGAGTGAGGCGGCGGGGGCGTAATCCGCCGGAGCAAATGCAGGCATGGGACGCGCAGCAAGTTCTTTTTCAAGTTCGGCGCGTTTCCGTGAAAGCTCTTCATTGAGTGTTCGCTGGCGGTTCAGTTCCTCTCTCATCTGTTCAAGGCGGGCGATCTGCAATTTTGCCTGAGCCAGTGCCGGAGCCAGATTTCTGGCATCTGCCAGCTCGACGGTCAACTTTCTCAGCCGTTCAGCTTCAGTGCGCAGCCGATTGTAATTGGCAAGTTCAGATTTCAAGGATGCCAGTTCAGACTCTGCTTTCAAACTGCGGCTGGAAAGCTCTTTATTGAGCTGCATAATGCGGTTGTTTTCGTTTTCGATCCGGCGGACATCTGACGCAACTGCCAGGAGACGGCTGTTTTCACCTTGGATTTTTTCCTGAGCAGACTGACTCTTTTTCAGTGCACTGCTGAGGCGGGCAAGTTCTGCTTTGAGGGGCAGGAGTTGTTCAATTTCGGAGCGCATTTTGTTGTTGGCTATACGCACTTCAGCAAGAGACTGCTCCAGATTGACATTTTGGGCGTTGACACTTTTAAGAAGCGTGTTTTCTCTGCGGAGTTCTGCCGTTTCGGCAGCGTGCTTTCTGGTGATTTCCTGAACCATGGCAGCCTGTTTCCGGAGTGTTTCCTGAGCTGCCGCGATCTGCTTTCCGGCTGCCTCTTGAGCTGCTGCAGCGTTTTGGGAATCCGGCTGTTGAGTTGCTCCGGCGATCGTTGCGGCAGCAGATGCTGCTGCCGCTTCAGCTTTCAGACGCTGGACCACTGCTGCGTTTTCCTCTTTCAGACGGCGGAGCTCTGCTGCGGATTCTGCCTTCAAGCGGCGGATCTCTCCTTCAGCATTTCTCAGCTTTTCAATGGTACTTGCCTGATCTGCGACCAACTGAGCACTGCGTTGACGCAGAGCTTGGAGCGCAGAGGCTTTTCCGGAAAGCTCTCTGTTGTCTGCAGCAAGAGCCTCATGATCTTTGGCTGCTTTCTGCAGAGCTTTTTCCTTTTGAGCCAATTCCGCACGGAGTTTGACCATTTGCTGCTGCAGCTGCCCCATGGAAGCAAGCTGCAGTTTCATCTTGGCGATCTCATTTTCCCAGAGGACTCTGCCTTGAAGGAGTTCCTGATTCTGCCGTCTGAGTTTGTTTGCTTCATCTGCCAGAGGCTGGGTCTGTGCCAGCTGCATCTTGAGTTCGGCGATTTGCCCGGAAAGTTTTTGAGCTCCTGCCAGCTCTGCCGAAAGTTTTCGCAGACGCTCAACTTCACTTTTCAACATGGCGTGATCTGACAGCTGTGCTTTCAGAGCGGCATTCTCTGTACCCATGGGACGGAGCTGCCGGAGCTCTTTTTCAAGGCGGGATTTGACAGCGTTGAGCTGTTCGTTGAAACTCTGTTCCCGGCGCAGCTGCTGCTTCAAGCCGTCAAGTTCGGCAAGGCGGAGCTTGATCCTTGCCAACTCCGCTTCCCGGGGTTTGGCGGCATCAGCGGCAAGTTTGTTCTGACGGTTTTCCTTTTGAAGCGCTGCGAAATTCACCTTTAATTCGCTGTACTGGCGTGCCAGTTCCTGTGCATTTGCCGAAGCGCCGCTCAGGGCTTTGAAACGGTCTTCATAGCTGATTCTTTCGGCGTGGAGTTTGCGGTTCTCTGTCTGCAGCTCTTTAAGTGAGCGATCAAGAGCACTTTGTTTATCGGTTGTCATCTTGTGTTCTGCCCGCAGCGCTGCCAGTTGTTCTTCACACTTATGCAGTTCTTTCTGCAGACGGTCACGGTCGGATCTGGCGGCAGTCAGATTTTTAAAGTCTTCACCTTCACGGAATTTCAACCGTCTTCTGAGCTCAGTGGTCTCTGAAACAAGTTTTTTCAACTCTGCGGCGGCGCTGTTGGCACTGTTCCGCATGGTTTCCATTTCTCTTGCAAGGATCGCTGCTGCCGATTTTTCACGGCGCAGCTCTGCGGAAAGAGACTCCAGACGGGAGTTTTTTTCTTTAAGCTGTGCTGCGGCGCTGCTGTGTTTGGCGATCTCTTCTGAAAGCTGGAGGCGTATTTTTTCAATATTCCTCTGCAGTGCGGCACTTTGTCTGGCGTTTTCCTGTTCAGTATTTCTCAGAGCCGTCAAAGACTCCTGCAATCTTTTGTTTTCTTCCAAAAGTTTGCGGTTAGCTGCTTCGCCCGCCCCTGAGTTAGAGAGTTTTTCACGGTATTTGACTTGCAGAGCGTCAAGCTCTTTGCGGAGTTTTTGGTGCTTTTCTCTGTCCGATTCAATGAGACCTTGCTGCTGATCGATCTGCTGCCGGGCGCTGGTCAGGTTCCGTGTCAGGAGTGTGTTTTTGTTCTCCTGTTCCCGGAGTTGTCTCTGCAAGGACTCCACTTCACTTTTCAGCTGCCGCCTGGCGTTGTCATTTTGTCTTTTTTCGTTGAGTAAAGCCATTCTTCCGGCATCGGCGGCATCGGAGCGTTTTTGGGCAGCGGCACTTTCTTTGCGTGCAAGATCCAGCTGCAGCCGTGTGGCAATGAGCTGGGATTCAAGCTCTTTGACCTTTTGATCGGGAAGAGAGGCTTTGGCAGATTGGGCACGGAATCGTCTTTCCAAAAGGGTGTAACGCTCTTGGAGTGTCCGCTGGTCTCTGAGAAGGTTGCTGATTTCAGACTCATAGTTTTTGCGGACTTCGTTCTTGCGTCTCAACTCTTCAACTTCTGCTTTCAGTTCCGAAAGTTCTTTGCGCAAAGCTGCTTCGCGGGGACCTTCAACCATGTCAGACGGAGTCTTTGCACCGCTGTTTTCTGCTGTTTTATTTGCCGCTGCAGGTCCCAGCAGTGCCGTCATGCGGCGGCTTTCTTTTTCGCAATCTGCAATGCGTTCAGTAATGACCTTCTGGTTCCAATCCGGACGGCTTTCCCGAACCATTTTATAATATTCCAAAGCCTTGTCAAAGGATTCTCTGGCTTTTGTGTAGTCCCCCTTTTCTCTGAAGACTTCACCCTTTTCAAAACTGGTATAAGCCATACGCCATGCGTCCCAGGGGGAAAGCCTGGGCCTGCCGGAATTGGCGGCAATGACCACCGCCGCAAGCAGCAGCAAGAGAATGATTTTATATTTCATCTGCAATAAACTCCTTGTATTTATGGCATAACTTCAAATCAATGGAAAAGACGATCTTTGCGCTGCCGTCCTCCTGATAATCGCACTCATAGACTTTCCCGGCGGAGTAGGCAAAGGCAACCAGATCTGCCCTTTCCGGGGGCAGTGTCACTTCAAAGACCTTCTGTTCCGCCCCCGCGAGGGTGGTGAGACGCTGTTTCAGCTGATCGAATCCTTCACCGGTTGCGGTGGAGATAAAAAGCGCCTGAGGGAAAAGTCCCCGGAGCCGTGCCAGCAGAATGGCATCTTCCACCGGATCGACCAGATCGACCTTATTGAAGACCACCTGGATCTTTTTCTCATCGGCGCCGATCTCTTTGAGGACCTCCAGAGTCGTTTCCCACTCCTGTTCCAGCTGCGGCGAGGAGATATCCAGCATCAGCAGCAGAAAGTCCGCAAGGACCGCCTCTTCAAGGGTGGATTTGAAGGCTTCCACAAGAGAATGGGGCAGCTTGCGGACGAAACCCACAGTGTCGATGAGAACAAGTTCTGTGTGGTTGCCCAGATCCACCTTTCTGGCGGTGGGGTCCAAAGTGGCAAAAAGCTGGTCTTTGACGAGGATATCTGCCCCGGTGAGAGCATGAAGAAGAGATGATTTGCCCACATTGGTGTATCCTACGATGGCTCCCTGAGGAACGGGACGGCGTAACCTTGCTTTTCTGCCGGTGGTGCGCTGCTTGCGGACAGAGGCGAGCTCTTCGGTAAGCTGCTGGATCCGCCGTTTCAGAAGCCGTCTGTCGGTTTCGAGCTGTGCTTCACCTTCGCCGCGGTTGGTTGCGCCGCCGCCCCGCTGGCGTGAAAAGTGGCTCCAGGCACGGGAAAGGCGGGGCAGGGAGTACTCAGCCCGTGCAAGAGCCACCTGGAGTACAGCTTCATGGGTATGGGCTCTGCGGGCAAAGATATCCAATATGATCTCTTCCCTGTCGGTGACGGGGACCCCTGCCAGACGCTCCCAGTTGCGCTGCTGTGAAGGGGTAAGGGTGGAGTCGAAAATGACGCAATCCGCTTCGCACTCCTGGATCAGCCGGGCTATTTCCGCAGCTTTCCCGCTGCCCATCATGTACTGAGCGTGAGGTTCGCGCAAGCGGACGATTTCCGGTTCAAGAGGGATCAGATCCACATTGCGTACCAGTTCAGCCAGCTCATCCAGCTGTTCCATGACTTCGGCATCACTTTCATTGCCTGAGGCGATGCCGACCAGAAAGGCCCGGTGAACTTCAATTTTGGCGGCGACTTCTATCATCAGCTGAAGAAAAATTTCAAGATGGTTTGAATGTACTGATCCCAGAAATCCCAGCTGTGGACACCGGGATGGCTTTCAAAGACATATTCCGGAATACCGCTTGATTCAAAGGCGGCTTTCAGCTTGAGATTATCCTGCCAGAGATAATCCTCGGTGCCGCATATCTGGATGAAACGGGGAACTTTGGGGGCGGAAGGGAGCTTTTTAAGCAATTCAAAAAGGTCGTTCCCATCGGCTGCCAGCTGCTCCGGAGAGCCGAAAATATCTTCAAAGCTCCAGCCGGCATAGCGGGGATCACCGAATTTTGCGGCGATGTCAGTTACTGAAGACATGGCACCGCAGGCGGCAAAGCGCTCAGGGTGGCTCAGGGCAAGTTTCAATGCGCCGTAGCCCCCCATGGAAAAACCGGCAACGAAGGTGTCTTCCGGTTTTGAACTTACCGGAAACAGCTGTTGGATCAATCCGGGCAGTTCTTCAGAGATAAAGGTCCAGTACTTGAGCCCGTGTTTCATATCTGTGTAGAAACTTCTGTCCACATCGGGCATGACTGCCACCACATCCAAATTACTCAAATAGCGCTCGATGGATGTACGGCGGAGCCATGAGGAATAGTCATCAGAAAGTCCGTGGAGCAGATAAAGCACCTTGTATTCCCGGCGTTTGCCCGGTGTTGTGGTGCCATTTTCGTAATTCTGGGGAACAATGACATTGACATTGCATCCTTTCCCCAACACGGCTGAACTGATAAAACATTGCATCAAAGCCATAACTCATACTCCTCAAAGTTATTTTAAAAGCCGAACTCAGGCTGGATTATACCCAGATCATCCTCTCCATCGGCATCTTTATCTTCATTTTTTCTGGAAATTTTCTGCGTTTTTCCGCTTCCTTTTTCCTCCACAGGATCAGGGGGAACATCTCCCAGCAAGGGGGTATCGCTGCTGCTCTCTTCCCGGGGATCCTCAGGAAGAGCTTTGATTTCAGTTTTCTCTTCCTTTTGAGGTGGTTCCACGACTTCAGACGGTACGGAAACAGTTGCCGGAGTCTCTTTGACTTCAACTTCTGAAACCGGTACATTTTCAGCAACAGGAGCTGCACTGCTTTCTGCTTCAGTTTCCATTTCCTCCTGTTCGCCCGGAGTGTTTGTGAATTGGGCGAGTTCCTCCTCAGTCAGGTAACGGCTGTGGGTGATCTTGACGAAAGTTTTGGAACCGATCAAAGTACCTCTTGCTTTAGGAGAACGCACCGGGAACTCCATGAGATTGATTTCCCGGGTGGTGTTTTTACCTTTGCCGGTGCTTTCGGTGAGAATATAGACAGCATCTGCACGGGGCGTCATCAGTTCCAGCTTGCATCCTTCGGGGCAGAGCTGATACTCTTTATCCATGATATAGCCGCCGATGGAGGTGCGTTTGCCGTAATATTTACCGGTTTTTGTTTCCCGGTAGACGATCCCGAAAACGGCTTCCGCATCGTAACGGCGGAAATCGTAAAGTTTGTCTATAAAGAACTTGTCTCCCGGCAGCGCAATGACCTTGTACATACCGTCTTTTCTCGTACACAAAAGCCGGTCAAATTCGTTGCAGACCACTGTGTCGTCACTTTTGACGGCGGTACCGATATAACCGTTGCGGCGATCCCACCCGATCTTGATGTTATTGAGTGCGGCGGCGCTGCGGTCGATTTTTTCCAGATGTTCGATTTCGGTGTGTCTGGGGAAATCGGGACCGTATTTTTCCAATATGGCGGTCAGATAGTCGATGGCGTAATCAGTGAGGTGAGCCAGCTTTTTGCGCAGCTGCTTCATCTCTTCGAGGATCTCAGCCAGTTCTTTCTGGTTTTTCTCAATGTCAAAACGGGCGATACGGCGCACAGGAAGCGCCAGGAGTTTTTCCACATCTTCATCGGTCACATCCCTTTTGAGCATATCCCTGAAGGGGGCGATACCCTCATGGACTTCAGCAAGGACAAGTTCGTGGGTCTCGCTTTCTTCGATCCTTTTGTAGATACGGTTTTCAAAGAAGATCTGCGCCAGAGTCTTGGCGTGGAAGAGTTCTGCCTGCCGTTCAAGGGCTATTTCCAGTTCCCGCTTCAGATAGTAGAGCAGTTTTTCGGTGTTCCGTTTCAGGACTTCACTGACCGACATGACACAGGGACGCCCTTCACGGATCACTGTCAGATTGACGGAAACGGACTTGGAACAGTCCGTATACATGTAAAGTGCCTGCCGGGTCTTTTCCAGATCATAGCCCCGGGTGGGGGTGATTTCGATTTCTGCTTCGGCACTTGAAAAGTCCTTGACGCCGGAGATCTTGATTTTATTCTTGTCTGCCGCCTTTTCGATGGAGGCAATGAGACTTTCTGAGGTGCAGACAGCAGGAATTTCACGGATGATAAGTTTTTTATGTTTTTCATCCAGTTCGATTTTCGCTCGGAGTATGATTTTCCCGTTGCCGTCATCGTATTCCGAAACATCCATCAGACCGCCCTGGCGGAAATCAGGATAAACGGCAAAATCTTCTCCCTTGAGAATACTGATCTGCGCCTGGATCAGTTCGCAGAAGTTGTGGGGCAATATGGTAGTCGCCATACCAACGGCGATACCGTCACTGCCCAGCATGAGGAGACTGGGGATCTTTACGGGCAACACAACGGGCTCCTTGCTTCTGCCGTCGTAAGAGTCCACAAACTCAGTCAGGTCGTCGTTGAAAAGGACCTCTCTGCCCAGTTTGGAAAGTCCGCACTCGATGTAACGCGAAGCGGCGGCGGGACTCCCTGTAATGGGGTTGCCGTAGTTGCCCTGCTTGATGATGTAGTACTCTTTGTTGGCAAGAACCACCAGAGCGTCCCCGATGGAGGCGTCTCCGTGGGGGTGATAGTGCATCACATTGCCGATGACATTGGCAGCTTTGTGTGTCCTGCCGTCGTCGATCTCTTTCAGAGCCCAGAGGATACGGCGCTGAACGGGTTTGAGACCGTCGTCCACATCTGGGATGGCACGGTCTTTGATCACGTAAGAAGCATATTCCAGAAAGTTCTTATCGACCATGGCGCGCAGATAGGCATCGTTACCGCGCTGGTTGACAGCTTCATCGCCCTGAGGAAGTTCACTTTCCTGAAGCGGGATCATGTTGTTTTCGTTTTCGTCACTCATATTTGCTTACCGTCAGGTTCGTCATGATATAATCTTTTCGCTGAGGAGAGTTGGGCCCCATGTAGAACTTGAGCAGTTCCGGAACATTGCGCATACTGTCAAGGGTCACAGGGAGCAGTTTGATCTCTTCGCCGATGAACTGAGCGAACTCTTTGGGGGAAATTTCACCCAAACCTTTGAAGCGGGTGATCTCAGCTTTTGAGCCCAGTTTTGCGGCGGCAGCGTCACGCTCTGCTTCAGAGTAGCAGTAGTACTGCAAAGGATTTTCTGCAATTTTGTCGCTCTTTTCCTCTTCTTTTTTGCGGGGGCGCTTGCTCTTGCTTTTTTCTTTGGTGGCAGCTTTGGGGTCCCGGACACGGAAGAGGGGAGTTTCAAGGACATAGAGATGTCCTTTGAGGACCAGCTGTTCAAAGAAGGTGAGAAAAAAGGTTATGAGCAAGTTGCGGATGTGCATACCGTCCACATCAGCATCGGTTGCGATAATGACTTTGTCGTAGCGTAAATTTTCAATATCGTCCTCAATGCCCAGAGCCTGAGTGAGAAAGTAGAACTCCTCGTTTTTGTAAAGTTCTTCCCGTGTGGCGCCGAAGCAGTTGAGGGGTTTGCCCCGCAGGGCGAAGATCGCCTGATTTTCGGTCTGACGTGATTGTTCGATGGAGCCTGCAGCGGAGTCGCCCTCAGTCAGAAAGATCATGGTTTCCCGGGGCTCTTCACCTCTGGGCCATTTTTCGCCCACATGGTATTTGCAGTCTTTGAGTTTTGGGATCCGCAGACGGCTTTTGGCGGCGCTTTCTTTGGAAAGTTTTTTTGCCTCCTGCATCTTGCGGTGGACCGATTCGTTGCGCTGGACTTTGTCAAGAATGATATCAGCGATCTCCAGGTTTTTGTGGAGAAAGTCAACGATGGCTTCTCTGACAGCGTTGACGATGGGACCGCGGACATCGGTATTGCCCAGCTTGTTTTTGGTCTGCGCTTCAAAGATGGGGTCGGTGATACGGATGGAAATGGCGCCCACCATACCGTCACGGACAGCATCGGCCTTGAAGTTTTTGCCTGAAAACTCGTTGACTGCTTTGAGGAGTCCTTCTTTGAAAGCTGAAAGATGGGTGCCTCCGTCATTGGTGTACTGACCATTGACAAAAGAGAAGCAGTTTTCGCCGTAGTTGTCGCTGTGTGTCAGAGCGAATTCAATACCGAATTCAGCACTGTCGGAGCGGTAATATATAATGTCATAAAGACGGTCGTCTCCGGTTTCCACATTGAGGAGATCTTCAAGACCTTTGGCTGAGTAGTAGCGCTGGTTTCTGTAAAGGAGCGAAAGCCCACTGTTCAAATAGGCATACATCCAGAGTCTTTTTTCCACATACTCGTTGCGGTAGGCATAATTTTTGAACTGTTCGGGATCGGGACGGAATGTGGTAAAGGTTCCGTTGCGTTCTTCGGTGGTACCTTCGTCAGTGCTCTGGAGTTCTCCATAAGCAAAGCGTGCGGACTTGAATTTTCCGTCACGGACAGATTTGACTTCAAAATAGGTGGAAAGGGCATTGACCGCCTTGGTACCCACGCCGTTCATACCGATGGAGCGTGCAAAGGCGCCTTCGGCATATTTGCCGCCTGTGTTCATAACAGAGACGCACGCGACCACGCTTTCAAGGGGGATCCCCCGTCCGTAGTCCCGTACTGCGACGGTACCGTCTTCCGCGATAGAGATCTCAATGCGCTTTCCTGCGCCCATGATAAATTCGTCGATACTGTTGTCTATGACCTCTTTAAGAAGGACATATATACCGTCATCGGGATGGCTCCCATCACCGAGACGGCCGATATACATACCCGGGCGTTTCCGGATATGTTCAAGGCCCGAAAGGGTTTGGATTGAACTTGCGTCGTATTCTCCAGCCATGTTGCTTCAAAAATCCTCAAAAAAGAAATACTTTCACAATTGAAGGCTCCCTGAGCCTTTATTGTATAAGTACGCAGTGATAATTCATTTTATAATATAACATGGATTCAAAGGAATTGCAAGCTCCCCGGAGGACCCTTTAGAGTATGGAATAGAGTTTTTTCGTTCTTTTTTCAAAAAAATCCATAATTTTCCCTTGACTTTTCTTTTTTTTGTGATATATTAGGCATACAAACGAATTGCGGAGAGATGGCTGAGTGGCCGAAAGCACAGGTTTGCTAAACCTGCGACGGGCAACTGTCCGAGGGTTCGAATCCCTCTCTCTCCGCCATTTTTTTTGCAAAAAAATGGCGGAACGAAGCCGCAAGGCTTCACTTCACTGTGCCGTCAGGCACAACTTCACTCAAAAAACAAAGTTTTTTCTTCACATCTTCACCAAATTCCAGAAGCCTTGCTTGTGAAGTCACTCCCTGTGGTCGCTTGTGAAGAGGTCGGCTTGCGCCGCCCGTGAAGTTTTCTCGCTGCGCGAGTAA